>JBDHZW010000362.1:0-5236 GCA_039812105.1 Nakamurella sp.
GCGACCTTCCCGCCGGGGGTGCGGGGCAGGCGCGGGGTCACCAGCCAGCGGCGGGGCAGCGACTGGGCGCGCAACCGGGCGCGGGCGGCGGCCCGCACCGCGCCGGGCTCCGTGCCGGGTTCGAGTTCGAGCACCGCCACCACCAGCTGTCCGAGCCGCGGGTGCGGCACGCCGACGACGGCGGCGGCGACGACGCCGGGCACCGTCAACAGCGCGTCCTCGACGTCCTCGGCCAGCACCGTCGCGCCGCCGGTGGTGATCGCCGCGTCGCCCCGTCCGCGGATCCGCAGGCCGCCGCCGACCTCCTCGGCCAGGTCGCCGACGGTCCCGAAACCGGCGTCGTCGACGACGAACGGCCCGGCGACGCCGGCCGGGTAGCCGGTGGACAGGTACGGCGAGCGGACCCACACCGTGCCGTCGCGCAGCCGGACCTCGGCACCGGGGAAGGCGCGCAGCGGCGCGGGCACCCGGCGGGCGGCGACGAACGACAGCTCGGCCGCGCCGTAGTACTCGGTCACCGCCAGCCCCCGGTCCAGCGCCCGGTCGGCGATCCGGTCGGGCAGCGCGGCCCCGGCCACCACCGCGGTGCGCAGCGGGGCGCCGCCGGGGAGCTCGTCGAGCAGGGTGGCCAGCCGGGACGGCACCGCGTGGGCGGCGGTGGCGACCGCCAGGTCGTCGACCAGGTGCGCGCCGACCGCCAGCGCGTGCACCGCCGCGAACAGGTGCATCGTCGCGTGCAGCGGGCCGGTCAGCAGCACCCGGTCGTCGGGTCCGATGCCGGTCAGCTCGGAGAACGCCGCGAACGACGACGTCCACGACTCGGCCGTGCGCAGCACCGGCCGGGGATGGCCCGAGGTGCCAGAGGTGACGACGATCAGGAACGTGCCGGTGGGGATCGGGTCCGGCAGCACGGCCGGGGGTGACGCCGGGTCGGCGACAAGCACCGGGCGGCCGGCCCGGGCCGCACCGAACACCGCGACGAGGGCGTCGGCCGGGTCGGCGCCGGCGACCGTCACCGGACCGTCCACCGGCACCCGGTCGATCAGCCGGGCCAGTTCCCGGTAGCTGAGGGTGCCGCCGGCCCGGGTGATCGCCGGCGAACCGTCCCGGCGCCCGAGGGGAATTGCGGTCAGCGGGCGACCTTCTCCGGGTCCGCCGGCGAGCCCGCGCCCACGCCCGGGATCAGGCCGGGATAGGCGCGATGCACCTGCTTGATCACCAGCGCGGCCACCACCGCCTTGAGCACGTCACCGGGCAGGAACGGAATGGCCCCGGTGATCGCCGCACCCCAGGTGGTGCGGATGGCCAGCCAGGTGACGCCGAACAGGTAGATCACCAGGGCGCCGCCGATCAGGTTGACCAGGATGCCCTGCCACAGCGGGTAGCGGGGGAGGATCCTCGCGGTGAGAGCGCCGACCACGACGACCCCGGCCAGGAACCCGACCAGGTAGCCGGCCGACGGGCCCGTCCAGATCGCCAGGCCGCCCCGGCCGCCGGCCAGCAGCGGCAGCCCGGCGGTGGCCAGCACCAGGAAGACCAGGACCGACAGGAAGCCCTTCCGAGCGCCGAGGATGCCGCCGGCCAGCATGATGCCCAGGGTCTGCAGGGTGATCGGCACGCCGGTCGAGCCGATGGTGATGCTCCCCGGCAGCCCGAGGGCGGCGATGAGGGCGGCAAAGACCGCGATCTGCGCGAGATCTCGGGCGGTGCTCTTGCGAGTGGCCATGAATGGACGTCCTTCTGATGTCAGGCTGGATGTCGGGCTCGAAGTCGGGGTGAAGCTGGGTGCGACAAAACGGACGGTATCGCGACCGCGCTCGCGGCTGCTCGCCGAACGGCGTCCGGCATCCCGGGTGGGGGACGATGGTGCCGGTCTCGATAGGGTGACTCGCGTCCCCCACAGCCGGCTGCGATCGGGCGCGCCGGCCACGACGAGGAGGCCCAGCGGTGTCCACCAGCCATCACGCCGGTCGCGCACTGATCGTGTCGATCACCGATCACACCCTGCACGGCGAGGACGACGAGGGCGCCGGCGCACTGGTCACCGAACTCCTGCAGGAGGCCGGGTTCGTCGTGGACGGGTCGGTCACCGTGCCATCGGACGAGGTCGCCATCCGGACGGCGTTGAACACCGCGGTGATCGGCGGGGTGGATCTGGTCGTCACCGTGGGCGGGACCGGAGTGTCGCCGCGGGACGTCACGCCGGACGTGACCACCGAGGTCATCGATCGGGAACTGCTGGGCATCGCGCAGGCGCTGCGCTGGTCGGGGATGGCCGCCGGGGTCACCGACGCGGTGATCTCCCGGGGCCTGGTCGGGGTCTCCGGGTCGACGCTGGTCGCCAACATCGCCGGTTCGCGGGCGGCCATCCGGGACGGCATGGCCACCCTGACGCCGCTGGCGATCCACGTGATCGAGCAACTCAGCGACCCGGAGGTCTGACGTTCCTCAGTCGTCCGGCCGGTCGGACCGGTCGGCGCCGAGCACCCGATTCTTGATCTCGCTCGCCGCGCCGCCGACCAGCTGACCGGCGGTGCCGGCGACCGCCCTGGCCTGTTCCATCGCCTGCTCCATGGCCGGCCCGGCCGCCGTCATGGCCTTGCCGGCGACGTCACCGGCGACCGACTTCGCCTTGTCCAATGCCGGCGCGGCCAGCTGCAGCACCGGCGCGGCGACCTCGCCCGCCTTCCCCAACGCCGGCCCGGCGATCTGGGTGGCCCTGGTGACCGCCTCACCGGCCAGATCCTTCGTCTTGTCCCACACCGGACCGGCCGTCTGGACCGCCCTGACGATCGCCTCGCCGGCCACGTCCTGGGCCTTCTGGCTGACCCCGTCCGCCGTTTCCTTGGACTTGTCGATCAATCCCACATGGGCTCCCGGGGACGGCCCGGGCGGCGGCGGTGGGCCGGCGACGTCGCGGGCGGTGGAATGCTGGGCGTCATGAACTTACCCGCCGCGACGCCACCGGACGACGGGCCCGGCGGCCGACCAACGGATGCGGCGGCCGAGTCCGACGCCGCCCGGCGCCGCCGGTTGGACGAGATCTTCGGTGACGTGCTGCCCGACGTCACCGGGGACGAGCGGGGGGCGGGCCGGTCCGTGGACGACCGGTGGTACCTGGAGAACCGGCCGCCCCACCACGGCTGATCGACAGCTGGCTGATCGACAGCTGGCTGACCGTCAGCCGGCTGATCGTCAGGTGGCGTCCGGCTTCTCCGCGGTCGTCCGGCCGGCGGCCGTGGTCGACGCGGTGGCGGTGGCGGCTGTGGCACCCCGGGACTCCAGCAGGTCGCGGATCTGGATCAACAGTTCGACCTCGGTCGGGTCGGCCTTGACCGGCACCTTCTTCCGGGCGGCCAGGTCCGAGATCTTCTTCATCGGCGCGACGAACACGAAGTAGACGACCAGCGCGGTGATCAGGAAGGTGATGATCGCGTTCAGGATCGCGCTGAGGTTGATGTACGACTCGGGCTTGTTCGGGTTGACGTAGAAGCCGATCGAGCCGGTGTCGACGCCGCCGAGCGCGTTCAGCACCGGCTGGATCAGGTTTGCGGTCACCGCGGTGACCAGCGCGGTGAAGGCCGCGCCGATGACGACCGCCACCGCGAGATCGATGACGTTGCCGCGCAGGATGAAGTCCTTGAAGCCCTTGATCATGTGCCCTCCTCTGGCTCGTCATCCCCCTTGCCGGCCGACCCCGGTGTGCGCAGGGCCGCCCGGGGACGCTCCGACTCGCGCCCCCCGGAATGACGTGAGGACAGTACCCGCCGGATGCGTCGGTCAGGTGAACCGGAGAGCCAGGGTGCCGGTCAGGGCCGCCGCCACGACCTGGTCGGCGCTGTCCTCGGGGACGGCCAGCACCACCGGTGTCTCCTGGTCGCGGCGGGTGCTCGCGGCCTCGGCCGTGCCCACGACCAGCACGACCGCGTCCGCCACCAGGGTGGTCGCGGCGCCGTCGTCGGTGACGGACACCACGGCGACGTGCATGCCCGGACGCAGCAGGTCGACAACCGTCGCGTCGGCCGGGCGGATCGGCACCGCGACCCGGCCCGGTCCCGGCTGGGGGCCGACCGGGTCGACCAGCCGCACGTCGGTCAGCACCTCGCCGCGGCGGGCGGCACCGGCCAGGGTGCGGCCGGTCGCCTGGGCGGGGCCGGTCAGCGCACCGTCGGGCGGCTCCATCCGGGCGGCGATGGTCAGGTCGGACGGCTGCACCACCGCGCCCACCGGCAGGTCCCTGGTCAGCACGAGCACCGGCTGACCGGTCACCGGCCGGGCGGGCACGACCAGCAGCAATCCCGCCGTCACCACCAGCGCCCCTGCGGCCAGCCGGCGCAGGTTGCGGGGCAGCCGTCCGCCGCGCCGGCGGTCGGCCCAGCGCTGCCGGAGCCGATCGGGCAGGCTGGGCTGCAGGTCGCGGCCGGAACGCCGGGTGGTGCGGGTGGTCATCGGCTCGACGGTAGGCGGCGGGGCGGCGTCCGTCGGAAATTCGCCCGCGCCTGTGGACAACTCGTGTGGACAGCTCGCGCCCGCGTGCTCGATCGGCCCGCTCGTCCGGCCGGGCCGCGCGGCCGCTCGCGGGGCTGGGCGGCCCCCGAGACCGGGGGAAACGTCGGTCGCGCGGGGCGGCTCGACCTTACTCACGGATGGGCGGACCTGGGCCGGGCCCGGTGGCCTCAGCCGAGTTGCAGGCGCAGGATCCGGTCGTCGCCGTCGCGGACGTCGCCCCGGCCGTCGGTGTTGGACGTGGTGAGCCACAGGCTGCCGTCCGGAGCGGCGGCGACGGTGCGCAGCCGGCCGTAGGTTCCGTCCAGGTGGGCGATCGGCTCGGCGGTCGGCGGACCCGCAGCGGCGGAGGTTTTGAGCGGGATCTGCCAGAGCCGCTCGCCGCGCAGGCCGGCCAGCCAGAGCGAGCCTCGCCAGTAGGCCAGCCCACTGGGGGAGGCGTCGTCGGTCGCCCAGACCCGTTCCGGGTTGGTGTATTGCGGCTGGTCGCCGATGCCCTCGACCACCGGCCAGCCGTAGTTGCGGCCCGGCTCGATCAGGTTGAGCTCGTCCCAGGTGTCCTGGCCGAACTCGGCCGCCCACAACCGGCCGCGATCGTCGAACGCCAGGCCCTGGACGTTGCGGTGGCCCAGGTCCCAGCCGGCGCCGCCGGCCAGGGGCGGATCGTCCGGGTTGCCCGGCGCCGGCTCCAGGTCCGCGGTCAGGCGCAGGATCTTGCCGCCGGGCGCGG
>JBDHZW010000363.1:0-5172 GCA_039812105.1 Nakamurella sp.
GTGGCCGGTGCGGCGGCGGCGGCCGGCCGCCGGCGGATCGGGGCGGTGGCGCTGACCCTGTCGCTCGCCCTCACCGTCGACTTCGCCGCCCGGCGGATCGCGCCGGGTCCCGACCTGCGCACCGCCGCCGGCCGCGCGGAGGCCGGCGACATGCTGCTGACCAGCCCGTTGATCCCGGCCCTGGCGGTGGGGCACCGGCTCCGCGGCCGGTGGCGGCACCGCCGGGCCGGCGGCTGGCCGGTGCCGGTGCGGGCCGTGCTGTTCGACCGGGACGGCACGCTCGTGCACGACGTGCCGTACAACGGCGATCCGGCGCTGGTGACGCCGGTGCCGGACGCCGGACCGGCGGTGGATCGCCTGCGGCGCAGCGCCGTTCGGGTCGCCGTGGTCAGCAACCAATCGGGCGTCGGACGCGGCCGGCTGACCCCGGCGGCCGTCGCGGCGGTCAACCGGCGGATCGACGAGCTGGTCGGGCCGTTCGACACCTGGCGGATCTGCCCGCACGCCCCGGACGCCGGATGCCGGTGCCGCAAGCCGGAGCCGGGGCTCATCCTGGATGCGGCCCGGGACCTGGGCGTCGCCCCCTTCGAGTGTGCCGTCGTCGGCGACATCGGCGCCGACGTGGACGCGGCGATCGCCGCCGGGGCGCGTCCCTACCTTGTCCCCACCGGCGTCACCCGGGCGGACGAGATCTCCCGGGCCCCGGCGGTGGCCGACTCGCTGACCGCGGCCGTCGACCGGATCGTGACCGGCCCGACGAGGCGGCCATGAGCGCCGGCGGAAGGGGCGCCGGCGGAAGGGGCGCCGGCGGAAGGGTCGCCGGCGGAAGGGTCGCCGACGACGCCCGGCTGGCGGTCCGGCTGGACAGCGACGGCGACGTGCTGCTCACCGGGCCGGCGGTGCGGGCGCTGGCGGCGACCGGCGGCCCGGTCGACCTGCTGGTGTCCCCGGCCGGGGCGGCGGCCGGCCGCCTGCTGCCCGGCGTGCGGGACGTGCTGGTGTTCGACGCGCCGTGGACCGGCTTCGACCCGCCGGCCGTCGACCGATCGGTGGTGCGGCGGCTGATCACCCGGCTCGCGGCCCGCCGGTACTCCCGGGCGATCGTCTTCACCTCGTTCCACCAGAGCCCGCTGCCGATGGCGCTGCTCGCCCGGCTGGCCGGAATCGGCTGGGTGGCCGGCAGTTCCGTCGACTACCCGGGCTCGCTGCTGGACGTGCGACACCCCCGGCGGGAGGGGCACGAGGTGGACGCCGCGCTGGACCTGGCCGCCGCCGCCGGCGGGCGCCAGCCGGCGGGCGACGACGGCGGGCTGGCCGTCCGCCGGCCGCTGCCCGATGTCGACCTCCCGGTGCCGGGCGACGACTTCGTGGTCGTGCATCCCGGCGCGTCGGTGCCGGCCCGGGCGCCGGCGCCGGCGCACGCCCGCGAGATCGTGGCCGAACTCGTCCGGCGCGGCCGGAGCGTGGTGGTGACCGGATCGCCGGGCGAACGGGAGCTGTGCGCGGCCGTCGCCGGCGCCGGGTCGATCGATCTGGCCGGCTCGACGACCCTGCCGGAGCTGGCCGCCGTGCTCGCCCGGGCGGCCTGCCTGGTGGTCGGCAACACCGGCCCGGCCCACCTGGCCGCGGCGGTGGGCACCCCGGTGGTCTCGCTGTTCGCCCCGGTCGTGCCGGCCGGGCGGTGGGCGCCCTACCGGACGCCGTCGATCGTGCTCGGCGACCAGCGGGCACCCTGCCGGGACAGCCGCGCCCGGACCTGCCCGGTCCCGGGTCATCCCTGCCTGACGGCGATCTCACCGGCGCAGGTGGCCGACGCGGTCGACCGGCTGGCCCCGGTCGCGCTGGCGGCGCCGGCATGAGGATCTTGATCTGGCACGTGCACGGGTCGTGGACGACCTCGTTCCTCGCCGGCCCCGACCGGTACCTGCTGCCGGTCGTGCCGGGTCGCGGGCCCGACGGTCGGGGTCGGGCCCGCACCTGGCGGTGGCCGGACGCTGCCGACGAGATCGCCCCCGAGCGGCTGGCCGACCAGGACATCGACGTCGTGGTGCTGCAACGGCCCGGCGAACTCGACCTGGTGCGGGCGTGGACCGGGCGCCGGCCCGGCGTCGATCTGCCCGCGGTGTACCTGGAGCACAACGCCCCGTCCGGGCCGGCCGCCTCGACGGTCCACGCGATGGCCGACCGCACCGATATCCCCGTCGTGCACGTCACCGCCTACAACGCGCTGATGTGGGACACCGGCCGGGCGCCGACCGTGGTGATCGAGCACGGCATCCCGGACCCCGGGTACCGCTACACGGGTCAGGACGCCCGGATCGCGGCGGTGGTGAACGAACCGGTGCGCCGCCGCCGGGTGGCCGGCGCCGACGTCCTGCTGCGGGTGGCCGCCGACCTGCCGGTCGAGGTGTACGGCATGGGTCTGGCCGGGTTGGCCGGCCTGGCCCCGCGGCTGGCCGGGCACCTGCACGAGGACGTGCCGCAGCCGCTGCTGCACCTGGCCCTGGCCGGCGCCCGGGCCTACCTGCACCCGTTCCGCTGGACCAGCCTCGGGCTGTCCCTGATCGAGGCGATGATGCTTGGGCTGCCCGTCATCGCCGTCGACTCGACCGCCGCGCACGACGCGGTGCCGCCCGAGGCGGGCACCGTCGCCGCCGATCCACGGACCCTGATCGACGCCGGCCGGCGGTTGCTGGCCGACCCCGGCGCGGCCCGCACGGCCGGCCTGGCCGGCCGCCGATACGCGTTGCGGCGCTTCGGATTGGACCGATTCCTGACCGACTGGCAAGGCGTTCTCAAGGAGGTGGCGCGATGAGGATCGCGATGGTGTCCGAACATGCCAGCCCGCTGGCGACGCTGGGCGGCGTCGACGCGGGCGGCCAGAATGTGCACGTCGCCGCGCTGGCCGGCGCACTGGCCGCCGAGGGGCACGACGTGACGGTCTACACCCGGCGGGACAACCCGTTCCCGCCGGACGAGGTGCGGATGGGCGGCGGGGTCACCGTGGTGCACGTGCCGGCCGGGCCGGCCGAATCGATCGGCAAGGACGAGCTGCTGCCGTTCATGCCGGCGTTCGGCGACTGGCTGACCGCCCACTGGCGGCGGGTCGGACCCCCCGACCTGGTGCACGCCCACTTCTGGATGTCCGGCCTGGCCGCCCTGCGGGCGGGCGGCACGCTGGGCGTCCCGGTGGTGCAGACCTACCATGCGCTCGGCGTGACCAAGCAGCGGCACCAGGGTGCCCTGGACACCAGCCCGCCCGGCCGGATCGGGGCGGAACGGACCATCGGCGCCGCCGCCGACCTGATCGTCGCCACCTGCTCGGACGAGGTGCGCGAGCTGACCGCGATGGGGGTGGACCCGGCCATCGTGACGGTCGTGCCGTGCGGCGTCGACCTGACCCTGTTCGCTCCCCCCGCGGTCGAGACACCCGACGCATCGGCACCTTTCCGGCTGCTCGCGGTCGGCCGCCTGGTGGAGCGCAAGGGGTTGGACACCGTGCTGCTGGCGCTGGCCCGGCTGCCCGGCGCCGAGTTGACCATCGCCGGCGGCCCACCCGCGGACCGGTTGGCCGCCGATCCGGAGGCCCGCCGGCTGCTCGATCTGGCCGCGGAGCTCGGGGTCGATGACCGGGTGGGCATGACCGGCGGGGTGGACCACCGGCGGCTGCCGGCCCTGTTCCACGAGGCCGACGCGGTGGTGTGCACGCCCTGGTACGAACCCTTCGGGATCGTGCCGTTGGAGGCCGCGGCCTGCGGCCGGGCGGTGGTCGGCAGCGCCGTCGGCGGGCTGCTGGACACCGTCGAGCACGGGGTGACCGGCCTGCTCGTGCCGGCCCGGGATCCCGACGCGCTGACCACCGCCCTGATCGGACTGCGCGACGATCCGCTGCGGCGCCGGCGGATGGGCCGGGCCGCCCGGCAGCGGGCGGAAACCCGTTACGGCTGGGTCACCGTCGCGCGCAGCACGGTGGCCGCCTACCGGACCGTGGTGGTCCGGCCCGGCCGTCGCGACCGGCAGGTGAGCGGAGCATGAACACGCACCACTGGATCGCCGACCACGACCGGGAACTGCGCCGCGCGTTCGTCGCGCTGCGCGGCGAGGCGCCGACGATCGACCGGTGGGCCGGCGTGCTCGCCGGCGCCCTGACCGGCGGCGGCCGGCTGCTGGTGGCCGGCAACGGCGGCAGCGCCGCCGAGGCACAGCACCTCACCGCCGAACTCGTCGGTCGCTTCCTGGCCGACCGGCGGCCGCTGTCCGCGATCTGCCTCTCGGCCGAAACGTCCAGTCTCACCGCCATCGTCAACGATTACGGGGCGGAGGAGATGTTCGCCCGGCAGGTGCAGGCGCACGGCCGGCCGGGCGACGTCCTGCTGCTGCTGTCCACTTCCGGCCGCAGCCCGAACGTGCTGGTGGCCGCCGACCGGGCGGCCCGGCTCGGCATGGTCTGCTGGGCGCTGACCGGCCCGGCACCCAACCCGCTGGCCGGTGCCTGCGACGACGCGATCGCCGTCCCCGCCCCGTCGACCGCGGCGGTGCAGGCGGTGCACCTGGTCGCGATCCACGCCCTGTGCGCGGCCGTGGACGCGGCGCTCGGGATCCACCCGGTGCCCGGCCGGCGGGATCCGCGGCCGTGCGTGCTGGACGAGCTGCCCGAGCTGACCGGATGAGCCGGCACATCGTCGTGGTCGGCGACGTCATGCTGGACCGGACGATCGATGGCGGCAGCGACCGGCTGTGCCCGGACGCTCCGGTCCCGGTGCTGGACGTGGACACCGTGTGGGAATCGCCCGGCGGGGCCGGCCTGGCCGCCCTGCTCTGCGCCGACACCGGGTGCCGGGTCACCCTGATCGCGCCGGTCGGCGACGACGGTCCGGGTCGGCGGCTGGTCGAGCTGCTGGCCGGGCGGGTGGACGTGCTGCCGGTCCCGCAACACGGGCCGACCCGCACGAAGACGCGGGTGCGCAGCGCCGGTCAACCGATCGTCCGGCTGGACGAGGGCGGCCCGGCGGACCCGGCCGACCTGGCCGTCGGCGCCGTCCGGGACCGGCTGGCCGCGGCCGACGCCGTGCTGGTGTCCGACTACGGCACCGGCCTGACCGGCCACGACGGCCTGCGGGCCGCCCTGCGGGCGGCGGCGGCGCAGGTGCCCGTCGTCTGGGACCCGCATCC
>JBDHZW010000364.1:0-5164 GCA_039812105.1 Nakamurella sp.
AGGAAACCGAGCAGGACGACGGTCAGCGACGCCGACCCCCACAACGCGGTCCACACCAGCACCAGGGCGACCAGCGTCATCAGGTAGGGCGCCCACCCGCCGCTGCCGGGGATCCTCGCCCCGCGCACCTCGACGGCGCGCCGCCGCAACTTGCCCGGGCTCATCCGGTGCCCCCGTCGGAACCGGTCGAGCCGGTGGAGCCGGGCGACCCGGGCGGCGCCTGCGCGCCGGAGTTGAGCACCGCATTCACGTAGACGGACCGGTCGGACAGGCTCGCCCCGGCCTTGTCGGCGATGTCGTAGATCGGCCCGCCGGCGACGGTCAGCAGCAGGCTGACCGCCACGATCGCGGTGGTCGCGCCGACCATGCCGATCGGCAGCCGCGCGCTCTCCTGCCGGGCCATCCGCAGCCGCGCCTCCCGCTGCACCCGGCGCCGGGTCAGCAGCGACCGGCCGGACTCGGTCTCCAGCGCGTCGGCTCCGATCGCCGTGGGCTCGGGCAGTGGCCGCCAGAATGCCCGGCCCCAAACCCGGATGATCGCGTAGAGGGTGAGCAGGCTGGTCAGCGCGCCACCCGCGACCAGGATGTAGGCGAGCATCCGCCCGTCCTGCACGCCGGCCTCGAACAGGCCGACCTTGCCCAGGAACCCGGACAGCGGCGGCACCCCGGCCAGGTTCATCGCCGGGATGAAGAACAGCACGGCCAGCATCGGCGCGGCCGCGGCCAGGCCGCCCAGCCGGGCCAGCACGGTGGTGCCGGCCACCCGCTCGACCAGGCCGACGGCCAGGAACAGCGCGGTCTGCACCAAGATGTGGTGGGCGACGTAGTAGATCGCCGCGGACAGTCCCGTCTCCGAGCCCAGGGCGACGCCGAACAGCATGTAGCCGATGTGCGAGACCAGCGTGAACGACAGCATCCGCTTGATGCCGGACTGCGAGATCGCGCCCAGGATGCCGACGATCATGGTGGCCAGCGCGGCGATCATCAGCAGGGTGCCGAAGGATCCGGTCGGAAACAGCAGCGTCTGCACCCGGATGATCGCGTAGATGCCCACCTTGGTGAGCAGGCCGGCGAACACCGCGGTGACCGGGGCGGGCGCGCTCGGGTAGGAATCGGGCAGCCAGGCCGACATCGGGAACACCGCGGCCTTGATCCCGAAGGCGACCAGCAGCAGCGCCTGCAGGGTGGCCACGATGCCGGCCGGCAGGCCCGGGATCTTGTTCGACAGGTCGGCCAGGTTCACCGTGCCGGTCGCCGCGTACACCATCGCGATGCCGGCCAGGAAGATCAGCGACGAGAGCAGCGAGACCACGATGTAGGGGGCGCCGGCCCGCAGCCGCTCCCGGGTGCCCCCTGAGGTGAGCAGCACGAAGCTGGCGGTCAGCAGGATCTCGAAGCTGACGAACAGGTTGAACAGGTCGCCGGCGATGAACGCGTTGGACACGCCGGTGACCAGGATCAGGAACGTCGGGTGGAAGATCGAGATCGGCACGTCGGGCCCGGACTCCCGGTCGGCCATGCCCTGCGAGATGCCGTAGACGAGCACGGCCAGCGAGACCACGGTGGAGACCACCATCATGAACGCGGCCAGTTCGTCGGCGACCAGGGTGATGCCCAACGGTGCGGTCCACCCGCCGACGTGCATCACCATCGGTCCGCCCTTGGTCACCTGGGTGATCAGGGTCAGCTCGACGAGCAGTTGGATCGAGATCACCGTGACCGAGATGGTGCGCTGCACCCGCGGCCGCCGGCTGGCCACCAGGGTCAGCGCGGCACCGGAGATCGGCAGGATGATCGACATCGGCAGCAGCCAGTTCCAGGTGGTCATTCCTCACCCGCCCCGGCCTCGGCGTCGGCGAATTCGTCGGGTTCGAGTTCGTCCTCGATCTCGGGATCGCGGGTGTTGCGGTAGTTCCGGTAGGCCATCGCGAACAGGAACGTGGAGACGGCCAGGCTGATCACGATCGAGGTGAGGATCAGCGCCTGCGGGATCGGATCGGCCATCTGCTCGCCGGCGTCCGCCTCGCCGACGATCGGCGGCACCCCGCCCACCCCGGTGGTCAGCAGCAGCAGGTTGATGCTGTGCCCGGCCAGCAGGAAGCCCAGGATCACCCGGATCAGGTTGCGGGACAGCATCAGGTAGACCCCGGCGGCGAACAGCGCGCCGATGGTGATCGCCAGCACCAGGTTGGTCGTCATCGGGCCGACCCCCGGGTCCGGGCCGGAGTGGTCGCCTCGGCCCGCTCCAGCATCCCCTGCCGGTCCAGCTCGGCACCCATCGCCCGCAGCACGTCCAGGACCAGGCCGATGACGATCAGGTACACGCCGATGTCGAAGATCGACGAGGTGACGAACTTCAGGTCGCCCAGCAGCGGCACGGTCGCCTTCAGGATCGTCGACTGCAGCGCGGCCCCGCCGGCGAGCACCCCGTACACCGCGGTGGCCGAGGAGATGAACAGGCCGATGCCCATCAGGATGCCCGGATCCCAGGGGGCGGCCTCGCCGAGTTCGTAGGCACCGCCGGCGATGTAGCGCAGGGCCAGCGCGAGGCCGACGATCAGGCCGGCCGCGAAGCCGCCGCCGGGGGCGTCGTGCCCGACGAACAGTACGTACACCGAGAACACGACGATCACGTGGAAGATCATCCGGGTGACGACCTCGAGCAGCAGCGAGCGCCGGGGCATCCAGTTGGTGGCCAGCCACGGCGACGGCTCGTGCGGTCGGCCCTTGGCCAGTTCCTGGGCCGGCCGGCGCGGGGTCCGGCCGGTGCGCCGGACCAGGAAGATCATCGAGGCGACGCCGGTGGCCGCGGCGATCAGCACGGTGATCTCGCCGTACGTGTCCCACGCGCGGACGTCGACCAGGATGACGTTGACGATGTTGTGCCCGCCGCCGAACTCGACCGCCGGGCCGGCCAGATCCTCCGACACCGGGGTGGCGACCCGGGTGCCCGGGATGATCAGCGCGAGCATCGTCATCAGCGCGCCGGCGGCCACCGCGATCACCGCGCGGAAGCCGTTGCCGCGGTGCTTGGCGAACAGCACGTCGTCCGGCAGCCGGGTGAGCACCAGCAGCGCGGCGACCAGCGTGATCGTCTCCACCAGGATCTGGGTCAGGGCCAGGTCGGGGGCGCCGCGCAGGATGAACAGCACCGCGACCGAGTAGCCGACCCCGCCGACCATCATCACCGCGGGCAGCGCCTTGCGGGCCCGCAGCGTGGCCGCGGCGACGGCCAGGATGACCACGCAGATGACCAGGGTGCCCGGCTGGCCCATCACCTCGACGTCGGCCGGGCCGACGCCGGAGGTCAGCAGCATGGTGCCGGGGAACAGCACCAGCACCATCAGGATCGCGCCGAGGGACACCGGCAGCGAGCCGCGCTGGGTGGCGTTGGTGACGCCGTCGGCGACGAGGTCGACGCCCCTGATGCTGACCCGGTAGGCGATGCCCGGGTCGGCGCCGGGGTGGGCGATCCGATCGCGGCGCCGTTCCCAGGCCCGTTGACCGGCGAACACGGCGGCGCCGACCAGCCAACCGGCTGCGGACAGCGCCAGCGGCACCGACCAGCCGTGCCACAGCGCCATCGCGCCGTCGTGGGTGGGACCGGCGGTCTGCGCGTAGGACTGCAGCAGCGGCTCCAACAGCCCCGGGGCCACCCCCAGGACCAGCCCGATGGCGACCATGACGATCGTCGGGCCGACCATGAACGCGCTGGTCGGGCCGGGTTCGGTGGCCTCGACGCCGGACTTGGTGGCGAACGCGCCCCAGATGAACCGGGCACTGTAGGCGACCGTGATCGCCGAGCCGACGGCCATCACGGTGACCGCGACCAGCCCGGACGTGCCGCCCTCCAGCAAGCCGGCGTAGTCGGCCTCCTTGGCGGCGAACCCGAGCATGGGCGGGATGCCGGCCATGCTGATCGCGGCGAGCACGGCCAGGGTGGCGAGCAGCGGCATCCGCCGGCCGAGGCCGGACAGCTTCGTCAGGTCGCGGGTGCCGGTGGCGGTGTCGATGACGCCGACGGTGAAGAACAGCGGCGCCTTGAACGTGGCGTGCGCGATGAGCATGGCCAGGCCGCCGAGCAGCGCGTCCGGGTTGCCGGATCCGATCACCAGGGTCATCAGGCCGAGCTGGGACACGGTGCCGTAGGCCAGCAGCAGCTTCAGGTCGCGTTGCCGCAACGCGAGGACGGCCCCGAACAGCATGGTGGCGCCGCCCAGGGTGATCAGCAGCGGCGGCCAGATGTCGAGCACCGCGAACGCCGGGGCCAGCCGCAGGAACAGGTAGATGCCGGCCTTGACCATGGTCGCGGCGTGCAGGTACGCGCTGGCCGGGGTGGGCGCGGCCATCGCCCCGGGCAACCAGAACTGGAACGGGACGATGGCCGACTTGCTGATGCCGCCGACGATCAGCAGCACGATCGACGTGGTGATCAGCGGACCGTGCGGCGGGTTCGCCAGGATCTCGGAGATGGTGAAGGTGCCGGCCAGCACGCCCAGCATGACCGCGCCGACCAGCATGACCAGGCCGCCGGCGGTGGTCACCATCAGCGCCTGCGACGCGGCCATCCGGGACGAGCGCTTGCCCGCCCGGTGCGCGATCAGCAGGTAGGACAGGATGCCGGTGAGCTCCCAGCAGATGACCAACAGGATCAGGTTGTTCGCCCAGACCAGGCCGAGCATGGCGCCGGCGAACGCGACCAGCGAGCCGCTGTACTTGCTCAAGCCGTCGTCGTCGGGCGGGAAGTAGCGGGCCGAGTACAGCAGCACCAGCATCCCGATGAACGCGATGATCAGCGTCAACGCCATCGCCAGCGCGTCCATCCGCAGGTCGATGGCCAGGTCGATGGCCGGCACCCATTGGGTGTGCGAGGTGAGCGCGCCGCCGTTCAGCACCGACGGCAGCATCGCGGCCGCCCACACCGTGGTGATCCCCGGCAGCACGGCGAGCACGACCAGCGCGCCCCGGCCCAGGTGGCGGCACAGGGTCGGCGCGAGGACGGCCAGCGCCAGATAGGCCAGCAGCATCCACGGCGCGAGGGCGAACAGACCGTTGGGGCTCGTCATCGGGCCACCCGGAAGGGTGTCGGCTCGCCACCGGGGCGTGGCGGGTCGGACGGGCGCACGGGTCTCCCGAAGGTCGGTGGGCGGTGTGGTCCGGAGGG
>JBDHZW010000365.1:0-5160 GCA_039812105.1 Nakamurella sp.
CCCGGCGCCAGGCTGATCCGCGGGCTCGAAGACCCAAGAAGAAGACGGCGTCGGCGGGCAACCCACCTCCAGATTTTCACGCCGTCGAGGCGTTACCGGAAGGGACAGGGTGGCTGATCTGACCGAGGATCGCCCCGGACGACCCGAACTTCCCCACCGAGGGGGTGGCCACACACCGTCGGCGGGTGCTTTTCCACACGGTGGACGGTCCGCCGAAGCGGCGCCGGGCCGACCTAGGGTGATCGGGACGGTCCGACCGAGCCCGGGGAGATGTGTGGCACGCCGAGCGAAGTCCAGCCTGCCCACGGCCCTGGCCAGGGCGATGATGCCGAGTCCGAGCACGGCGCGGCGGGCCACCAAGCGGGCGCAGCGGTCGGCGAGCAAGGCCGTCCGTTCCGCGACCAAGGCGGCCCGCTCGGCGACCAGGACGACCCGGACCCGGACCACCAAGGCCACCAAGGCGACCAAGGCCACCAGGTCGAAGACCACCAGGACGACGCCGGCCCGGTCGTCCGCCGGCGCCCTGCCCGAGCTGTGGCCGCCACCCGGCGGGGCGACCCGGCAGCCGGACCCGGCCTCGCTCGGCCAGGGCACCTGGCACCAGCACCGCTACACCGGGATCGCCGGCACCCGGGCCTACCGCGTGTACGTCCCGAAGGGCCTGCGCCGCACCACCCGGGCACCGCTGCTGCTGGCCCTGCACGGCTGCGCGCAGACCGGGCTCGACTTCGCCGCCGGCACCCGGTTCAACGACCTGGCCGACACCCACAAGTTCATCGTCGTCTACCCCGATCAGGCGGTGACCCACCACGCCCAGCGCTGCTGGAACTGGTTCCGGGGCAACCACCAGATGCGGGCGGCCGGGGAGCCGGCGATCCTGGCCGGCATCGTCCGGCAGGTCGCGCTGGAGACGACCCGGTGGCGGGTGGACGCGAAGCGGATCTACGCCGCGGGCATCTCCGCCGGGGGAGGGATGACGATGGTGCTCGCCGCGACCTACCCCGAGCTGTTCGCCGCCGTCGGCGTGCATTCGGCCCCGCCCTATCGCAGCGCGACCGGCCCGGCCGACGCCCTGTCGGCCATGCACGGCTCCGGCTCGGTCCCGACGCCTTCCGCCGCGCTGCCGCCGCTGATCGTCGTGCAGGGCACCGCCGACACCACCGTGTGGTCGGCCAACGCCGAACGGATCGCCGACCAGTGGCTCACCGCCCGCGCCGCGGCGGCCGGGCGGGGCGACGCACGGCCGGTCGGGAAGGGCCGGCAGACGCACAAGCTGCCGCCCCGGACCACGTCCGGACGCGGCCCGCGGCCCTACCGGGTGACCCGCTGGTCGGCCGGCCGCCAGGTGGTGCTGGAGCTGTGGGTGGTGGAGGGGCTCGGTCACGCCTGGTCCGGTGGGTCGGCGACGGGCAGCTACAGCGACGTGCGGGGACCGCGGGCCAGCACCCAGATGTGGCGGTTCTTCGCCAGGCACGCCGCCGCCGATCCGGGACTGGCCGGGCACTGATCGGTCAGGCGATCCTGTCCACCACCGGCGGCTCGTCCGAGCGCCGCCGGACCGGATGCGGCCGCCGCAGTTGCACGGTCACCGTCGACGCGTCGGTGACGTTGTGCCGGTTCACCGCGCTGCGCCGGGACACCACCAGGATGCCGAGGCTGCCGGCGACCAGTGCGGCCAGCACCGCCGCGACCCCGACCGGACCGGTCAGCGCGATCGCCGCGGCCGCCGCGCCGAGCATCGCGGACGACGGCAGGGTCAGCAGCCAGCCCATCCCCATCCGCCCGGCGATGCGCCAGCGGACGTGGGCCGGCCGGCGACCGGCCCCGCTGCCCATCACCGAGCCCGCGCAGACCTGCGTGGTGGACAGCCCGAAGCCCATGTGGGCGGAGGCGAGAATGGCCGATGCGGAGGTGGTTTCGGCCGCGAAGCCCTGCAACGGGTGCAGGTCGACCAGCCCCTTGCCCATCGTCCGCATGATCCGCCAGCCGCCGGAGTAGGTGCCCAGCCCGATCGCCAGCCCGGCGGCGCCGATCACCCAGACCTCGGGCCCGGTGCCGGACGTCTGGTAGCCGGCGGTGATCAGCACGAGGGTGATCACGCCCATCGTCTTCTGCCCGTCGGAGGTGCCGTGGGCCAGCGCGATCATCGACCCGGACACCGTCTGGGCCCGCCGGAACCAGCGGGCGGCCGGTCCCTCGTCGGCCCGGGGCAGCAGCCGGTAGACCAGCCGGGTGGCCAGCGCCGCGGACACCCCGGCGATCACCGGGGCCGCCACCGCCGGCAGCACGATCTTGGACACGATCACCGAGAAGTTGACCCCGGCGACGCCGGCGCCGATCAGCACCGCGCCGATCAGGCCGCCGAACAGCGCGTGCGAGGACGAGGACGGCAGCCCGAACAGCCAAGTCATGAGGTTCCACAGGATCGCCGCGACCAACCCGGCGAAGATCATCGTCGGGGTGACCAGGGCGTCGTTGACCATGCCGGCGGAGATCGTCTTGGCCACCTCGGTGGACAGGAACGCGCCCAGCACGTTGAGCACGGCGGCGATCAGCACGGCCACCCGCGGGGGCAACGCGCCGGTGGCGATGGACGTCGCCATCGCGTTGGCGCTGTCGTGGAAACCGTTGGTGAAGTCGAAGAACAGGGCGACGACGACCACCGTCACGACCAGGAACAGGGTGGTCGTCATCGCCGGAACCGCCGGGCCCGTGGGGTGGGGAGGATCAGCGTCACGTCGTTGTACGCCTCGGTTTCGGGTCACCACCCCGAGGCGTCCGGTCGGACGCGACGGGGTGGTCGGGGTTCACGGCCGGCTGGCCGAGCGGTCGACAGGGGCCGGCGAATCCGGCGGGTGCTTGTGGCGACCGGATTCGGGACGGCTGGAACATCTACGGTGGCCGGTTGCCGGCGGGCCGACATCGCCCGATCCGAGTGAACCACCCCCGGCCGGTGAGTGAACCACGGTTAGCTGTTCGGTCGATGTGAGTTTCCCACCCCGGTGCGCGCTTCGGGACGGTCGAAGGTCCCGTTCTCCGGGTGAGGTACACAATGCCGTCATGAGCGTCGCGTTGTTGAAGGAGATGTTCGAGCGGATGGTGATCGCCAAGGATCCCTCGCTCATCGCCACCTACTATCATCCGGATTTCCGGATGACGTCGAACGGCGTCGACCAGGGTTACCCGGAGTTCGCGGCCGGGCACGAACGCGTCTACCGGACCCCGATCAGCTACGCCGTGCGGTACGACGACGAGGCCTGGGTGGAGACGGCCGACCGGGTCGCCGGCCGGCTGTGGATCACCACCGCGCGGCCCGACACCCGACCGACCGAGATGGAGATCGTGCTGGTGGCCACCTTCGTCGACGGGCTGATCCACCGGGTCTGGGAGGTCACCTGGCCGGACTGGTCGGCGCTCACCGAGTTCGAGAACTACGAGTAACGGTCGATCACCGGTCACCCGTAAGGCGGATCGTCAGTCCCGAACGGACGACACATCGCCCGAAACGGTCACACATAGTTGCATCGTCTCCGGCTACAGCGTAGTTGTTGTCTCTGTCAGCCCACATCGCATCGGCTCGGGGAAGGCGGAGCGTGACGAGTTCGGAGCCCCCGCCCGCCGCAACCGGGCTGGACACGGCCGCGCTGAAGGCCAACTTCGCGTCGGTCGCCACGCACGGTGACGACGTCGCGATGTACTTCTACAACTACCTGTTCCTCACCCACCCCGAGGTCAGGCCGATGTTCCCGGTGTCGATGACCGAGCAGCGGGACCGCCTGCTGGAGGCCCTGGTGCGGATCGTCACGCACGTCGACCGGATCGCCGAGCTCCGGCCCTACCTGGCCGACCTGGGCCGCGATCACCGCAAGTTCGGTGCGCTGGCCGAGCACTACCCGGCCGTCGGCGAGGCGCTGGTCGCCACCCTCGCCCACTTCTCCGGTCCGGCCTGGACCAACGCGCTGGCCGCCAACTGGGCGGCCGCCTACCGCACGGTCACCGACGCGATGACCCGCGGTGCGCAGCTCGCCGCCGAGCATGAACCCGCCTGGTACGACGGGGACATCATCCGCATCGAGCGGTGCACGTTCGACCTGGCGGTGCTGCGGGTGCGCACCGAGCGGGTGGTGCCCTACCTGGCCGGGCAATCGCTGGCCCTGCAGGCGCCCGAGCTGCGACCGCGGATCTGGCGGCCGTTCACCCCGGCCACCCGGCCCGGCGGGCACGAGTTCGACCTGCACGTCCGGGCGATCGACGGCGGAACCCTGTCCACCGCGCTGGTCCGGGCCGCGCGGCCGGGGGAGCCGATCCGCCTCGGCGCGCCCTACGGCCGGTTGAGCCTGGACCCGCACGCCTACCGGCCGGTGCTGATGATCGCCGGCGGCACCGGGCTGGCGCCGATGCGGGCGATGCTCGAGCAGCTGGCCGACGAGGGCGGCCGGCCGACTCACCTGTTCCACGGCGTGCGCACCGCGCGGGAGGCCTACGCCCAGCCCTGGCTGACCGCGATGGCCGCGGAGCACCACGGCTGGCTGACCACGGTCACCGCGACGTCGCAGGACGAGCGCTGGGCCGGCCCGCACGGCCGGATCGGGGAGCTGGCCGCCGCCGAGGCCGACTGGGCCGGCCATGACGTGTACGTCTGCGGCTCGCCGGAGATGGTCGAGGCGACCGTGAAGGCGCTCGTCGAGCAGGGGGTTTCGGAAAGCCGGATCAGGTTCGAGGAATTCGGCAAGGCGTAGGTCGGGGGAGGGCCGAGCGATGCTCATGATGGACCCGCAGCGGGAGGCGTTGCGGCACCGTGGATTGATCGATGCGCGGTACCTGCAGGCGGTGGAACTGCCTGCTGCGCGGGCGTTCTCGCGAGGCTACGACCGGATGACGGTCGACGTCCTGCTGGCGGACTGCGCCGAGACCATCGACGAGCTGTCCTGGCAGGTGCGGGCGGCTGGGCTGGAGGCGGCCGAACTGCGCCGGCAGGCGCGGGCGCGGGCCGCCCGCCGAAGCCGGTTCCGCGGCTCGGATCGTCGGCCGGGCCGGCGGGCGCGTCGGCGGCGGGTGCTGCCGACCCGCTGACGGCGGTTCCCCGCCCGGGCTTCCGGCGGGCGGTCAGCCCCATTCGGGTCCGCCGCCGGCCAACCGGTGCCGGGCCTGCTCCGCCCA
>JBDHZW010000366.1:0-5148 GCA_039812105.1 Nakamurella sp.
GCTGACGTTGCCCGTCCCGGACCGGCGGGTGCTGATCGCGGCCGGCGCCGGTGGCGGGCTGGCCGCCGTCTACAACGTGCCGCTGGCCGGCGTGGTGTTCAGCGTGCTGGCCCTGGCCGGCGCCGGGGCGACCCGGCCGTGGCCCGATGTCGGGCGCCGGCTGGACCGCCTGCTGGCCGGGGTGCCCCGGCTGGCGCCGACGGACTGGGTGACCGTCGTCGTCGTCAACGGGCTGGCCACGGTGACCGCCTGGACGGTCCTCGGCACCGGTCGCGTCTACGCCTTCCCGACGACCGCGCACGACGTCCCGTCGGTCGTCGCGCTCGCCGGCTGGGTCGTGCTGGCCGCCCCGCTGGCCGGCGCGGCGGCCCTGGCCCTGGACCTGGTCGCTCGCCGGGCGATGGCCCGGCAGCCGACCGGCTGGCTGCGGTTGCCGGCGGCGACGACCGTCGCGATGGGCCTGGTGGGGCTGGCCGCCGTGTGGTTTCCGTCGCTGCCCGGCAACGGCAAGGGGATCGTCGAACTGTCGCTCGATCCCGTGACCGGCGCCCGCGGCGGCGTGCTGGTGGCCGGCGCCGACCTGTCCGGATACCCGGCGGCCGGCTGGTTCGCGCTGCTGGTGCTGCTGAAAATCGCGCTGACCGGCGTGTGCCTGCGAGCGGGCATCGTCGGCGGCCTGCTCACGCCCGCACTGGCGGTGGGGGCCGCCCTGGGTTCGGCGGTCGGATTGTTCGCCGGCACGCTGGGCCTGGCGGTGTCGGTTCCGCAATGGGCGATGATCGGTGCCGCTGCGGTGGTCTCGGTCAGCCACCGCAGCGTCGTCTTCGGGGTGCTGCTGGCCTGGGAGCTGACCGGTCTACCCTGGTTCGTGGCCCTGGCCGCGCTGGTGACCGGGTCGCTCGCCCGCGGCTGCGTCGCCGCGATCGGTCGCGGCTGAGTTCATTTCGCCAAGCGAACGAACCTCAGCGAACGCACAGGTTGATCTCAGCGCACCCAATCCTAAGAGCTTCAACGTTCATATAACGTTGCGACAACGGGTTGGCAGTGAGGCTGACCTAACCTCGCGGGCGCACAGTGCGGTGCCCGCCGATCACCACCGAACAGTGCGCGTGCCAGCGCATCCCGGTCGGGCCACGGCTCGACCCCGACCACCGGCAGGAGCCTGACCAATGACCGCGACCGAGACCAGCCCGCACCCGGGCACTCCCGATCCCGCCTCGATCGAGGCCGCGCGGCGGGACCGCCGGCGCCGCACGATCTACGCGTCGCTGGCCGGCTGGACGCTGCTCGGCGCGGCCAGCGTCGGGCTCGTCGCGTGCAGCACGTCGGCGGCATCGACGGGCAGCCCGACGGCGACCACGTCCGCGGCCGGATCCGCCACCGGCGCCGGAACGAGTACCGGAACGAGTACCGCGACGAGCGCGGCAGCGGCGGCGGCGACGAGTGCGGCGGCGACCAGCGACGCCGCGACCAGCGAAGCCGCGACCACCGAGGCGGCCGCCGCGGCCAGCACCAGCACCTACAAGGACGGCACCTACACCGCGACCGGAAGCTACACCAGCCCGGGCGGCACCGAGGAGGTGACGATCACGCTCACCCTCGCCGACGATGTGATCACCGCCGCGACCGCCGAGGGCGGCGCGACCAAGCCGCCGTCCAGCCAGTACCAGAGCGAGTTCGTCAACAACTTCGCCGCGCTGATCATCGGCAAGGACATCGACGCCGTCTCGCTGGACAAGGTCGCCGGCTCCTCGCTCACCTCCGGCGGCTTCAACGCCGCGGTCGAAACGATCAAGACCGATGCCCAGGCCTGAGCCCGCCGTGCTCGAACGCGCGCTCCCCCGACCGCATTCCGTGCGGTTCGCGGCGATCGGCACGACGTGGCAGATCGACACCGACCGGCCGCTGACGGCGGCCGAACGGTCCGCGCTGCATACCCGGATCGACGCGTTCGACCGCACCTGGTCCCGGTTCCGCGACGACTCCCTGGTCGCCCGGCTCGCGGAAGCGGCCGGCACGGTGGAGTTCCCGGACGAGGCGGTGCCGCTGGTGCAGACCTACCGGCGGCTGTACGACGGCACCGGCGGCGCAGTCACCCCGCTGATCGGCGGCACCCTGGCCGACCTCGGTTACGACGCGCGGTACACCTTCGCCCGGTCGGACCGGGTCCGCCGGACGCCGGCCTGGGACGACGCGATGCGCTGGGACGGGCCGGTGGTGACCACCGACCGGCCGCTGGTGCTGGATGTCGGCGCCGCCGGGAAGGGTTACCTGGTCGACATTCTCGGCGAGCTGCTGGCGTCGTTCGGGATCGATTCGTTCGTCGTCGACGGCAGCGGGGACCTGCTGCACCGCGGGCCGGACGACATCTGGGTCGGCCTGGAGCACCCCGGCGACGCCACCAAGGTGATCGGCGTCGTGCCGCTGTCCGACGACGCGCTCGCCGCCTCGGCCGGCAACCGGCGCACGTGGGCGGGCCTGCACCACATCGTCGACCCGCGCACCGGCGAACCCGTCCGCGAGGTGGTCGCCACCTGGGTGGTCGCCGGTTCGGCCATGGTCGCCGACGGCCTGGCCACCGCCCTGTTCTTCACCTCGCCGTCCGAGACCCGCGCGCTGGTCGACGACTTCGGCGCCGATTGGCTCCGGGTGCTCGGCGACGGATCCGCGCACTGGTCACCCACCTTCGAAGGGGAGTTGTTCTCATGACCACCGTCATCACCCCCGCGATGCCCGCGCAGATCCGCGTCCGGAATTCGGTCGACGCGTTGCTGGGCCGGGTCACCATGTACCGGTTGGTGCTGATCTGCCTGGCCTTGCTCACCGTCCTGGCGTTCGGGCTGTCGTTCGCCGGCACGCTGTACTACGAGCCGGCCGACCTGGCCGCCACCCTGGCCGTCCTGCTCGCCGTCACCTACGGCTCGAACCGCCTGTACGGGGCCATGTTCGGCGTGCACCCGCACGCCGAGTCCAGCCTCATCACCGCGGGCCTGCTGTTCTTCCTGCTCTGGCCGAGCACCGAACCGCTCGAACTGCTGGCGATCGCGCTGGCCGCGGCGGCCGCGTCGGCGTCCAAGTACCTGATCGCCTACGGGGGGCGGCACATCGTCAACCCCGCCGCGGCCGGCGTGCTGTTCGTGACACTGCTGCAGCTGTCCGGCGGTGTCTGGTGGGTCGCCACCGCGCCGATGCTGCCGGCGGTGGCCGTGCTCGCCGTCGTGGTCGGCTACCGGACCCGCAAGCTACCGGTCGTCGGGCTGTTCGTCGTCGTCGCCGCCGCGCTGATGATCGGCTTCCGGCTGGTCGACGGCGACACCGTCGGCGCCGCGATCCAGTACGCGTTCGTGACGACGCCGGTGGTGTTCTTCGCCGGCTTCATGCTGACCGAACCGCTGACCCTGCCGCCGACCCGGCGGCAGCAGCTGGCGATCGCGGCCGGTGTGGCGGTGCTGTTCGCGCTGCCCACCCTGGCCAGCATCGACCTCGGGTTCGTCGCCCTGACCCCGGAGGTGGCGCTCATCATCGGCAACGTCGCCGCGTTCCTGCTCGGCCAGCGGCGCGGCATCGGGCTCACCCTGACCGGCCGGCGCACCTTCGGCCCGACCACCGCCGAGTTCGCCTTCACCCCGGACGCGCCGGTGCGGTTCCGGCCCGGCCAGTACCTGGAGCTGACCCTGCCGCACGAGAAGGCCGACTCCCGCGGCACCCGGCGGGTGTTCTCCATCGCCACCGCCGACCCGGCCGGCGAATCGGTGTCGGTCGGCATCAAGATCCCGGCCGACGGCGCCAGCTCGTTCAAGCGGGAGCTCGCCGATCTCCCCCTGGGCACCCATCTGCGGGCCACCACGGTCGGCGGCGATTTCGTCCTTCCGGCCGACCGGTCCGAGCCGTTGCTGCTGGTGGCCGGCGGGATCGGCATCACCCCGTTCCTGTCCCAGCTGGCGGCCTGCGTGCGCGACGGGCGTGACGTGCTGCTGGTCTACGGGGTGACCGATCCGGCCGAGATCCCGTACCGGGACGACCTGGTCGACCTCGGTGTGCCGGTGGTGCTGGCGGTGCCCGGCGGCTCGTCGTCGGGGCCGGCCGGGTGGCGGGTGGTCGACGGGTTCCTGTCCGCCGACGTGCTGCGGTCCGCGGTGCCCGACGTGCGCTCGCGGGTGGCCTACGTCTCCGGCCCGCCGGCGATGGTCAACGCCCTGTCCGGCGCGCTGCGCGAGCAGGGCGCGCCGGCCGTCCGGACGGACGCCTTCATCGGCTACTGACCCGCCCCCACCCGATCCCCCTCACCCACCTGTTGATCATGCAGGACACGCCCTCAAATCGGCCGGAAAGGGGCGTGTCCTGCATGATCGACATCGGGGTGGGTAGCGTCGACCCGTGCCCGCCGACATCTACTGGACCTCAGCGTTCCTCGACTTCGCGCCCGCCTCGTTCGAGGCCGGCGTGGCGTTCTGGGCGGAGGTCACCGGGTACCCGGTGTCGGCGCCGCGGGGTGAGAACGGTCAGTTCGCGACGCTGCTGCCGCCGGCCGGCGACGACTTCCTGCGGGTGCAACGGCTGCTGGACGGCCCGAGCCGGCGACACCTGGACCTGCACGTGCCCGACGTCTTGGCAGCGGCCGATGCGGCGGTCGTCCTCGGCGCGACGATCGTGGCCCAGCCACCCGACGACTACGTCGTGCTCACCTCACCCGGCGGTTTCACCTTCTGCTTCGTGTCGCACCCGTCGTCGGTGCGGCCCCGACCGGCGAGGTGGCGCCAGCACGCGTCCCTGGTCGACCAGCTGTGCCTGGATGTCCGGGCGGCGGACGCCGACGCCGAGACCGAGTTCTGGACGGCGCTGACCGGCTGGCCGGTGACTCCGTCGTCCGCCCCGCACTTCCGCCCGTTGCTCCGGCCGGACGGAATGCCGTTGCGGCTGATGATCCAGATCGTCGGCGACGACCGGTTCCCGGCCACCGCGCACCTCGACCTGGCCTGCGACGACCGGCCGGCGGAGACCGAGCGGCACCAGGTGCTGGGCGCTGCGGTGCGGCGAGTGGCCGAGCACCACACCGTGCTGACCGACCCGGTCGGTTCGGCCTACTGCATCACCGACCGCGACCCGTCGACCGGCCGGCTCCGCCCGTCCCCGAGTTGACTCCCGCCC
>JBDHZW010000367.1:0-5129 GCA_039812105.1 Nakamurella sp.
CCCGACCCGCGGCCCCCGCTGGAGCGGGGCCGGCGCCCACGTGCTGATCGCCGTGCTGTGCGCCCTGCTCGGCTTCGCCGTGGTGCTGCAGGTGCAGCGCACCGCCGCCGGCGACACCCTGGCCAGCGCCCGCCCGGACGACCTGGTGCAGATCCTGGACGAGCTGCAGCGACGGGAGGACGACCTGAACGCCGAGATCGCCGGCCTGCAGGACAGCCTGACCCGGCTGCAGCGCAGCGGCGAGTCCAGCGAGGAGGCGCTGGCCGAGGCGCAGCGGCAGTCGGCGGCGCTGGGCATCCTGACCGGCACGGTGCCGGCGACCGGGCCGGGCGTCACCATCGTCATCGACGACCCGAACCGCAAGGTGCCGCCGGAGGTGCTGCTGGACGCCATCCAGGAGCTGCGCAACGCCGGGGCCGAGGCGTTCCAGGTCGGCCCCGTCCGGATCGGGGTGGACTCCGCCTTCACCGGGTCGGGGGGCGCGATCACCCTGGACGGGCAGCAGCTCACCGCCCCGTACACCATCACCGCGATCGGCGACCCGCCGACGCTGGCGGCGGCCCTGGCCATCCCGGGCGGGGTGCTGGACACCGTCCGCCGGGCCGGCGGGACGATGGAGGTCAACCAGTCCGACTCGGTCACGATCGACGCCTTGCGACCGCCGCGACAACCGCAATACGCTCGCCCCGCCCAATGATCATCCGGCCGGGCAGTGCCACCGACACCTCTTGTCACCAGCAGAAAGGCCATCTCACGTGATCCCCGAGGACCTGCGGTACAGCTCCGAACACGAATGGGTGCGCAGCCAGGACGGCGGCGACGCGACGGACGGGGTGTCGGTCGCCCGGGTGGGCATCACCGACTACGCGCAGAACTCCCTCGGCGACATCGTCTTCGTGCAGATGCCGGAGCCGGGCACCACGGTGGAGCCGGGGGACAGCATCGGCGAGGTGGAGTCGACCAAGTCGGTGTCGGAGATCTTCGCCCCGGTCGGCGGCACGGTGGTGGCCCGCAACGACGCGCTCGACTCCTCGCCCGAGTTGATCAACAGCGACCCGTACGGCGACGGCTGGATGATCGAGATCGAGCTGACCGACCCGGCGCAGCTGGAGGAATTGCTGGACGCGGACGGGTACGCGGCGGTGATCGGGGAGGGCTGACCATCGGGGGCGTCTTTGCCCGCGGTGCGACACGCCCGCGCGGCACGGTACGGTCGTCAGGACTGACCAACGTCGGATTCTCGGGGTCGTGTTTCGGGGTCTGGCGGCCGGCGTCGACCGGCGGCGATACGAAGGAGTGTCTGGTGACTGAGAGTGACCGCGGGCCCGGTGCGTCGCCCGCGTCGTCGGCGGCGTCGGACTCCACGTCGATCTTCGCGGGTGGCCTGTTCGGCGCGGCCGAGGCCGAGTCCGGCGAGGACGTGATCGGCGGCGTCGACGGGCTGTCCTCCGGCACCGCTCTGCTGGTGGTCAAGCGGGGGCCGAACGCGGGCTCGAGGTTCCTGCTGGACCGCGACAAGGTCACCGCCGGACGGCACCCGGAGAGCGACATCTTCCTGGACGACGTCACCGTCTCCCGCCGACACGCCGAGTTCCGGCGGACCGCCGAGGGATTCGAGGTGGCCGATATAGGTTCCTTGAACGGCACCTACGTCAACCGCGAACCCATCGAGGTCTCCCCACTGACCAACGGCGACGAGGTGCAGATCGGCAAGTTCCGGCTGGTGTTCCTGTCGGGCGATCAGGCTCAGGGCGACACCAGGTCATGATCGCGGCCGGTCTGCGCTGCGGACCGACGACGTTGTCGGGGTGGGGGAGCGCTCGTCCGGGTGTGGCGGCCGACCGGGTGCGGCCAGCCGATCGCGAACGAGTCCGGGTGAGTTCACGATGACCACGTCCCTCGCCGAATCAGACATGCCGCCGAACTCGACCCTGTCCATCGGCGCGGTGATGACCCGGCTCAAGCCGGAGTTTCCCGACGTCTCCATCTCCAAGATCCGGTTCCTGGAGTCCGAAGGATTGGTGACCCCGCACCGTACGCCGTCCGGGTACCGGCAGTTCAGCTCCGCGGACGTGAGCCGGCTGCGCTACGTGCTCGCGGCCCAGCGTGACCTGTACCTGCCGCTGAAGGTGATCAAGGAGAACCTGGACGCGATCGACCGGGGCCTGGAACCGGCCGTGCCCGAGGCCCGGTTGCCGAACGGCGTCGGGTCGAGCCCGGACGCCCCGTCGCCGCGGGACTTCGCGATCGGCGCGGACATCCGGATGACCCGGGCCGAGCTGTTGGCCCACTCCGGGCTGACCCTGACCTCGCTGGCCGAACTCGAACAGTTCGGGTTGCTGGCCGCCGGACCAGGTGGCTACTTCGACGCCGACGCCGCCCAGGTCGCGGCCACCGCCGCCGAATTGCTGGAGGTCGGTCTCGAGCCCCGGCACCTGCGCTCGTTCCGCACCGCCGCCGATCGGGAGGCCACCCTGATCGCCCAGCTGGTGTCGGCCCAGGCCCGGCAGCGTGACCCGGACGCCCGGGAACGGGCCGGGGCCGAGGCGGCCCAGCTGGCGGCCACCATCCTGCGCCTGCACACCCACCTGGTGAAGGCGGGGTTGCGACGCGATCTCGGTCGCTGATCGGCGCCTTCTCCGGTCTGCGGGGGCGCTCGCCGGGCGTGTAGCGTTTCGAGGTGACGGAGAAAGGCACACCGAGATGATCGAGATGCGGATCGTCGGCGTACGGGTCGAGATGCCGACCCAGCAGCCGATTCTGATGCTGACCGAGGTCAACGGTCCGCGCAGCCTGCCGATCCTGATCGGCTCCGCCGAGGCCACCGCGATCGCGATGCACCAGCAAGGGGTCCGGCCGCCGCGGCCGCTCACCCACGACCTGCTCGGCAACGTCATCGCCGCGCTCGGTCGCTCGGTCACTCAGGTGCGGGTGGTCGACTTCCGCGAGGGCACCTTCTTCGGTGAGCTGGCCTTCGACAACGGCACCACCGTCTCGGCCCGCCCGTCCGACGCGATCGCCCTCGCCGTGCGGGTGGAGATCCCCGTCTTCGTCGAGGAGTCGGTGCTCGCCGAGGCCGGGATCGTCATTCCCGACGGCGACGACGACGCCGCCGACGACGGCACCGAGGTGGCCGAGGACGCCGAGGACGAGGTCGAACGGTTCCGCGAGTTCCTCGACTCGGTATCGCCGGACGATTTCGGCGGTGAGCAGAAGCCGTGACCGGCGTTCCGGTCACGGAACGGTAACCCTGAACCTCAGGTCGAGGACACGCCCGCCCCGGACATTGACCCCCGGCGGGGGCGGGCCTACCGTCAACGAGTCACGTGCATGTAGTTCGATGGTTCGGTGCGACGAGTCGGTCCTGAGTGAGACTCTGAGTGAGATCTTTGTGTGAGAGAGGTGGCGGGATGGTCGAGCAGGAGCAAGCCGCGCTGTTCCCGAACACCTCGGTTCCCGACGAGCACATCGGCTACCGCGGGCCGACGGCCTGCACCGCGGCCGGCATCACGTACCGGCAGCTGGACTACTGGGCCCGCACCGGTCTGGTCGTGCCGACCGTCCGCGGCGCCCACGGGTCGGGCAGCCAGCGGCTGTACTCCTTCAAGGACATCCTGGTGCTGCGGGTGGTCAAGCGGTTGCTCGACACCGGGGTCTCGCTGCATAACATCCGGGTCGCGGTCGACCATCTGCGGGCCCGCGGCGTCGACGACCTGGCCGGCGTCACCCTGTTCTCCGACGGCACCACCGTCTACGAGTGCACCTCGCCGGAGGAGATCGTCGATCTGCTGCAGGGCGGTCAGGGCGTGTTCGGCATCGCCGTCGGCGGCACCATGAAGGAGATCACCGGCTCCCTCGCCGAGTTCCCGCAGGAGCGGGTCGAGGGCGACCGGGTGGTGCCGGTCGAGCGCGACGAACTCGCCGAGCGGCGCCGGGCGCGCAGCGCCGGCTGATCCCGACCGGCCGATCCGAATCCTGACCGGCGGGCCCTGTCTTGGTGGCCCGTGCCCCGGCGTCGGCCGCTTCTGAATCCCGTTCGGGCTGGTTCGTCGCGAGTGGCGCACGGCCGGCTCTCTTGAACCGGTGGTGCGCCACTCGCGCGCCCCGGGTTGGGGGCCCTGGTGCCTGGGGAGGTCGAGTCGCCTGATGCGACCGGATCGTCCCCGCGGAGGCGCCGTGCCCGGCTCGGTTCTCGACCACCAGCTCGATCGGTCCACCGGCGCAGCACCGGCTTACTTGAACCGGCCGTGCGCCACTCGCGCAGGCCCGGGGTTGGGGGCCCTGGTGCCTGGGGAAGGTCGAGTCTCCTGATGCGACCGGATCGTCCCCGCGGAGGCGCGTGCCCGGCCGCCGCGCCTCGTCCAGGCTCGACCGACGCATCACCGGCTTACTTGAACCGGTGATGCGCCGGGTGTGGGGTGCCTTCGTCGCCGGGTACGTCCGGTGGATCCGGGCGGGCGGTGAGCCGCGCGGGCGTTGATCGACGCCGGCCGGCGGAACGCCGCCGCCATGGACTTTGTTTCGCTCATCTAATGAGTTAGACTAACAACATGACCGACGAACATGACCTGGAGGCGGTGGCCGCCCTGCGCGGAGCCGTGCTCCGGCTGGGTCGTCGACTGCGCTACCAGACTTTGGGCGACTTCGATCTGTCCGCCACCGAATTCGCCGTGCTCGCGCGGATCGGGCGCTGCGGGCCGATGGCGCCGAGCGCGCTCGCCCGCGCCGAACACGTCAAGCCGCCGTCGATGACCAAGGTGATCGAGAACCTGGAGGAGCGCGGCCTCGTGCGGCGCGATCCCCACCCCACCGACGGGCGGCAGTGCCTGATCTCCAAGACCGAGGCCGGCCAGGCGTTCTCCCGGGAGAGCCGGGAACGCCGGACCGCCTGGCTGGCGGAGCAGATGTCGATGCTGACCGAGGCCGAGCGGCGCGCCCTGCTCGACGCGGCGCCGGCCCTCGAGCGGCTGGCGGACCTGCCATGAGCTCACCGATCACGCGAGCCCTGCGGGGCGGCGCGGGGACGCACCGACCTGCCGCCCGCATCGGAGCGGCCCGGCCGGCCTCCGGACCCGGCCGGACGTCGACCGCATGCGCCGGTCCCGGCGGAGCCCGGCACGGGCGACCGG
>JBDHZW010000368.1:0-5036 GCA_039812105.1 Nakamurella sp.
GCACGAGTTCAGCGAGGCGGCGCAGCAGGCGTACGTGGACAAGATCCTGACCCGGTTCGCGAATCCGTTCCTGCCGGACACGACGGCGCGGGTGGGGCGGCAGCCGTTGCGTAAGTTGTCCAGGCACGAGCGGTTGATCGGGCCGGCGGCCGAGTTGGCCGAGCAGGGGGTGACTCCGGAGCATCTGCTGGCCACGGTGGGGGCGGCGTTGCGGTTCGACGTGCCGGAGGATCCGGAGAGCGTGCAGTTGCAGCAGATGCTGGCGACGTTGTCGCCGGAGGAGGCGACCGGGCAGATCACCGGCCTGGCCGTCGACCACCCGCTCTACCCGGACGTCCTCGCCGTCCTGAAGGACCGCATGTCCGTATGATCCAGCTTGCTCGGAACGGACCGGCTCGCTCGGATCTGCCGGCGACGCCGGACCCGACGAGCCGCGTCGAACCAGAGCAGAGTCGAGGTCCAGCATGACGGCCCAGTCGATCACCGATCCCGCCAAGCGTCGCCTGGCGGTGATGACCAGCGGTGGCGACGCGCAGGGCATGAACCCGGCGGTGCGCGCCGTGGTCCGGACCGCGCTGCACTACGGCGCCGACATCTACGCCATCTACGAGGGCTACCGCGGCCTGATCGAGGGCGGTGACCGGATCCGGCCGGCCACCTTCGACGACGTCAGCGGCATCCTGAACCGGGGCGGCACGGTCATCGGCACGGCCCGCTCCCTGGAGTTCCGCGAGCGGTCGGGCCGGCTGAAGGCGGTCCGCAACCTGATCGACAAGGGCATCGACCGGCTGATCGTCATCGGCGGTGACGGCAGCCTGTCCGGCGCCGACCTGCTGCGCCGGGAGTGGTCGTCGCTGGTCGCCGAGCTACTCCAGGACGGGGCCATCGACCAGCAGACGGCGGACCGTCATCCCGCCCTGATGATCGCCGGGCTGGTCGGATCGATCGACAACGACATGATCGGCACCGACATGACGATCGGCGCGGATTCCGCGCTGCACCGCATCGTCGAGGCGATCGACTCGATCTCCAGCACCGCGGCCAGCCACCAACGCAGCTTCATCGTCGAGGTGATGGGCCGGCACTGCGGCTACCTGGCCCTGATGAGCGCGATCGCCGGCGGCGCCGACTACGTGTTCATCCCGGAGAACCCGCCCGCGCCGGGGTGGGAGGAGCACCTGTGCGCGCAGATCAGCAAGGTCCGCGCGTCCGGCCGCCGCAACAGCATCGTGGTGGTCGCCGAGGGCGCGCAGGACAGCGAGCACACCCCGATCAACAGCGACTACATCCGGCAGGTGCTGGAGGACCGGCTGGGCGAGGACACCCGGGTCACCATCCTCGGCCATGTCCAGCGGGGTGGGGCGCCCAGCGCGTTCGACCGGTCGATGAGCTCCCAGCAGGGTTACGCGGCCGTGCAGGAGGTGCTGAGCGCGACTGCGGAGACGGTGCCCTCGATCATCGGCGTGCAGCACAACCGGGTGGCCAAGGCCCCGCTGATGGAGAGCGTGGCCAAGACCCACGAGCTGGCCAGCCTGATCGCCGCCAAGGACTACGACACCGCGCTGACCCTGCGCGGCGACAGCTACACCGAGCTGTCGCACGTCTTCCACTCCATCTCGCACGCCCTGCCGGCGGTCCGGCTCAACGCCAAGTCCAGCCGCATCGCCGTGCTCAACGTCGGCGGCCTGGCTCCCGGCATGAACGCGGCGGCCCGGGTCGCGATCCGGCTCGGCCTGCACCGCGGGCACACCGTGCTCGGCGTCAAGGGCAGCTTCGCCGGCCTGGTCGAGAACGACGTGCAGGAGCTGCAGTGGGGTGACGTCGAGGGCTGGAGCAGCCGGGGCGGCGCCGAACTGGGGATCAGCCGGAAGGTGCCGACGGTCAAGGACCTGTACGCGATCGGCCGGGGCCTGGAGACGCACGGCATCGACGGCCTGGTGATCATCGGCGGGTGGGACGCGTTCGAGTCGGCGCACACGATGTGGCGGGAGCGGGACCGCTACGAGGCGTTCAAGATCCCGGTGATCTGCCTGCCCGCGAGCATCGACAACAACCTGCCGTTCTCGGAGCTGTCGATCGGCGCGGACAGCGCGCTGAACCTGATCGTGGACTCGATCGACCGGGTCCGGCAAGCCGGTGCCGCCCAACGGCGGGCGTTCGTCGTCGAGACGATGGGCGGCACCTGCGGGTACCTGGCCCTGCTGGCGGGGCTGTCCGGCGGCGCGGTGCGGGTCTACCTGCACGAGGAGGGCATCACCCTCAAGGACCTGTCGGTCGACGTCGAACGGATGGTGGAGAGCTTCCGGGCCGGTCAGCGGCTGTTCATGGTGGTGGCCAACGAGAAGGCCAGCCCCATGTACACCAGCGACTTCCTGTGCCGGCTGTTCGAGCAGGAGAGCCAGGACCTGTTCGACGCGCGCAAGGTGGTGCTCGGCCAGACCCAGCAGGGGGGCACGCCGTCGCCGTTCGACCGGATCCTGGGCACCCGCCTGGCCGCGCACGCGATGGACTGGATCAGCAACGAGATCGACCGCAAGCGGGCCGACTACGCCGTCATCGGCACCCTGAAGGGCGCCGTCCGGGTGATGTCCATGCGCCAGGCCGAGGACCTGGCCGACTGGGAGAACCGCCGCCCGCTCAAGGAGTGGTGGATGGAGCTGCGCCCGATCCTGGACGTGCTGGCCCAGCGGGTGCCGGTCGACAAGGTCGCGGACGGAGCCTGACGCCGACCGTGCCCCGGGTGCCCTCGTCACCGGCGGGTGCGGGCACTTCTCGCACCCTCGACGGTGTGTCGGTGGGCGGGGCTACCCTTCGCGGCATGGTGATGCTGGGTGTGCACGTCGGTGCTCGGGAGGATGACGGCGATCCGGTCGCCGAGGCGGCCGCGTCGGGGGCGGACGGGGTTCAGGTGTTCCTGGCCGACCCGCAGGGTTGGAAGACCCCCCGACCGCACCCCCGGGCCGAGCAGCTGCGGGCGGCCGGCCTGACCGTGTTCGTGCACGCGCCGTACATCGTCAACGTGGCCAGCAGCAACAACCGGATCCGGATCCCCAGCCGCAAGCTGCTGATCGCGCACGCCAAGGCGGCCGCCGAGACCGGGGCGAGCGGGCTCATCGTGCACGGCGGCCATGTGCTGGCCAAGGACGACCCCGCGGTCGGGTTCGCCAACTGGCGCAAGGTGTTCGAGCGGCAGGCGGAGGAGGGCGGGTTCCCGCTGCCGATCCTCATCGAGAACACCGCCGGCGGTGACAAGGCGATGACCCGGACGCTGGACGAGATCGCCCGGCTGTGGGACGAGGTCGGCGAGTTCGGCGCGGGTTTCGTGCTGGACACCTGTCATGCCTGGGCGTCGGGCCTGGACCTGGCCACCGCCGTCGACGACGTCAAGGCCATCACCGGCCGGGTCGACCTGGTGCACTGCAACAACTCCCGGGACGAGGCCGGGTCGGCGCGGGACCGGCACGCACCGCTACTCGGCGGTGAGATCCCGCCCGACCTGCTGGCCGGCGTCGTCCGCGCGGCCGGTACCCCGGTCATCCTGGAGACGCCGGGCGGCCCGGCCGAGCGCGCACCCGAGATCGACTTCCTCCGCGCGCAGCTCTGATTCGCGGGGACGATCGAGTCGCGTGGGCGACCCGATCCTCCCCCCGAATGGACGGCGCACACGTCGAACGCCCCGGCGCCGGAGGGGAGCGGCGTCGGGGCGTTGCGGCCGGACCCGGAACGGGTCACGTCATATATGGGCACCTGGCGGCCGGGGCCGCGCCGGTGAGTGCACGGGGAGTACTGCGGAACGGTGCGAAAGGGCGCGCGGGCGAACGGATCAGAAGAACTCGTCCTCCATCTCGTAGGTGCGCCGGATCGGGTGGTTGCCGACCATCACGCCGTCGGGATCCAACGACGACTTGAGGGTGACCAGCCGGCCGAAGGTGACCGGATCGAAGCCGGTGGCGGGATCCACCGAACTCTCCTGGAAGTTCAGGTACTGGCGGCCGGAGCCGTACCCGGCCAGCGCGGCGACGAAGGCGCTGGTGTCCCGCTGACCGGCGGCGGCCAACTCCGGCGTGGCGGCGACCGCGCCGGCGAAGGCGAGGAAGGCGCCGGGCATGGCCGGCATCGCGCCGCCGCCCGCCGCCGGCCGGGCGATGGCCCCGCCGAGTTGACGCAACTCGTGCACCAGCACGCTCGACCCGGAGCCCGGCCGGGCCAGATCGAGGAAGGCGTCGATCGCCGATTCCGGCATCGCGTCCAGGATGGCCGAGTCCGACACACCCGGGCTCGGACCCTCCGGATCCATGTGCAGCCCGGTCAGCGTCTGCACCGGCACCCGGGCGAAGGTGTCCACCTCGGGTTGCAGATCGCGCAGGCCGGCGAGGATCTCGGCGCTCCGCCGGTCCGAGGCCAGCACCGCGCCGTCGATCACCACCAGGTTCCGGCCGCGGAACGGCGCCGGGATGTCGGGCAGCGGCGGCAGCGCCAGCATCCGGAACGACGTGGTCACCTCGTCGGGGGCATCCGCGGTCCAGTGGATCCAGCGCCGCAGCACCGGCTCGGCCATCGCCGCGTCCCACACCAGCATGCCGGCGAACGCCGAGGTGAACGGGAAGATCCGGAACTCCAGGGCGGTGACGATGCCGAAGCTGCCGCCCCCGCCGCGCAGCGCCCAGAACAGCTCGGGGTTCTGCTCGGCGTCCGCCCAGACCACCCGACCGTCGGCGGTGACCACCTCCAGCCCGGTCAGGCTGTTCACCGCCAGCCCGAGAGCCCTGGCGTACCAGCCGATCCCACCGCCGAGCGCGTAGCCGGCGACCCCGACGTCGGGCGACGATCCGTGCAGCGTGGCGAAGCCGTGCTCGGCCGCGGCCCGGACGGCCGCCTGCCAGAGAACCCCGCCGCCGACCCGGGCGCGGTGCCGGGCCGGATCGATCTGCACCGAGTTCATCGCCGACGTGCGGACGATCACCACGTCGTCCAGATGTCCCAGGGGACCGGCATTGTGACCGGTGCTCTGCGGCGCCACCCGCAGCCCGGCGGCG
>JBDHZW010000369.1:0-5036 GCA_039812105.1 Nakamurella sp.
CGGCGCGCCCGACCGGCCGATCGGCACCGTCGCGGTCTGCGGCGGCGCCGGCGACTCCTACCTGCCCGCCGCCGCGGCGTCGGGCGCGGACGTCTACCTCACCTCGGACCTGCGGCACCACGTGGTCGGCGAGTTCGTCGCCGACCCGGCCAACCCGGCGGTGGTCGACGTCGCCCACTGGGCGGGCGAGTGGCCTTGGCTGCCGGTGGCCGCTGAACTGCTGCGGGACGCCCACCCGGACCTGACCGTCACCGTGTCCACCACCCGGACCGACCCGTGGACCGTGCACGCCACCGGACACGCCACCGCGGGATCCGTCGGGTAGCGTCGGGCGCCGAACCCAGAAGTGGTGGTGAACAGTGCCCAAGGCCGATCCGTTCGTTCAGCGCCGGCTGCTGGACGTCGCCCGCATCGACCAGGCGGTGGCCGCCGCCGAGCATCGCCGCCGGACCCTGCCCGAACTCGCGCAGATCAGCGACGGCACCGCGACCGTCGAACAGCTGCGGGGCCGGCTGGTGCTCAAGGACGCCGAGATCGGCGACCTGGACCGGGAGTCGCGCAAGCTGGACACCGAGATCGACGCGGTGCGGGCCCGGGCCGAGCGGGACAGCAATCGCCTCGCGTCCGGCGCCGCGCCGGCCAAGGATCTGGAGAACCTGCAGCACGAGCTGACCTCGCTGGCCCGCCGCCAGTCCACCCTGGAGGACGACGCCCTCGAGCTGATGGAGCGTCGGGAGGTCGCCGACGGACAGCGTTCGACGATCGACGCCGAGCTGGCCGCCGCCGGCGAGCAGCTGGCCGCCGCCGAGCGGCGGCGGGACGACGCCTTCGCCGACATCGACGACGAACTCGGCCGGATGACCACCGAGCGGGCCGGCCTCACCGACGGCATGCCGGCCGATCTGATCAGGCTGTACGAGCAGATCCGGGCGCGGGGCCGGGCCGCCGCCGGGGCCCTGGACGGGTCCCGCTGCGAGGCGTGCCGGATCGACCTGGACCGCAGCGCGCTGAACGAGATCTGGGCGGCCGGCGTGGAGGACGTGGTCCGCTGCCCCGAATGCGGCGCCATCCTGATCCGCTCGTGACCCGTGTGCTCGTCCAGGCCGACGGCGGCTCCCGGGGCAATCCGGGACCGGCCGGCTACGGCGCGGTGGTCTTCGACGGGTCCGGGACGGTGCTGGCCGAGCGGGCCGCGTCCATCGGGCGGGCCACCAACAACGTCGCCGAGTACTCCGGGCTGATCGCCGGGCTGGAGGCGGCGCTGGAACTCGGCGCCACCCTCGTCGACGTGCAGATGGACTCCAAGCTGGTCATCGAGCAGATGTCCGGGCGCTGGCAGGTCAAGCATCCGGACATGAAGCCGCTGGCTCGGCAGGCCGCCGGGCTGGTGGCGCGGTTCGAGTCGGTGACCTTCACCTGGATACCGCGGGCGCGGAACTCCCACGCCGACCGGCTGGCCAACGAGGCGATGGACGAGGCGGCCGCCGGCCGGGTGTGGGTGGCCCGGACCCCGGAACCGGAACCGGCCGGCGGCGACCGGGCGGAGCCGGCGGGCGCCGACGACCCGGCCGCCGCCCTGCCCGCGCCGCGGGACGGCCACCCGACGATCTTCCTGGTGGTCCGGCACGGCGAGAGCACCTACGGCGCCCGGTCCAGGTTCACCGGACGGGAGGACGTCCCGTTGACCGATCGCGGCCGGGGCCAGGCCCGTGCGGTCGCCGAACGGATCCGGCCGGCCGGTCCGGTGGTGGTGCTCAGCTCGCCGCTGACCCGTTGCCGGGACACCGCGGACGCGATCGCCACCGCGGCCGGGGTCGCGGTGGTCGACGACGACCGGCTGCTCGACGAGCATCTCGGCGACTGGACCGGCCTGCGGCTCGCCGAGATCGAGTCCGGCTGGCCGGACCGCCTCGCCATCTGGCGCGGCGACCCCGGCTCCGCCCCGCCCGGCGGAGGCGAGTCCTTCCTGCAGGTCCGGGACCGGGTCCGGCCGCTGATGACGCAGGCGTTGGGCAGCTACCGCGGGCACACCGTGGTCGTGGTCACCCACGCCGCCGTCGCCAAGATGATCCTGACCACCGCCCTGCAGGTGGACCCGTCGGTCGCCTACCGGCTGCGGGTCGACACCGGTTCGCTGTCGGCGTTCACCGTCGCCGCGGACGGCAGCATCGTGGTGACCGCGGTCAACGAGACCGGCCACCTGGACTGAGCCCTACGCCCGGCGGGCGGTGCCCTCATACAGGAAGCCGGACCACCTCGGCGCCCCCTTCACGTAATAGGTGCTGATCCGATAGGGCTCGAATCCGGCCGCCCGGAACACCGCGGGTGGCGCCGTGTCCAGCCGGCAGGCCGAAAGTCGCCGGTTCAGGCCGTTCAGGCGGCGCTGCCAGGACGCCACATCCGGGTCCGGGCTGGCGCCGTGCTCCACGAAGCTGACCAGTCCGCCGGGCACGAGCACCCGGTGCAGCTCGCGGGCGGCGGCCTGCTGGTCGGCGATCGAGCACAGGGTGAAGGTCACCAGGGCCGAGTCGATCGACCCGTCGGCCAGCGGCAGCTGCTGCCCGTCCGACCCGTCGAAGCGGATCGGTACCGGGGCGCCGGCCACCCGGGGCGCGGCCAGCCGCCGGGCCAGCGCGGACGGCTCGACGGCGTGCACCCCGGTGACGGCCGCCGGGTAGTGGGCCACGTTCAGGCCCGAGCCGAACCCGATCTCGACCACCTCGCCCTGCAACGGGGCGCAGACCCGGTCGCGGATGGCGCCGATCTCGTCGTTGTCCAGCACCCGGTTGTGCAGCCTGGGCAGGACGTGGTCCCGGTAGTAGCCCATGGCATCGATCGTCCGCCCCGCCGACGTGGCACGCATCCGACCTGTCCGGGTCGAGCGGGACTGCAGGTTGCCCGCCCCGCTCGATGCGGGCTTGACTGGCGTCATGCACCTGGGTCGCCGCGACGAGCGAGTCCCCGACCGGTTCGCGGACCGGGTGGCGGCCGGTCGCGCGCTCGGGGTGCTGGTGGCGCGGCGGCTGACCGGCCGGGCAGGCCCGTCGATCGTGCTCGGGCTGCCCCGGGGCGGGGTGCCGGTGGCCGCCGAGGTGGCCCGGGTGCTCGGCGCCCCGCTGGACGTGCTGCTGGTGCGCAAGGTCGGGGTGCCCGGCCAGCCCGAGCTGGCGATGGGGGCGGTGGCGGCCATCGGCGAGATGGTCGAGGTGGTGACCAATCAGATGGTGGTCGGCCGGCTCGGCGTGCCCGAGCGGGTGTTCCGGTCCGTGCTGGACGACGAGATGATCGAGCTGCGCCGGCGCACCACCGCCTACCGCGGCGACCGGCCGACCCCCGAGCTGCGCGGGCGGACGGTCGTGGTCGTCGACGACGGGCTGGCCACCGGGTCGACGATGCGGGCGGCCGCCGCTGTCGTCCGCCGCACGGATCCCGCGGCGCTGCTGATCGCGGTGCCGGTCGGCGCGATCGACACCTGCACCCGGCTGCGCGCCGAGGTCGACGACGTGGTCTGCGCGCTGAGCCCGCAGCCGTTCCGCGCGGTGCACCAGGGCTACGACGACTTCCGGCAGACCACGGATGACGAGGTGCTGGCGGCCCTCGCGTACGATTCGTCACGGATGAGTCCGCCGGGCGACCGCGGTCCCGGCCCGACCGGTTCGCCGGCCGACGACGGGGTCGAGGAAAGTCCGGGCTCCACAGGGCAGGGTGGTTGTTAACGGCAACCCGGCGCGAGCCGCGGGACAGTGCCACAGAGAACAGACCGCCGGGATCCACGGATCCCCGGTGAGGGTGAAACGGTGGTGTAAGAGACCACCAGCGCCCCGGGTGACCGGGGCGGCTCGGTAAACCCCACCCGGAGCAAGGTCGAAAAGCCAGGTCCGGATCCGGGCCCGGTGCGCAGGCGTTCGAGGGCGGCCCGCCCGAGCCTGCGGGTGGACCGCTGGAGCGTGCCGGCGACGGCACGTCGAGATGGATGGTCGCCGAACGGGTCGTCGCGAGACGCCCGGGAACAGAACCCGGCTTACAGGCGGGCTCATCCCTGCCGTCATCGTGTCGGGTCGGGTCGGGTCGGGTCGTTTTGTGGCGGCCGGTCCCGGGCACTGGCGTTCGTGTGACCGCGACCGACCTGCGCCCGCCGGGCGCCCGAACCGACCCTCGAACCGACCCCCAAGCCGACTCCCGAACCGAGGCGGCCGACCTGGCCGGTCGCGCCGCGGCGGTCGCGGGCGACGCCGGCCGGGCCATCGAGCTGGCCCGGTCGATCGGGCCGTCCGTGCCACTGCCCGGAGGCGGCGACACGTTCGCGCGCTGGACGATGCTGCGGACGCTGGCCGCCGCCGATCTGACCGCCGCCCGGGTGGTCGAGGCGCACACCGACGCGCTGGCCATCCTGGCCGAGGCCGCCGGCGCCGGCCTTCCGGCCCCCGATTCGGCCCCCGATTCGGCCGGCGACACCTGGGGCGTGTTCGCCGCCGAGGGGCCCGGGGTGCGGGTGGACGCGGTTCGGGCGGCCGGCGAATGGCGGCTGACCGGCACCAAGCCGTGGTGCTCGCTGGCCGGCCGGTTGGATCGGGCGCTGATCACCGCGCACGTGTCCGACGGGCGCCGCCTGTTCGCGGTCGACCTGCGCACGGACCGGGTGCGGGTGGACCCGCCCGCCGGTTGGGCCGCCCGCGGCCTGGTCGAGGTTCCGTCCACCGCCGTGCACCTGGACCGATCCCCGGGGCAGCCGGTCGGGCCGGCCGGGTGGTACCTGACCCGGCCCGGATTCGCCTGGGGCGGCATGGGTGTCGCCGCCTGCTGGCTCGGCGGGGTGGACGGCATCGCCCGCGCCCTGCACGCCGCGGCCCGCCGGCGCGACCCGGACCAGATCGCGCTCATGCACCTCGGCGCGATCGACGCCGACCTGGCCGCGGCCGATGCGCTGCTGCGGTCGGCGGCCGCCGCGATCGACAACGGGAGTGCGGACGGACCGGACGGCGCACGGTGGGCGGCCCGGGTCCGGGCCGTCGTCGCCCGGCTGGTCGACGGCGGGC
>JBDHZW010000370.1:0-5035 GCA_039812105.1 Nakamurella sp.
GCGATGTCGTCGAGCGTCACGATCTGCGGCTGGTCCTGGAGGTAGTCGAAGAGCTGGGCGACGGCGAACGCGGACCATTCCGCCGGATTGGGGTCGCCGACCAGGGCCTTCGTCTTGTTCAGCATGATGACCTGATACAGGATCTCGTGCCGCGGCAGACCCCTGGATGGATGGTCGTCCTGCCAGCGGATGAAGGCGCCGATGACCCGTTCGATCATCTGCGCCGGGTCTCCGGCGCACCGCGGTGCCGCTTCCTGCTCTTGTCGCGTCGTCCTGCCACCTGATCTCCGTCCGCCGTGCGCGCCTGCCACGGTAACGACCGCCGCCCGGACAACCGCGGGGTCGCCCGAGTGTCCCCGGCGGACAGCGCGGCCGGCCCGGCGCGGCGGTACCGTCGCACCGATGGGAGGCGCGATGACCGACACCACACGACCGGCCGGGGCCCTGGGCCTGATCGAGACCAGGGGACTGGTCGGCGCGATCGAGGCGGCGGACGCGATGGTGAAGGCCGCCAATGTCCGGGTGCAGGGCTATCGCACGCTGCGCAACGGACAGGTGTCGGTGCTGGTCCGGGGCGACGTCGGGGCGGTCAAGGCGGCGGTCGACGCCGGTCGGGCGGCCGCGCAGCAGGTGGGCGAGCTCTACAGCAGCCACGTGATCCCGCGGCCGCACGGCGAGACCGACGACGTCGTCGACCAGGCCGTCGTCCCGACCGGCTGATCGCCTCGGGAGCCTGCACGCCGCCGGCCGACAAAGGTGGGCCGGCGGGACCTGGTCAGTGCGGCAGCGGCGCGCCGTCGTCGGCGGTCTGGTTCACCTGCAGCAGCCGGAGGGCGAAGTCGGCCCGCATCCGGTCCTCGTGCCGGCTCAGGTCGAGCCCGGTGAGCTGCCGGATCCGTTCCAGCCGGTACCGAAGTGTCTTGTGGTGCACGAACAGTCGCTCGGCGGCGAGCCGCTGGGAGCAGTCGGCGTCGAAGAAGGCGCGCAGCGTGCGGATGAGCGCGCCGTCGTTGTCCCGGTCGTAGGCCACCAGCGGTCCGGTGACCTCGTCGATGAACGTCTGCAGGTCCGGATCGTTGCCCGAGCCGAGCAACAGCCGGACGATGCCGAGTTCCTCGTACAGGAATGCGTTGCGGCCGCCGAGCCGGCGGGCGGCGGCCAACGCGGTCTCCGCCTCGCTCAGCGCGGTCGGCAGCTCGATCGGGTTCGCGTGCTCCCGGCTGACGCCCCAGGTCAGCCGCAGCCCCGGCCAGTCGTCGTGGATCGCGGCGCAGGTGGCGGCGGCCAGGTCTTTGGCCGCCGCCCGGTCCAGGTCGGCGGCCACCGCGACCAGCAGGTCGCCGCGCATGCCGGCCAGCGGTAGTCGCCGGGCCTCGTCGACCCGGCGCACCGCGCGCAGCACCCCGCGGCGCACCTTGTCGGTGTGCGAGGTGTCCCACCCCTGTTCGGCGGCCAGTTCCTCGACGTTCTCGATCCGCCCGTGCAGCACCCGCAACGCCCCGTGCAGGGTGATGCCGAGCTGCTGCGCGCGGCTGCGGGCGGCCACCCGGTGCTCGACCGGTCCCTGCAACAGGTCCCACAGCACCTGATCGACGGCCTGCGCCCGGGCCCGGCTGGCCGCCCGTTCCCGCAACAGGGCCAGCGAACAGGCCATCGCGACCTGTCCGGACACCGCCTCCATCAGCTCGGCCGTCGCCCCGCCCCGGACCAGCACGACCTGGCCGATCTGGTCGCCGTCGGCGTAGACCGGCCGGATCCAGCGGTCCGCCGTCGGCCGCCCGCGGGGCAGCCGGGCGGGCAGCGTGATGTCGGCCGGTCCGGCCACGTGCGCGGCGATGAGGGCCCGGTCGGGCCCGTAGACGCCGACCTCGCAGCCGAGTTCGGCGGCCACCGCGTGCACCACGGCGGGCAGCCCGCCGCCCTCGATGACGGTGGTCAGCAGGCTCTGCTGCAACCGGGACGACCGGTCGAGCAGCGCGACCTGCCGCTGCAGCGCGTCCCGGGCGGTCTCGGCCTCGGCGGTGGACGCGGCCTGCTCGTCGTGCAGGCGGGCGTTGTCGATGGCCACCGTGGCGATGTCGGCGAGCACGACCATGCGCCGCTCGTCGTGCTCGGTGAACGTGGACGGGCGCCGCCGCCACACCTCCAGCACGCCGACGAACTCGCCCTGCAGCCGCAGCGGCACGGCCAGGGCCGAGCGGGTCTCCTCCTTGGCGGCCAGCGACATGAAGTCCGGGCTGATCGTCCGGTCTTCCAGGTAGGTGTCCACCTTCGCCGGGCGGCCGGTGTCGAACACCAGCCCGGCCAGCCCCTGACCGCGGCGCATCCGCAGCCGGGCCGTCTCGGCCACCCGGTTGCCGACGCAGGCGCGCATCCGGACCAGGTCGCCCTCGCGCAGCATGACCCCGCAGATGTCGGCGTCCAGCAGGCGCAGGGTCCGTTCGGCGATCGAGGTGAGCACCCGGTCCACGTCCCGCACCGACAGCAGCTGCTGCACCACCTCGCGCACCGCCGCGCTCTCCGGTTCGGCGGCCGGCGCCACCCGCCGGACCAGTGCCAGCCACACGCAGGCCTGCCCGAGCAGGGACCGCCAACCCGGCGCGGGGCCGGTCCAGCAGAGGGCGACGGCGCCGTCGGGAGCGGCCACCTGCCGGGTGACGCACGACGGGTCACCGGCCAGCACGGCTCCGCTGCCGTCCACGACGGCGACCGCCCGGGCTACCAGGACGGCCGCCAGGTCGGCGAGATCAGCGGCGGCGCAGGTGGAATCGTTCGGCTGGGTCTGCAGCAGGGCGACCAGGGCGTCGGCGGCCGGCTCGTCGCGCACGCCGATGCGGGACGGGAGGGCGGCCAGCGTCATCGGTTCACCTCCGTGGTGTCAGACCGCGATGAGCGTCTTGAGAGTACGTCGATCGGCCATCTGCCGGTATGCCTCGGGCGCGTCCTCGAGACCGACCGTGTTCGAGGCGACCACGGTCGGGTCGATCGCCCCCGAACGGACCAGCGCCACCAGGGCGTCCCCGTCGCGCATCGCGTCGCCGATGACGAAGCGCAGGGTCAATTCGTCGGTGAACGCCCGCGCCACCGGCAGCGACCAGCCCAAATCCGGGTGCACGCCCACCGAGATCACCGCGCCCCGCCGGCGGACCAGCGCGAACGCGGTGTCCAGGGCGCGCGGCCCGCCGACCGCGTCGACGACGGCGTCGGCCCCGCGACCGTCGGTGACGGTGTCGATCACCGCGCGGGCCTGCTCCGGTTCGGCCGGCACCGCGCCCTGGGCGACGGCGAGGTCGCGCCGGTCGGCCACCGGCTCGACGAGCACCACGACGCCGGCCCCGGCGGCCTGCGCGGCCAGGCTGGTCAACTGGCCGACCGGTCCGCCGCCCAGCACCGCGACGGTGTCGCCGGGCGTGATCCGCGCCCGGCGGATCGCGGCGTACCCGGTGGCCAGGGTGTCCCCGAGGAACACCGCGGCGTCCGGCGGGAGCCCGGGCGGGACGGTACGCAGCGTGCAGTCGGCGAACGGGACGCGCACCAGGTCGGCCTGCGCGCCGGGCAGCGCGGGCCCGAACGCGGTGCCGGTGCCGAAGAACCGGCGCTGCCCGCACTCCCAATGGTCGCCGCGCCGGCACCACCAGCAGTGCCCGCAGGCGGCGTAGTCGGCGCCGAACACCATCTCGCCCGGGCGATGGCCGTGCACCGCCGCCCCGACGGCGACGACCTCACCGACGAACTCGTGACCCAGCACCGTGCCGGCCGGCACCCCGTCCGGGTGCGCGACGACGTGCAGGTCGGTCCCGCACACCGCGGCGCGCCGCACCCGGACGAGGGCGTCCCGCGGGTCGGTGACCGCCGGATCGGGCACGGTGTCCACCCGTACCCGGCCGTCCCCGGCGAATACCACCGCTCTCACGACGCGCGGGCCAACCCGTCGAGGCGCTGCCGGATCCGGTCGGCCGCCGCCCGGAGCGCGCCGAGTTCGTCGGGTCGCAGGGGCAGTTCGACGATCCCGACGACGCCGTCGCGGCCGAGCCGGGCCGGCAACCCGACGTACACGTCGCTGATCCCGTACGTGCCGTCGGCGAGCACCGCGGCCGGCATCACCTCGCCGGTGTCCCGGGCCATCGCCAGCACCATCCGCGCCGCCGACATGCCGGGGGCCAGGAAGGCGCTGCCGGACCGGAGCAGGCCGACGACCTCGGCGCCCGAACCGCGGGCGCGGTCCACCACCGCGTCCAGATCGGGCCCGGCCAGCGGGCGGCCGCCGACGGTCGCCTGGGACAGCGGGATCACCATCTCCTCGCCGTGACTGCCCAGCGCCCACGCGGTGATCCGGTCGGCCCTGGTGGTCCCGGCCGCGGCCAGGGCCTGGAACCTGGCGGTGTCCAGCACGCCGGCCATGCCGATCACCCGCCGGCTGGGGAAACCGGAGACCTGCCAGGCGTGTTGGGTCATCTCGTCCAGCGGGTTGGTGACGACGACCATCACCGCGTGCGGGGAGACGGCGGCGACCCGGCGCGCGACGTCGCCGACGATCGCGGCGTTGGTCTCGATCAGGTCGGCCCGGCTCATCCCCGGCTTCCGTGGTTGGCCGGCGGTGACGATCACGTAGTCGGCCGGTCCGGCGGCGTCCACCGTGGCCACCCCGCGGACCCGGGTGGCGAAGCCGGACAGGGCGGCGGTGTGGGTCAGATCGAGCGCGATCCCGGCGGCCCGGCCCTCGTCGATGTCGACCAGCACGACCTCGTCGAACAGGTCGGCGTCGGCCAGCCGCATGGCCGCGATCATCCCGACGTGCCCGGCGCCGACCACCACCACCCGGCCGGTCCGCGCGGCGACCGTCGAGGCGGCGGTGGGCATGCCGGCGGCGACCGGGGCGCCGCGCCGGTACAGGGCGCCGGACGGCGGACCCACGAACGGGGCGGGCGGGCCGAGCACGCTCGCCCGAGGGGCGGCCCGGGCCGGGCGCAACGTGGGCCGGCTCGGCGCCGCGGGGGGCGCCGGTGGTGGGGCGGAACTGGCGGCGCCGGTGACG
>JBDHZW010000371.1:0-5030 GCA_039812105.1 Nakamurella sp.
CGGCGCGGCGAGCAGCTCGGCCGGCTCGTCGGTGACGCCCGGTGCCGACCCGCCGCGGCCGGCGGGCGCCGGTCGGGCACCGGGACCACCGGACCGCTCCACCACCAGACCCGCTCCTCCACCGCCGGCCGGCACGTACACCGACGGCTCGGCGGTGAGCGTCTTCGGCCTGCGCCGCAGGGGTTTCCGGCCCGCCCGGGCGGGTCGGTCGGCGGGCCGGCGCACCGGCCCGTCGGCGTCGACCGCTCTTCAACCGGGACGGTCGGAGCCCGCCAGCAGGAACCGGTCCTGGAAGATCTCGGTCAGCACCTGCTCCGGGGTGGTCTCGGCGGCCTCGTCGAGATGGATGCGGCCGGACAGGGCCACGATCATGGCGTCGAGCACGGCGGCCGGATAGCGATCGTCGGTGGCCGTGGTGATGCCCCGCAGGGCGGCCACCTCGGCGGCGACCAGCACCGTGTCGATGGCTCCGCGCACGCTGCTGCCCTGCCGCACGTCCGGGTGGCGCCGGGTCGCCCGGGTGACCGCGACGCCGTCCGGGATGAGCCGGCCGGCCAGACCGGCGGGCAGGTCGGGGGCCCGCAGCGCGACGACCTCCCGCTCGGCGGCCTCGTCCTGATAATCGATCGCCAGCCGGCACAGGCGGTCGTGGACGCTGGTGGACAGCCGGGTGGTGCCGACATTGTCGAACGGGTTCATCGAGGCGATCACCCGGAACGTGGCGGCCGCGTCGATGACGCCGACCCGGGGAACGGCGATCGACCGGTCGGCGATGGCGGTGAGCAGCGTGTTCAGGGTGTCCTCGGGCGCCCGGTTGAACTCCTCGATGTACAGGAAGCCGCCCTCCTGCATCGCCTGCACCAGGGGGCCGGGCACGAAGGTGTCGGCGCTGTAGTCCTCGCGCAGCACCCGGGCCGGGTTGTGATGCCCGACCAGCTTGGCCGGGGTCAGATCGGCGTTGCCCTCGACGAACAGCAGCGGGATACCCCACTGCCCGGTGATCGCCTTGAGCATCGTCGTCTTGCTGGTGCCCGGCGGCCCCTCCAGCACCAGGTCGCGGCCGGCCGCCACGGCGGCCAGCACCAGGTCGAGTTCTCTTCCCCGGCCGACGATCCGGGCCGCGATCCGATCGCGCACCGCGCGCAGGGCGGTGCCGCCGGCCGGGGCCGGGACCGACCCCCGCTCGGTCCCGGCCCGCCCGTTGGACGATCCCGTCGACGTGCTGGTCACCGCGGCTACCGCTGGGTCGAACCGGCGTCCACCGGCAGCATCACGCCGGTGATGTACCGGGCCTCGTCGGACGCCAGGAACAGGACGGCGTTGCTGATGTCCCGGGCCTCGACCCACGGGATGGGCAGCGCGTTCATGCTGGCGAACGTCTCCCTGGCGTCCTCGCGGGTCGGCTCGGCCAGGTCGGGTCGGAACAGCGACCAGGTGGCGGTGTTCTGCACCATGTCGGTGTCCACGCTGGTGGGGTGCACCGTGTTGACCCGGATCGAATGCGGGGCCAGCTCCAGGGCCAGGGTCCGCATCAGGCCGACGACACCGTGTTTGGCCGCGACGTAGTGGGCGAAGTTGGGGAAGCCCTTGATCCCCGCCGTCGAGCTGGTCAGCACGATCGATCCGCCCCCGGCGGCGATCAGGTGCGGCACGCAGGCCTTGGCGGTGTGCCAGACCCCGGTCAGGTTGACGTCGATCATCTCCGACCACATCAGCTCGTCCAGGTCGGCCCCGCCCGCGGCGAAGCTGAAGATCCCGGCGTTGCCGCAGACGATGTCCAGCCGGCCCAGTTCGGCGACCCCCTGATCGACGGCGGCCTTGACGGCGGCATAGTCGCGGACGTCGGCCTGCACCGCCACGATCCGGCGGTCCAGCGCCTCCACCTCCTTGACCGTCTGGTCGAGGTCGGCACGGGTGGCCATCGCATAGGGCACCGACGCCAGCTGGTCGCACACGTCGATCGCGATGATGTCCGCGCCCTCCTCGGCCAACCGCAGCGCATGGCTGCGCCCCTGACCCCGGGCCGCACCGGTGACGAAGGCGACCTTCCCGGCGACTCTTTCGCTCATGACCGGGCCCCTACTTGATGCCGAAGCCGGCATCGATGGGCAGGGTCACCCCGGTGATGTACCGGGCCTCGTCGGAGGCCAGGAACAGCACCGCGTTGCTGATGTCGACCGGTTCGACCCACAGGATCGGCAGGACGTTCAGGCTGCGGAAGACGTCGTGGGCGTCCTCGATGGTCGGGTTCTCCAGATCGGGCCGGAAAAGTCCGGCAGTCCAGTCGTTCTGGATCATCGGTGTGTCCACGACGGTCGGGTGCACGCTGTTCACGCGGATGCTGTGGGGCGCCAGTTCCAGGGCCAGCGTGCGCATCAATCCCACCACGCCGTGCTTGGCCGAGACGTAGTCGGCGATGTTCTGCATCGCCTTGAGCCCGGCGGCCGAACTGGTCAGCACCATCGAGCCGCCCCGGCCGCCCTCGATCAGGTGCGGCACCGCGGCCTTGCAGGTGTGCCAGACGCCGGTCAGGTTGACGTCGATGGTGTTGTGCCACTCCTCCTCGGTCTGCTCCCAGGCCGGCGAGTTGCCGCCGGCGATCCCGGCGTTGGCGCAGACGATGTCGAGCCGGCCGAGTTCGGCGACGCCCTGGTCGACGGCCGCCTTGACCGCGGCGTAGTCGCGCACGTCGGCCTGCACCGCCACGATGCGGCGGTCCAGCGCCTCCACCTCCTTGACCGTCTGCTCCAGGTCGGCCGGTGTCGCCATCGGGAACGGCACGGTGTCGATCTGCTCGCAGATGTCGATCGCGATGATGTCCGCGCCCTCCTGCGCCAGCCGCAGCGCATGGCTGCGGCCCTGGCCGCGCGCGGCGCCGGTGATGAAGGCGACCTTGCCCTCTACTCGTCCCACGAGAGTCTCCCTGTTCGAGGTCGTGCAGTGATGATGATTGGCGGTGAACGGATGTCAACGGATGGTGTTGCCGGCGTCGACCGTGAACTCCAGACCGGTGACGTAGCGCGCCTCGTCCGAGGCCAGGAACAGCACGGCGTTGCTGATGTCCCGGGGATCGACGATCTCCACCGGGAGGGTGTTCATGAAGATGGGCCCGAGCGCCGGCTCCCGGGTCAACAGCGCCTCCAGGCCACCCAGGCCCGAACCCATCGGCGTGTCCACCCCGGTGGGATGCACGGTGTTCACCCGGATCCGGTGCTTGGCCAGCTCGTTGGCCAACGATCTGGCGATGCCGACCACGCCGTGCTTGGCCGCGACGTACGGCGCCAGGAACGGCAGCCCCTTGATGCCGGCCGTCGAGCTGGTGGCGACGATCGATCCGCCCCCGGCCGCGATCAGGTGCGGGACGGCGACCACCATCGAGTTCCAGACCCCGGTCAGGTTGGTGTCCAGGGTGTCCTGCCAGACGGCCGGCGTCACTTCGTCCCAGGCCTGGATGGTGCAGATACCGGCATTGGCGCAGACGATGTCGAGCCGTCCCAGCTCGGCGACCCCCTCGTCCACGACGCGGCGGAGCGCGTCGGCGTCCCGGACGTCGACCTCGGCGGCGACGATCCGCCGGTCGAGCGCCTCCACCTCCTTGACGGTCTGGGCCAGCTCCTCCGCGGTGCCCATCGGGTACGGCACCGTGGCCAGCTGGGCGCAGATGTCCACCGCGATGACGTCGGCGCCCTCCTCGGCCAGCCGGACGGCGTGACTTCGACCCTGGCCGCGGGCCGCGCCGGTGACGAGAGCGACCTTCCCTTCGACACGCCCCATTGCGTGTTCCCTTTCTTCCGGCGCCGACACCTGTGTCGGATCGACCGTCGGCGAGACACGGCGTCCCACCGACCATCCCGATCTCGGCTCGACGACAACCGTTCCCGGACATGGCTTGACGGACCCAGAGCAGGCGACCGGGCGACGCCGACGGTCCACGACCGGCGACACCGGGCTGCTTTGCTGAGGTGGGCGTCAACGTCCCTCCTCGCCATCCACCTTAGATGCACCGAGTGCAGGAAGTGAAGGGTTCGCACCGGACGAGTTCGATGTGCATAGAGTGCGAGGCGTGACCGACGTCGAGACCGGGATCGGCCCCGGCCGGGCCGAGGGCGCGCGCCGGGTCGGCCGGCAGCCCGCGAGCTCGCGCACCGAGATCGAGCACGTCGCCTTCCAGCTGTTCGACGAGCAGGGTTTCGAGCAGACGACCGTGGATGACATCGCCGCGGCCGTCGGCATCGCCCGCCGCACGTTCTTCAGCTACTTCCCGTCCAAGAACGACGTCCCGTGGGGGTCGTTCGACCAGGAGCTCGTGCGGTTCCGCGCGGTGCTGGAGACGATGCCGCCCGACCTGCCCGTCCTGGAGGCCGTCCGGCGGGCCGTGATGGAGTTCAACACGGTGCCGCCGGCCGAGCAGCCCTGGCACCGGCGGCGGCTCGCGCTGATTCTGGGAACACCTGCCCTGCAGGCGCATTCGACCCTCCGGTACGCCGAATGGCGGCAGGTGATCGTCGAGTTCGCCGCCCCCCGGCTGGGCGTCGCGGAATCGTCGATCGACGTGCAGAGCATCGCCTACACCGCGCTGGCGGTGGCCATCGCCGCCTACGACGTCTGGTTGCGAGACGACGAGGGTGACCTGCTCGACCTGTTGGATCGTGCGTTCCGGACGGTGGCCCCCGGGCCGGGGCGCGCGGCCCGTCCCGGCGCCTGATCCACCGCCGGACCGCCGGCGCGTCCGGATGTCGGGCTGGTTCGGTGTGGTCAGCCGGGCGGGGTCAGCAGAGCGGCGCGCAGGCCGGCCACCTCGGCGTCACCGATGCCGCGGGAACGGGCCCAGGCCGCGGCCCCGCCGTGGATCGCGTCCAGGCCGGCCAGGAATCCCACCATCGTGTCGCGGTTCGCCTGGTAGACCTCCGCCGGGACCCGGGCCATGTGCTCGCGGTACCGCGGCCACCCCAGGAACCGGTGCACGATGCGCTCCATGTTGGCCGCGGTGCGCAGGTAGTCGGCGATGATGTCGGAGTCCCGGACCCCGA
>JBDHZW010000372.1:0-5021 GCA_039812105.1 Nakamurella sp.
CCGAGCGGGACGACCACCCGGTCCCAACCGGGCCGGCCGTCGACCGGGACGACGGACACCGCGGTGCGGCGCAGGCCGGCGGCCACCCCGGCCCGGACCCGCAGCACCGCCCGGGCGTCGCTGACCGGCCGTTGCACGGTCCCGGCGACCGCCGCCAGCAGGTCGATGTCGGCCGGGGGGCGGACCGCCGCGGCCGGGCCGACCGCGCGCACGTCGCCGGTGATCCGGGACAGCCGGAAGGTCCGCCGGTCCCCCCGGATCTCGTCGTGCCCGATGACGTACCAGCGTCCACGGAAGGAGACCAGGCCCCACGGCTGCAGCCGCCGCGCCTCGGCGGGACCGCCGGGGTCCTTGCGGTAGTCGAACTCGACCGCGCGGCGGGCCCGGACCGCGGCCAGCATCGGCTCGAACGAGGGGTCGGACGTCCGCACCCGCGGTTGCAGCAGGGTGGCCACCGAGCTGCCGGTCTCCGGTTCGACCCCCGGATCGTCGGGCGTGGCGGCGTCGGTGTCGGTGTCGGTGTCGGTTTCCGCGTCCCGGATCTTGCGCAGTGCCCCCGACCCGGCCGCGCCGAGCGCGGTGGTCTCCCACAGCCGGCCGGCCAGCGCCAACGCCGCCGTCTCCGCCGCGGTGAAGGACAACGGCGGCAGAGCGAACTCGTTGCGCGGGATGCGGTACCCGTCACCGCCGTTCGGCGGCGTCTGCAGCGGGATGCCCAGCTCGCGCAGTTCCTTCTTGTCCCGCTCGAAGGTGCGCAGGAACGCCTCATCGGACGGCGCGTCGCCGTACCCGGCGACCTTGCCCCGGATCCACGCCGCCGTCCGGAACGTGGGCGCGTTGAGCAGCGCGATCACCAGGTTGAGCAACCGCTCCGCCTTCGCCGCTTTCGCCGTCACCACGCGAACAAGCGTGCCATATCGAAGGTCCGAGGGGCCCCGCTCCCCCGCGCGGATCAACTACGGCCGCGCGGATCAACTCGCACCGAATGTGACGGGTGGGACGCGAGTTGCCGATTTCAGCCGCGCCGGCGTAGATGATCCGCGCGGCCGGGGGCGGGGCGAGGGTTGCAGCGAGCGTTACATGGCCTCGATCAGCTTGGTGACCCGGTCGTCGACGGAGCGGAACGGGTCCTTGAGCAGCACGGTCCGCTGGGCCTGGTCGTTGAGCTTGAGATGCACCCAGTCGACGGTGTAGTCGCGGCCGGCGTCCTGGGCGGCGGCGACGAACTCGCCGCGCAGCCGGGCCCGGGTGGTCTGCGGCGGCACCGTCATCGCGGCGGTGATCTGCCCGTCGGTGACGACCCGCGCCGCCCGCCCCCGGGCGGCCAGCAGCGAGTGCAGGCCGCGGCCGGCCCGCACGTCGTGGTAGGTCAGGTCGAGCTGGGCGATCCGTGGATGGGTCAGCTCCAGGTTGTGCTTGGCCGCGTAGGCGTCGATCAGCTTCTTCTTGATCACCCAGTCGATCTCGGTGTCCACCTTGGTGAAGTCCTGGGTCTGCACCGCCTCCAGCGTGCGCCGCCACAGGTCCAGCACCTGGTGGGTGACCGGGTCGGTGCCCCGGGTGGCCACGAACGCGGCCGCCTTCTCGTAATACTCGGTCTGCGCGTCCAGCGCGCTGATGTCGCCGCCGCCGGCCAGCCGGACCGCCTTGCGACCGGTGGTGTCATGGGAGATCTCCCGGATCGCCCGGATCGGGTTCTCGAAGGTGAAGTCCCGCATCGGCACCCCGGCCTCGATCATCTCCAGCACCAGCGCGGCGGTGCCGACCTTGAGCAGGGTGGTGGTCTCGCTCATGTTGGAATCGCCGACGATGACGTGCAGCCGCCGGTACCGCTCCGCGTCGGCGTGCGGCTCGTCGCGGGTGTTGATGATCGGCCGGGACCGGGTGGTCGCCGACGACACGCCCTCCCAGATGTGGTCGGCCCGCTGGGACAGGCAGTACGACGCGCCGCGGGGCGACTGCAGCACCTTGCCGGCGCCGGCGATCAGCTGCCGGGTGACCAGGAACGGGATCAGCCCGTCGGCGATCTTGGCGAACTCGCCGCCGCGGGCGATGAGGAAGTTCTCGTGGCAACCGTAGGAGTTGCCGGCCGAATCGGTGTTGTTCTTGAACAGGAAGATGTCCCCGCCGATGCCCTCCTCGGCCAGCCGGGTCTCGGCATCGACGACCAGGTCCTGCAGGATTCGCTCGCCCGCCTTGTCGTGCGCGATGAGCACGGGCAGCTCGTCGCACTCGGCGGTGGCGTACTCGGGGTGCGAACCGACGTCCAGGTACAGCCGGGAGCCGTTGCGCAGGAAAACGTTGGACGAGCGACCCCACGACACGACCCGCCGGAACAGGTACCGGGCCACCTCGTCGGGGCTGAGCCGGCGTTGTCCGTGGAACGTACAGGTGATGCCGAACTCGGTCTCGATGCCCATGATCCGACGCTGCATGCGCCCGACCCTATGCCCCGGACCGTCCCGCCGGTGGCTGCTGGTCGATCGGCGCGCGACCGGGTGTGCGCCGCGTCGCATCCTGCACCTCACCGATCAACGCCTCGATGACGTCCTCCAGCATGACGACGCCGAGCACCGGACCGCCGGGGTCGACCACCTGGGCCAGATGCGCCCCGATCCGTCGCATCCGGTCCAGGGCGGTGCGCAGGTCGGTGGTGGGGGCGACGGCCGGCAGTTCCCGGATGCGCTCGGCCGGCACCGGTTCGTCCCGCCGGTCGCCGGGGATGTCCACCACGTCCCGGATGTGCAGGTAACCGACGAACTCGACGGCCGCGCCCACGGGCAGATCCGCGCGCCGGATGGGGAACCGGGAGAACCCGGTGCGCGCGCACATCCGCTCGATCTCGGCCGGGGTGACATGCTCCGGCGCCGCCTGCACCTCGGCGATCGGCACCATCACGGCCGCCACGACGGTGGTGTCGAAGCCCAGCGCCGAGGTGATGAGCTGGTGCTCCTCGTCGTCCAGCAGGCCCTCCCGGCGGGACTCGGCGACCAGCTCGGCGACCTCCTCCCGGGTGAAGGCCGACGCCACCTCGTCCTTGGGTTCCCGACCGGTGAGCCGGACCACCGAGTTGGCGAACCAGTTCAGCGACCGGATGATCGGTCCGATGCCGGTGGCGATCGCCCGCAACGCCGGGGCCAGGGCCAGCGCGGTGCGTTCCGGACCGGCGATGGCGATGTTCTTGGGCACCATCTCGCCGAACGCGACGTGCGCCGAGACCACCAGCAGCAGGGCGATGACCAGCGACACCGGGTGCAGCCAGCCCTCGGGCACCCCGAGGGCATGGAACACCGGCTCCAGCAGCGCGGCCACCGCGGGCTCGCCGAGGGCGCCCAGCAGCACCCCGCACAGGGTGATGCCCAGCTGCGCGCAGGCCATCATCAGCGAGACGTGTTCCATCGCCTTGATGGTCGAGCGGGCCCGGGCGCTGTTCACGGCCAGCGGTTCGATCACCGACCGGCGGGCGGCGATCAATGCAAACTCGGCGGCGACGAAGAACGCGCTGGCCGCCAGCAGCACGACGACCAGGCCGAGCAGCAGCCACTGGGTGGTCATCGGCCGTCACCGCGCCGGTCGCCCGACTCGTCCTCCGAGCGCCGGTCCGGATCGCCCTCGTCGCCGAAGTTCAGGCTGACCGCGGACAGCAGCACCGCCTCGATCCGGCGGCGGGCCAGCCCGTGCACGGTCAGCCGGACGGTCACCGCACGGGGCAGGTCGTCCTCGGTCTCCGGCTCGATCGCCGCGTCGTCGGAGTGGACGACCTGACCGTCCGGCACCCCGAGGTGGGCCGACGCGTCCATGGTGGCGTCCACCTCGACGGTGTCGAACTCGCGCGGCATCCGGCCGAGGCGGGCGATCAGCAAACCGGCGACCGTCTCGTAGGCGTTGGACTCGGGCAGCCGCACCCCGGTGACGTCGACGATCTCGTCCGGCCGCAGGGTGCCGGGCAGCAGCCAGGTGTCGTCGGCCCGGCGCTCGGCGCGGCTGTCCACCGGGTCGTGCTCGTCCTTGATCTCGCCGACCAGCTCCTCGACCACGTCCTCGAGGGTGATGATGCCGGCGGTGCCGCCGTACTCGTCGGCGACGACGGCCATCTGCAGGCCGCTGCGCAGCTCGTCCATCAGGTCGTCCAGCGGGATCGAGCCGGGCACCACCGGCACCGGCACCATCAGCTGGTCGACCCGCACCCCGGCCCGCTCGTCGGGCGGGATGGCCACCGCCCGCTTCAGGTGCACCAGCCCGACCACGTCGTCGGAGTCCTCGCCGGACACCGGAAAGCGGGAGTGGCCGGTCTCGGTGGCGGCGGTCAGCAGCGCGTCGGCGGTGTCGGTGGCCCGCACGAAACGCACCCGCACCCGGGGGGTGAGCACGTCGTCGGCGGTCTTGCCGGAGAACGAGATGGACCGGGCGAGCAGGCCCGCGGTCGGCTGTTCGAGGGTGCCCTGGGCGGCGGACCGCCGGACCAGCGAATCGAGCTCGACGGCCGACCGGGCCGACCGGAGTTCCTCCTGCGGCTGCACGCCGATCATCCGCAGCACCGCGTTGGCCGTGCCGTTGAGCACGACGATCAGCGGCTTGAACAGCATGGTGGAGATGCGGGTCGGGGTGACGACGGTCTTGGCCGTCTCCAGCGGCTCGGCGATGGCGATGTTCTTGGGCACCAGCTCGCCGAACACCATGGACAGCACCGTCGCCACGATCAGCCCGAACAGCACCCCGACCGACTGGGCGGCGGCGTCACCGAGGCCGACCCACTCCAGCACCGGCGCGACCAGATCGGCCAGGGCCGGCTGCATGACGAAGCCCAGCGCCAGGGTGGTGATGGTGATGCCGATCTGCGCGCCGGACAGCTGGGTGGACAGCGAGCGCAGCGCGATCATCAGCGACCGGGCGCCCCGGTCCCCCTGGGCGGCCTGCTTGGCCACGGTCGCGCGGTCGGCGGTGACCAGGCTGAACTCGGCCGCGACGTACAACGCCGTGCCGGCGATCAGCACGATGCCGACGCCAACCATGATCCACTG
>JBDHZW010000373.1:0-5011 GCA_039812105.1 Nakamurella sp.
TGGACGCGGCCCGGGTGCACGCCCGGACCGGCGGCAACCCGTTCTTCGTCACCGAGGTGGCCAAGAACCCCGACCTGCCGCTGCCCGGGTCGGTCCGGGATGCGGTGCTGGCCCGCACCTCCGAGGTGGGTCCGGAGGACTTCGAGGTCCTGCAGTTGGTGGCCACCGCACCGGACCGGCTGGACGACCGGGCGTTGCCCGCCCTCGGCGTCGACCTGCCGACCCTGCGCCGGCTCGACGCGACCGGCCTGCTGACCCGCAGCCGGGACGGATTGATCTTCCGGCACGAGCTGGCCCGGCAGGCGGTGGAAAGCACCATCCCGCCCGGCGGCGCCCCCCGCCTGCACGCCCGCCTGCTCGCCGCGCTGGAACAGATCCAGCCGCCGGACCCGGCCGTGCTCACCCACCACGCGGTGGGCGCCCGCGACCCCGACCGGGCGTCCCGCTACGCCCGGGACGCGGCCCGGCAGGCGACCACGGCCGGGTCGCACACCGAGGCGGTGGCGTTCTACCGGATCGCGGTCGAGCACCTGGGCGGGGCGCCGGCCGGCGAACGGGCGCAGCTGCTGCTGCAGCTCGGTTACGAGCAGTACATGACCAACCGGCTGCAGGACGCCATCGCGACGGTCAGCTCGACGTTCCCGCTCTGGCAGCAGGCGGGCGACAAGGCGGGCCTGGCCGCGGCCCACGACGAGGTCGCGGTGTTCGAGTACTACAACGCGCGCCGCCGGCGGGCCGAACAGCATGCGGACCGGGCGGCCGACATCGCCGGCGAATCCGGCGCCGAACTCGCCTACGGCCTGGCCCGGGCGACCCGCGGCTACCTCGCCTACCTGCGGCACGACTTCGACCTGGCCATGGACTGCACCGTGGACGCCGGCCGGATCGCCGCCGCGGTCCACCACGACGCGCTGGACGTCCGCAGCCGGCTGGTGCGCGCCGCGGCGGCCCTGGCCGGCGGGGACGACGACGCCCGCGGCCGGCTCGCCGACATGATCGAGGTGGCCAGGACGAGCAACCTGGACGAGATCGCGTCGGCCGGCTACTCCAACCTGGCCAACCTGGACGTCGAGCAGCGCCGGCTGCGGGACGCGCAGCACGTGCTGGAGGAGTCGCTGCCGTTCACCGAGGAACGGGACATCCCGATCTGCCGGCAGTGGCAGACCGGCGTGCGGTCCCGGCTGCACTTCGCCCGCGGACACTGGAGCGCCGCCCTGGAGGACGCCGACTACGTGCTCGACGGCGACGGGATGCCGCTGGCCACCGTCTGGCCGCTGCTGGTCACCGGCCTGATCCCGCTGCGCCAGGGCGTCCCCGACGCGCCCGCCGAACCGTTCGAGACCGCCTGGCAGATGGCCGGTCTCATCGACGAACCGGTGCGCCGGCTGGCCGTGCTGGGCGGGCTGGCCGAGCGGATGTGGCTGACCGAGGAGAAGGACGACCGGATCACCGCGCTGACCGGCGTCGAGCTGTCGCGGTACGCCGACATTGCCGGGACGTCGTGGGCGCTCGGTGATCTCGCGGTGTGGCTGGACCGGCTGGGGTTGCTGGCCGACCGCTCGCTGCCGGTGGCCGAGCCGTTCCGGCTCGCGCTGGACGGTCGTCACGACCGGGCGGCCGCCTGGTGGCATCGCGCCGGCGAGCCGTTCGCCGAGGCGATGGCCCGCTCCGAGTCGGCCGAGCCGGCGGACCGGACGCGGGCGATCGAGATGCTGGACGGCCTCGGCGCCGTCGGCACGGCCGACCGGCTGCGGGCCGCGCTCCGCCGGGACGGTGTGGCCCAGGTGCCGCCGCGGCCGCGGGTCAGCACCCGGTCCAATCCGGCCGGGCTGACCAACCGGCAGCTGGACGTTGCGAAACTGGTCGCCCGCGGGTTCACCAACGCCGAGATCGCCACCCGGCTGTTCATCTCGCCGAAGACCGCCGACCACCACGTGTCCGCGGTGCTGGGCAAGCTGGGGGTGGCCACCCGGCGGGCGGTCGTGGTGCAGGCCGACGAACTCGGCCTGGGCTGACCCCGGCGACTTGCCTCATCTGCAGGTTCGGGTGGCCGCGGAACCTGCGGATGAGGCAAGTCGGGGATCAAGAGCCAGCCCGGTCGCCGGAACGGGTGGCCGGCTCAGCGGCGGGGCTTGCGCCAGGTGACGACGGCGGTGCTGGGTTGCTGCCACGGCACCACGTCCCGGCGCAGCCCGGCGATGGCGTTGGCGGCGGCGTTGGCCGCGTCCATCCGGGCACCGAGCAGGTCGTCCTGCAGCTGCGCGACCTCGGCGGCCAGCTCGGAGATCCGCGACCGGAGCGCGTCGACCTGGGATTCCAGCTCGATGATCCGCCGGATGCCGGCGCGGTTGACGCCCTCGTCCTGACTCAGCCGCTGCACCTCGCGGAGCAGCTCGATGTCCCGGTGCGAGTAGCGCCGACCGCCGCCGGCGGTGCGGCCGGGCGACACCAGACCCTCGCGGTCGTAGGACCGCAGGGTCTGCGCGTGCATCCCGGCCAGCTGCGCCGCCACCGAGATGACAAACAGCGGCGCATCCATCTCGAAACCCGGACCGCTGCGGTCCGGGTCGCCCGTCGGCCTGGTCACGACGCGCTCCGGGCGCCGTCCCGGGAGCGCAGCGCCCGGGTGATGGCCTCCCGCGGGTCGGCGGTCTGGGCCGCCGCGAACGCCTCCAGCGCCGCCTTGGCGTCACTCGAGAGCTTCTGCGGCACCGCCACATCCACCGTGACGATCAGGTCACCGGGGACGCCCTTGCGGGTCACCCCGGCGCCCTTGACCCGGAACTTGCGGCCGTCGGCGGTGCCCGGCGGCACCCGCAGGCTGACCGACCCGGTCAGCGTCGGCACCGTCAACGTGGTGCCCAGCGCCAGCTCCGGGAAGGTGACCGGCACGGTCAGCGTCAGGTTGTCGCCGTTGCGGCCGAACAGCTCGTCCGGCGTGACGTGCACGACGACGTACAGGTCGCCGTTCGGGCCGCCGCCCGGACCGGGTTCGCCCTTGCCGGCCAGCTTGATCCGCTGCCCGTCGTCGACGCCGGCCGGGATGCGGGTGGTGAGCTTGCGGGTCTGCAGGACCGTCCGCTCGCCGTGGCAGGTCGGGCACGGGTCGTCGATGATCGAGCCGGTGCCGTGGCAGTTGGCGCACGGCTCGGAGAACGCGAACGACCCCTGGTTGCGGGTGGTCAGACCGGTGCCGTGACAGACCGGACACTCGCGGGGCGAGGTGCCCGGCTTGGCGCCGATGCCGTGGCAGGTCGGGCAGGTGGTGCGCTCGGTGATGCCGAGCGGAACCGTCACTCCGTTGACCGCGTCGGCGAAGCCGATCCGGACCTCGGTCTCCAGATCCGCGCCCTTCTGGGCCCGCATCCGGGTACCGCCGCCGGCCGCGCCCGCACCGCCCCGGTTGAACAGGCCGCCGAACAGGTCGCCGAGGCCACCCATCCCGCCCATCCCACCGGCGTTGCCGCCGCCCTGGGACGCCTGCCGGAACAGGTCGCTCATATCGAAGCCACCGGCGCCCGCGCCTGGGCCGGCGCCGCCGCCGCCGAAACCGCGGAATGCGCCGGACGCCATCAGGTTCCGAGCCTCGTCGTACTCCTTGCGCTTCTCGGTGTCCGACAGCACGTCGTAGGCCTCGGAGACGGCCTTGAAGCGCTCCTCGGCCTGCTTGTTCCCCGGATTCTTGTCCGGGTGCAGGTCCCGGGCGAGCTTGCGGTAGGCCTTCTTGATCTCGTCGCCGGACGCGGTCTTGGTCACGCCCAGTTCCTTGTAGAAGTCCTTTTCGTAATAGTCCTTGGCGCTCACCCGGAACCTCCCTTCGTGTTCATGTGTGGGTCAACGGTTGTCAGCCCGATGCACCCGGTTCCGGCGCATCGGACGCGTGTTCCGGTCCGGTGACGACGACGACCGCCGGCCGCAGCAGCTTCCCGCCGAACGAGTAACCACTGCGGAAGACCGTCGTGACGGTCGGCTCGGCGACCTCGGCCGAGGTGCCGAACTGCACCGCCTCGTGCACCGCGGGATCGAAGTGGTCGCCGACCTTGCCGACCGGCTCCAGGCCGAGTTTGGTGACGGTCGCGACCAGCTTGTCGGCGACCGCGCCGAACGACCCGGTCAGGTCGCCGTGCGCGCGGGCCCGGTCGAGATCGTCCAGGATCGGCAGCAGTTCGAGCACCACGCTCGACTTGGCCGACGCGGTGACGGTCTCCCGGTCCCGATCCACCCGACGCCGGTAGTTGGCGTACTCGGCGGTGACCCGCTGCAGATCGGCGGTCCGTTCGGCCGCCTCCTGCCGGGCCAGATCCAGTTCGGCCGCGCTCAGGTCGAGGTTGAGGGGCTGCGCGGCGTCGTTCGGGTTGGCCGGATCGGCCGCCGCGTGGCGCCCGGCCCCCGGGAAGGGGCTGGACGCCGCGTCGGGGCCCTTGGCCGGCTCCCGGACGGCGCCGGTGGCGGGGTCGACCCGTCGATTGTCCCGGATCACCGGCTCGTCGTGCGGTGAATCGGCACTGCCGCCCTGATGGGGTCCGGTCACTTCTTGTCGCCCTCGTCCACGATCTCGGCGTCGACGATCTCCTCCTCCGGCGAACCGGAGTTGTCACCGGGCGCACCGGACCCGGCGCCCGCGTTCGCCGCGTCGGCCTGGTTCTGCGCGTACAGCGCCGAACCCAGCTGCTGCGACTCGTTGGCCAGCTCCTCCACCGCGGACTTGATCGCCGCGACGTCGGTGCCCTTGAGCGCCTCGTTCACCTTGGTGATGCAGCCCTGCACCCGCTCCTTGGGGTCCTCGGGCAGCTTCTCCTCGTTGTCCTTGATGAACTTCTCGGTCTGGTAGACCAGCGCCTCGGCCTGGTTGCGGACCTCGGCCTCCTCGCGGCGGGCCTTGTCGTCCTCCGCGTGCGCCTCGGCCTCGCGCATCATCCGGTCGATGTCGTCCTTGGGCAGCGCGGAGCCGCCGGTGATCGTCATCGACTGCGACTTGCCGGTGCCCATGTCCTTGGCCGACACGTGCACG
>JBDHZW010000374.1:0-4996 GCA_039812105.1 Nakamurella sp.
GCCCGGGCGCCGCGGCGGACAGCGCGGCCGCCGCCGCGTCCCGGATCGAGCCGGCGATCATCTCCCGGGTCGAGTCCCGGCCGGTGGGCCGGCGGGTCACGCTGTGTCGCAGCACCTGTCCCGCGGCGGTGACCAGCGCGGCGTCCACCTTCGTCCCGCCGACGTCGACCGCCAGCGCGATGTCATCGGTCGGGTCGGTCATGGGGGAATCGTAGGGGCCCCCTGCTTGATCGACTACGCACTGCTTGGTAGACTACGCGCATCGACGACCGCCGCCGTCATGTCGCCCGACGTGACGAGACAACCCGGGAAAAGGGGTGCCGAGCATGGGTGATCAGATCCGTCGGGTTCCGACGACAACCGAGTCCGAGCCGGCCCACCCCGCCCGCCAGGTGGTGATCGTCGGTGCCGGGTCACCGGCCGGGTCGACCTGGGCCGCGACCCTGGAGGCCGCGGGCTTCGAGATCGTCGACGCCCGGCAGGCCCGGGAGGTCCACCCGGACGTGATCGTGCTGGCCGTCACCGGCCCGGACGACCTGCCGGTGCTGGCCGAGCTGACCGGCGCGGGCACGGCCCCGGTCGTGGTGATCGCCGACGGCGACGCCCTCGAGCTGGTGGCCGGGGTCCGGGACGCCGGTGCGCAGGCCTACCTGCCGGCCCCGACCGCGGCGACCGCGCTGGTCCCGGCGGTCGAGCTGGCGATCGCCCGGCACGCCGAGATCGCCCGGCTGCGGGCCGAGATCGCCACCGCCCGGCGCAGCCTGGAGAACCGCAAGCTGATCGACCGGGCCAAGGGCCTGCTGATGACGCACCGCGGGATGAGCGAGCCGGAGGCGTTCCGCTGGATCCAGCGCACCGCCATGGACCGCCGCAAGAGCTCCGGGGTGGTCGCGGCCCAGATCATCGCCGAGCACGAGCGGTCGGCGGAACCGGCCGCCTCCTGATCCCGGCCGGCCGGATCCTCAGCCGGCGCTCGCCCGGCGGCGGCGGGACCGTCGGCGCCGCAGCTTCCAGGTGCGCCGGACGGCGCCCGCGTCCCGGGTGACCGACATGCCGACGAGCACCCCGACGGCCACCGCGAAAATCGAGATGCCGGTGATGATCAGGTCCTGCCCGCCGCCCTGCACGCCCATCGCGATGCTGGACACGCTGCGGAAGCCCAGGGCACCGGGCAGCAGCAGCCAGAACGCCGGCAGCAGCAGCACCGACTCGGGCGGGCTGTGCGGGAACTTGGCCAGCAGGTGGGTCAGCGGCACGATCACCACGCCGCCGACCAGCCCGGACAGCGCCGGATCGAGCCAGATGGCGCCGGCGGTCTGCGCGGCGTAGGAGCCGTACAGCGCGATCCACAGGAAGACCAGCGACCCGGGCGGGGCGCTGGAGAAGAACAGGTAGCCGATCCCGACCAGCGCGACGCCGACCCACGGCGCCCACGACCCGGCCTGCTCGGCCCCGGTGCTCGCCGGGTAGCCGGCCAGGTTCAGCCCGGCGAACACGCCGAACGCCAGCAGCAGCAGCTGCGACATCCCCCACACCAGCCGGCTGGCCCCGGAGACGATCTGCGCGCCGGCCAACTCGATCGTCGCGATGGTCAGCGTGGCGCCGGGGAAGAAGGTGACCAACGCGGGCACCACCAACCGGATCGGATCGTCGTCGACGAACGGCGCGACGAACTCGACGGCCAGCAGGGTGACCAGGAAGGCGGCGATCACCGGCAGCGCGACCGACAGCGTCCCCCACCGGCCGGCCAGCAGCCGCAACACCCCGACGAACAGCCCGAGCGCGGCGTAGAACGGCAGGCCGAGCAGGTCGGGGTTGAGCAGCAGGCCGAAGCCGACCGCCAGCACCATCTGCCCGAACAGCGACACCAAGGGGCCGAACCGGGGCTTGGACCGGATGATCCGGTCGAGCTGTTCGAGTCCGGCGGCGGGGGTGATCCGGCCGGTCTTCAGCACCGCGACCAGGTCGTTGACCTGGGCCACCTGGTCCAGCCGCAGGTCGCGGTTCGGCACCGTGACCAGGTCCACCTCGGACCGGCTGGAGCGCAGCAGGATCCCGGTCGGCAGCACCATGGCCTGCAGGTCGACGCCGTAGGCGGACGCCACGTCCTGCAGCGTGGTGGTCGCGGTGGCGGCCGAATCGGCGCTGTTCAGCAGGGCCACGCCCAGCGCCCGCAGCAGTTCCAGCAGGTCGGGCGGGGTGGGCAGCGGCTCCGGGCTGATCCGGGGCATCGGCTGGGTGTCGTCGGGTTCCAGGGCCTGCAGGGTGACCCGCAGCTGGTCCCGCCACCGGTAGATGCCGCCGGATCCGGTGGAGGTGGCCTCGCTCTCGTCCGCCGCCCGGGCGTCCGGGGGCGGGTCGGGCGGCCGGTCGTCGGGCCGCTCAGGCATCGACCGATCGGCGCCCGGCGAACGCCCGTCCCAGGGTGACCTCGTCGGCGTATTCCAGGTCGCCGCCCACCGGCAGGCCGCTGGCCAGCCGGGTCACGGTCAGGCCGGGGAACGGCTGCAGCAGCCGGGTCAGGTAGGTGGCGGTCGCCTCCCCCTCCAGGTTCGGGTCGGTGGCCAGGATGACCTCGCGGACGCCGGGCTCGGCGATCCGGGTCAGCAGCGGCGCGATCCGCAGCTGGTCCGGGCCGATCCCGTCGATCGGCGAGATCGCCCCGCCGAGCACGTGGTACTTGCCGCGGAACTCGCGGGTGCGCTCCACCGCGGCGACGTCCTTGGGTTCCTCGACGACGCAGATCACCGCGTCCTCCCGGGCCGGGTCGGCGCAGATCCGGCAGGTGTCGTCGGCCGCCACGTTGCCGCAGACCGCGCAGAACCGGACCTCGTCCTTGACCCGTTGCAGCGCGGCCTGCAGTTTGGTCAGGTCCGCCGGGTCGGTGGTGAGCAGGTGGAACGCGATGCGCTGGGCCGACTTCGGGCCGATCCCGGGCAGCCGGCCGAGTTCGTCGATCAGGTCCTGGACCGGACCCTCGTACACGGCCACTCAGGCTCCCGACGGATGCGGCCCCGGGGCGGGCCGATCCTCGTCGATCACGTCGACCGTGACGACGTCGATCTCGGCGGTCCGGGCCTCGTCACCGTCCTCGTCCTCGTCGTCACCGTCCTCGTCGTACCCGTCCTCGTCGTCGAGGTACTCGTCCTCCTCGTCCGCCGGCCCGAAATTCGGCAGGGACAGGCCGAGCGCGGACAGGTCGAGGGATCCGGTCAGGCCGCTGGCCGCGGCCCCCATCGTGTCGTTGGCGACGTCCTGGGCGGCGCGGCGGGCGTCGTGCACCGCGGCGACGATCAGGTCCTCCAGGGTCTCGACGTCGGCCGGGTCGACCACCGACGGGTCGATGGACAGCCGCAGCAGGTCGCCGCCGCCGTTGAGCACCGCGGTGACCAGGCCGCCACCCGCGGTGCCGGTGACCTCCCGCTCGGACAGCGACGCCTGCGCGCGTTCCATCTCGGCCTGCATCTGCTGGGCCTGCATCAGGATCTGGGAAAAGTCGGGCATTCCGGGCAGCATCTGGGTCTCCGTTCCGGCGGGCTCGGCCCGTCAGGGGCAACAGTAATGCGCCGCCGCCGTGCCGATCGCAGTCGTCGAACACGAGCAAACGCCGCCGCACCTACCGGGGCCTCACGCGCCTCGATGGCACAGTAGTCACCATGCGTCACAGGAGCGGACCGAAAAGTCGCGGACGGTTCGGCGTGGCCGCAGTGGCCGCAGCGGCCCTGCTGCTGGCCGCCTGCGCCGCGCCGACCGACCAGTCGGCCCCGCCGAGCACCAGCTTCTCGCCGACCAGCAGCCCGTCGCCCTCGGCCAGCCCGGTCACCGTGCCCGGCCTGACCACCCCGTCCAGCGAGACGCCCGCGCCCAGCCCGACCCCGGAGTCGACGCCATCGTCCGAGGAGCCGGCGCCCACCCCCGACCTGACCTCGGATGCCGTCGACGCCCCCGACGACGACTATTCCGAGCCGGCCCAGCCGCAGCCGCAGGAGCCGGTCCAGACGGTCGACCCCGGACCGCAGCAGCAGGCGGCGCCGTCCGGCGGCGGTCGGGTCGTCGTCATCGACCCCGGCCACAACGGTGCCAACGGTGCCAACCCGGACATCATCAACGCCCCGGTCGACGCCGGATTCGGGCAGACCAAGCCGTGCAACACCACCGGCACCTCGACCAACGACGGCTACCCCGAGCACCAGTTCACCTGGGGGGTGGCCACCCGGCTGGAGTCGATCCTGCAGTCCCGCGGGTTCACCGTGGTGATGACCCGGGACAGCGACGACGGCGTCGGGCCGTGCGTGAACAAGCGGGCGGCCATCGGCAACGACGCGAACGCCGCCGCGGTGGTCTCCATCCACGGCGACGGCGACGACGGGTCCGCCCAGGGCTTCTACGTGATGACTGCCGAGCAAGCCCCGGCCGGCGCGGCCATGGCCGCCCAGTCCGACTCGCTGGCCGGCACCATGCGCGACGCTCTGGAAAACGCCGGCCTGTCCCCGTCCAACCACCTCGGTTCCGCCGGCCTGTGGAAGCGCAGCGACCTGGCCGGGCTGAACCTGTCGCTGCGGCCGACCGTGATGATCGAGATGGGCAACATGCGCAACTCGTCCGATGCCGCCCTGATGAGTTCGTCCGCCGGCCAGCAGCAGATGGCCCAGGGCCTGGCCGACGGCGTCAGCGCCTACCTCGGCGCGGGCTGACCCCTTCCCGCGCGGATCAACTACGCCGGCGCGGATCAAACCGCACGAAATGTGACCGGTGGAACACGCGTCAACGACTTCGTCCGCGCGGATCTCCGCCCTCCGTCAGCGGAAGGCGAGCACCTCGTCGCCCCAGGCCGTACGCAGTTCGGCGTCCAGGTCGCCGACCACCAGATCGCGCCGGCCGATGACCAAGGTGGCCCGGCGCCGCGCGTCGTAGGCCGGCCACGCCTCGGCGCCGCCGACGTCCGGACCGCCGCCGCGGGCGAAGGCGCCCCACCGCCCCTGCAACCGGGCCGACA
>JBDHZW010000375.1:0-4958 GCA_039812105.1 Nakamurella sp.
GACCAGCGGGTCGCCGTCGGCTACGCGGTGCTGTTCCCGGTCAGCATGATCATCAAGGTGCTGCTGGCGCAGCTGATGGTTGTCTACTTCTGACGGATCAGCCGGCCAAGCCGCAGCGGTGAGCGACGACGACGGCCTGCACCCGGTCCCGCACCCCGAGCTTGGCCAGGATGCGCGCGACGTGCGTCTTGACCGTGGTCTCGGCCAGGTACAGCTCGCCGGCGATCTCGGCGTTGGACCGCCCGTCGGCCATCGACCGCAGCACTTCCCTTTCCCGGGCGGTCAACTCGGCGACGCCGGGCGGGGCCGGCTCCGGGCGGTCGAGGTAGGAGCTCACGAGCCGGTCCATCACCGTCGGACCGACCGTGGTGTCCCCCGCCGCGCACCGGTGCACCGCGGCGATCAACTCGCGCGGCGGGGTGGTCTTGAGCAGGAACCCGGCGGCGCCGGCACGCAGCGCCTCGACGACGTAGTCGTCCAGGTCGAACATGGTCAGGATCAGCACCCGGGTGGCCGGCCGCTCGGTGACGATCCGCCGAGTCGCGGAAATGCCGTCCCCGCCGGGCATCTCGACGTCCATGAGGACCAGGTCGGGACGGTGTTCGCGGCTGGCCCGCACGCCGGCGGGACCGTCGGCGGCCTGCCCGACGACCTCGATGCCGGGGTCGCTGGTCAGCACCGTGACCAAGCCGGCGCGCAGCAGCTCGTTGTCGTCGACGACGACGATCCGGACCGTCATGTCGGCACCGGATGCGGGTGCGGCAGGGCGACGTGGACCGCGAAGCCGCCGGTCGGGACCCGCCCGACATCGAGCCGGCCACCGGCGAAGCCGACCCGCTCGGCCAGGCCGACCAGGCCGTAGCCGCGGACGGCGGCCGGGTCGGGCCCGGCCCCGTCGTCGGTGACGGTGATCTCCAATCGCTCCCCTGTGCTGACGGTCACGGCGGCGGACGCGCCGGGACTGTGCCGCAGGACGTTCGTCAGGCTCTCCTGGACGACCCGGTAGGCGAGGTCGAGCTGCTCCGGCGGGATCAGATCCAGGCCGTCGAGGTGCACCGGGGTGCCGGTGGCCCGGATCCGGTCGACGAGGCGTTCGACGTCGGTGGTGGTGCGCGGGCGCCGCGTCGGGTTCGGCCGGAGCCGGTCCAGGTCGTGCAGCGCGCCGGCCGCGGTGTCGTCGATGACGCGCAGCGCCTGGTCGGCGACGGCCGTATTCGCCGGCCACGACACCTCGGCCGCGGCTGCCTGCACGGCGATCAGACCGACCGCGTGCGAGACGGTGTCGTGGATCTCCCGGGCGAACGCGGCCCGTTCGGCGGCCAGCGCGGTATCGGTCGCCTCGGTGATGTCTCGCCGGTGGCCGGCCGCCCGGGCGCGGGCGGCCGCCGCGCGGGCCCGGGCGAGGCGGACCACCGCGCCGCCGGCAACCGCGAGGACCATGATCACCACCAGCAGCGCGGCGTTGTCCGGGTCGAGCAGCCGGCCGCTAGACCCCGCGGTCAGCAGCAGGAGTCCGGCGCACGCCCAGTCCCGGCGGCCGGTCTCGCGACGGGCGGCAACCGTCCACAGCAGTCCGCCCACGGTGGCCAGGCACCAGAATCCGCCGACGATCGGAGCCTGGAAGGCGATCGCCGCCAGGTAGGTCAGGGCGACGACGGCGCATGCGGGGCCGGGCGCGGCACGGCAAGCGACGATCGCGGCGGCCAGACCGGTCAGTGCGACCGACAGCCACGAGCGGTCGATGCCCTCGATCCGCGGATAGGCGATCGCCTCGGTGACCGCGATGGCGGTGACGACCGCGGCGATCAGCAGGTCGGTCCGGTCCGGTCCGTTTCTCGACTCGACGGCGGCGGCCGGGGTGGGCGGGTCGGGGGCGGGTGGGTCGCGGAGCAGGCCGAGGTGTCGCCGCAGCTCGCCGGCGGCGCTCCTGGCCTGACCAGCGATGACCGCGATGTCGGCGCTCGGGTCGGCGGCGGCCCGTGCGGCGGCTGCTCGGGCCTGGATCGCCGTCAGGGAGGTCCGCAGGCCGGCGGCGATGTCGTCGGCCAGCCGCCGGCGTTCGGCGACGACCGCGTCGCGGGCGACCGTGGCCGGCTTGATGGTGGTGACCCGGCGGGCACGGGCGTGCTCGTGGCGGGCGATCCGCCAGGCGCGACGGCCGTGATCGAGCACGGCGAACAGTGCGAACAGCACGACCGAGCCGAACAGCGCCTCGGCGATCCGGCCGCCGGCGGTGAGGGTGATCGCGCCGGCGACGGTCGCCGCGATCACCGCGAGGGTGGTCAGCCGGATCGGCCCGCTCGACATCGATCGAGCATAGGGACTCCGCGGCGGGCCGACATCCTCCTTGCGGACGACCCGTGATCGTCCAGCCGACTCTACCGAGATCGGCCGGGATCAGCCGGTTCTCGATGGGCCGCGGCGGATGTGGGCGGCCGGTCGGCGGCGCGATGGTGATCGTCGTCGCCGCCCGACCCGGGCGGCGCCCGTCATCGGGAGGGCTCATGAGGGTTCATCACGTCGTCGCCCTGATCGGCTGCGCCGGCCTGTCCAGCATCGCGCTGACCGACGCGTTCGTGCAGGCCACCGCCGGGCACGGGTCGATCTTCGCCGACGACTCCGGCCGGCTCGGCGCGATCGTGGCGAGCGACGTCTGGCACGGACTGACCTACGCGGCGCTGGCCTGGGTGCTGGTCGCCGAGGCGGGTGTCTTTGCCCGCTCGGGTGGGCTGGCCCGGGCCTGCCGCCGGGTGCTGCTGGTGTGCCTGGCGGTGTCGGCGGTCAGCTTCGTGGTCGTCGTCCCGACGCTGCTGCTGACCGACTCGATGGACGGCGGCTTCGCGGCGGCGTTCGGCGCGATCGGCACCCCGGTGTTCTTCGGCACGATCCTGGCCGCGATCGTCCTCGGCCTGGCGGTGCTGCGCGACAACCCGATCGGGATCGGCGGCCGGGTGCTGGCTTGGGTCCTCCCGGTGATCGCGATCGTCGTCGCGCTGGCGTTCCTCGCGCCCGCCCACGCGCATCCGGGCTGGGTCGAGACCGTCGTGAACGTCGGGATCGCGCTGATCGGGGTGCGGGCGGCTGCGCCGTTCGCGGTCAGCCCCAGTTCTTCGCGTCGGTGAGGCAGAACGGGTGGCCATCGGTGTCGATCAGCACGCGCCAGGTCTCGCCGGGCTGCGGGTCGACCACGGTGGCGCCCAGCTCGACCGCCTTCGCCTCGGCGGCGGCCATGTCCTCGCAGGCCAGGTCCAGGTGGAACTGTTTGCTGCCGTTGGGATTCGGCCAGGCCGGCGGCTGGTAATCGGGGATGGTGCCGAACCCGAGGTTGTGCCCGCCGCCGGAGACCATCGCGTAGCCGTCCCCGGACGCCACCACCTTCCAGCCGGTCAGCGCCGCCCAGAACTCGCCCGCCGCGCCGGCGTCGGCGCTGTCGATGTTGATCATGCCGATGGTGACGGCCGGTGTGTCGCTCATCCTCAAGCTCCCTCTCGTCGGGTGACTCCCTTCTTGTACCCCCTGGGTCCGACATCGGCACTTGAAGTCACCGGCGATGGAATCTGATCGAACAGCAGATGCAGGTGTGGACGGCGATCGCGCAGGCGGTCGCGGACTTGTTGGATGGGACCCAGTGGGCGCGGGCCGAGCTCACGGTGCCGCCGCCGGCCCTGGCCCCTTGTCTTCGGACCGGGGGTGGGTCTCGGTGCGCGCGACCGCCGCCGACGTGGTGGTGGTGCAGGCCAGGCTGGGGCGGCAGAAGTACCCGGAGCTGTTCAATCCCGGGCAGCGGGAGCGGTGGCCGGCGATCCTGGCCGAGCTGGAGCGGCAGAGCGTGGCGGAGACGTCCACTTGGGTCGGCTGCTGGCGTGGGTGGTCGTCGGTGGGACCTGTGGCAGCGGGCGGCCACGATCCTGCGTTGGCCCGACCCGCACGGCATCGCCGTGCTGGATGCGTGCGACGCGACCGGTCCGGCCGCCGACGAGGCCGACCGGCAGGTTCGCGCGTGGTGGTGGGACTGGTGTGACATCAGCTGGTCGCCCGCTTCCCGGTGTCCGACCTGCCGGTGACGGCCGTGCCGATCGACGGGTGCGGTTGATCGTCGACCCCGCTCGACAGATGCGCAAGCTCGGGGGTGGCGACGTCACTGCCGGTGATGACATCGCGTCGCACCGGGCAGACCTGGACGTTCGACGGGGAGACGGTCGTGGAGGACCTCCTCGGTCGCTCTGCTGGTCGCGCCGGAGCGGCCACGGGTGCGCGGCGGGGCGGTCTGGGTGGTGGAACTGTCCTCGGTGTGTGAGCCCGCCGACCGTCGCCCTGCTGGTGGATTCCGCCGACCACGACCCCGCCGGGGACCGGCTGCTGCTGCTGCTCACCCGGGACGGCGGGCTGCCGCTGACCACGGTGGCCGGTGTCCCGCCGGGCGAGCCGATCTAGGTGCGGCTGCGGTACGTGCCCGAGACCCGACCCTCGGGTCGGGTGATCTGCGCTACGGCCTGGTCCAGCGCGGGTCGGTCGACCCGCCGACCGTGGTGGTCGACGATCCCGCCGACCGGCCCTGGCGTCCCGGGTCGTGATCTTGTGACAGAGCTGTGACCTGCGGCTTTGCCGGGCTACCCGGTGGACCGGTATGGTAACCGGCCGGTGGTCATCCACGGATGGCCCCTGGAAGCGTGCCAGAGCGGCCGAATGGGACACACTGCTAATGTGTTGTGCTCGTTAAGGGCACCGAGGGTTCAAATCCCTCCGCTTCCGCGCTGCACTCCCGGTCCGCCGGGGTGTGGTGAAATCGGTGGGACCCTCCTCGGTGGGTCTCGCTAGTGTGTGAGGCCGGACGCGTGCGTCCGGGTGGTACCGCCGGGTCCTCGGGCTCGACAACTGAACAGGCGCCCGTAGCTCAACGGATAGAGCATCTGACTACGGATCAGAAGGTTGGGGGTTCGAATCCCTCCGGGCGCGCA
>JBDHZW010000376.1:0-4949 GCA_039812105.1 Nakamurella sp.
GCTTGATGTGTTCCCCCAGGGTCCGGTGCGCGGCTCGAGCCTGGGCGCGCAGCCGGTCACGAGTAGCCGACTCAAGCTTGATCGTCGTACTCGTCATGCCAAAGGTATGACACCGTTGGATACCGCCCTCAGCCCGCGGTGGTAATCGAGTCGTCGGTGATCCCGGCCGCCCGCCGGGCCGCCAGGCGGCGCTTCTGCGGCTCGATCGTGTACTTCGGGTCCTTGGCCGAGTCGATGCCGGCCTCGAAGATGCCGAAGCGGGTCAGCGCGGACGCGGCGAGCAGCGTCACCCCGCTGGCCACCGCGATCGCCCGGTGCTTGCCGGCCACCAGTGCGCCGAGACCGCCGGCGATGGTGAGGATCTCGCTGGCCTTGAGCAGCTTGCCGGCGTGCCCGTGGTGCAGGGTCTCGGCCACCGTCGGGTCCATCCGCCGGTGCATCACCTGGGTCGCCGCCGTCTCCACCGCCGCGCCGACGACCGCCAGGATGCGGGCGGGGCCGGTCTCGGCGACCGGGGTGGTGACCATCGCCAGACCCCCGGCGGCCAGGCTCGCCGAGCTGACGAACACGAACGGCAGCTCGTCCTTGGCCGCGTTCCAGGTCGGGTTGGCGGTGTCGGCCAGCAGCACGGCCGTGTACGCGGCCAGCGGCGGGGCGAACGCCGCCGTCCACAGCCCGGCCCCCACGTCGACGATCGGCAGCAACCGGCGCAGCGGGCCCAGCGGGAACCGGGAGCCGGTCAGCCGGTCTACCTCGATCGCGGCGGTGACCCCGGCGCCCGCGGCGTACAACGACAGGATCCACGAGCCGATGCTCATCGGCGAGGTCACCTTGAGCGTCCGCAACATGTTCAGGAACCGCTCCGGCCGCCCGAGATCCAGCACCAGGGCGGCACTGCCGAGACCGAGCGCGCCGATCGCGCCGAGCCGGGAGTTGCGCCGCAGCCTCGGCCGCCGGGTGAACTGGGCGCCGGCCGCGATCAGCCCGGACGCACCGGCCAGCCCGCCCAGGAACAGGTACGCCGGAATCTCGTGACCCCACGGCGGCGGCTTGACGACGTTGCGGCCGTAGTAGGAACTGAATTCGGCCTCCGGCACCATCGGCATCTCGCGCGAGCCGTCGGACGGTGCACCCCTCGCGGCGCGTCGGCGCCGGCCGCCCCGCCTGCGGCCGCCCGGCGACGGCGGCCGGAAACTGTCGAACTCCGAGGTCGTCATCGGCGCCGTCCGAACACGAACGACGCCACGGTCGCGGCGATCATCCCGACCGCGGCGATCCCGGCCCGGTTGAACATCCGCGGCAGATCGGCGGTCGGCACCCGCGGATCGGGCGGCAGCCCGTACACCTCGGGCTCGTCCAGCAGCAGGAACACCGACCCGGTGCCGCCGACGCCGTCCTTCTCGTTCGCCCCGTACAGCCGGGCCTCGGTCATGCCCTGCTCGTGCAGGTCGGCGACCCGCTGCTTGGCCTGGGCGACCAGCTCGTAGTGGTCGCCGTACTTGATCGAGGTGGTCGGGCAGGTCTGCGCGCACGCCGGCGTCTGGTCGTCCTTGATCCGGTCGTAGCACAGCGTGCACTTCTGGGCGACGCCCTTGTTGCGCACCTCGGGCGCGTCGGAACGGGCGCCGGTCGCGTAGGTGCCGTCGGACCGCCGCTCGATGACGCCGAACGGGCAGCCGGCCACGCAGGTGCCGCAGCCGTTGCAGACGTCGTCCTGCACGACGACGGTGCCGAACTCGGTGCGGAACAGCGCCCCGGTCGGGCAGACGTCCAGGCAGCCGGCGTGCGTGCAGTGCTTGCACACGTCCGACGACATCAGCCAGCGGAACTCCGCGGTGTCCGGCGGGGTGACGTCGACCGGCGTCGGGGGAGCCGAGGAACCGTTCCGGTCCCGCCCGCCCATCCCGGGCATGCCGAGGCCGACCAGCGCCCGACCCGACTCCCGGGCCTGCTCGATCCGCTCCCCGGTCTGCTCGATGAACGCCACGTGCCGCCAGGTGCTGGCGCCCAGCGAGCCGGTGTTGTCGTACGACGAGCCGAGCAGTTGCAGGTCGCCGTCCCGCGGGTTGCGGTTCCACTCCTTGCAGGCCACCTCGCAGGCCTTGCAGCCGATGCAGATGGAGGTGTCGGTGAAGAAGCCGGTGCGCCGTTCCCGGTCCACCGACCAGCGGGCGGCGAACGCCGGGTCGGTCGGCCCGGACAGCTGGTGTTCCAGCTGCACGCCGCCGTCGAAATGGGTGGGCGGCGGCGCGGTGGACTCCCGGTTCCGGCGGAAGCTCACCATCGCGTCCAGCCCTCCTTGTGCGGCTCGCCGGCCGGCGGGTCGATGATCTCCTGGTCCGGGTGGGTGACCGGTTCGTTGTCAGTCTGCACCGTGGTGCCCGACCGCGACTGGTACTCGGCGACCAGCCGCAGCAGTTCCTCGCCCTGCGGCCGGCGGCCGGGCCGGATGTCGCAGGAGCCGACCTTGGACTCCTGGATCTGCACGTTGGGGTCCATCGTGATGCCCAGCAGGTCGTTGGCCGCGTCGCCGCTGACCACCGCGTCCCCGCCGACGCCCCAGTGGTACGGCAGGCCGATCTGGTGCACCGTGTGACCACCGATGACCAGCGGCGTCATCCGCTCCGTCACCAGCACCCTGGCCTCGATCGCGGTGCGCGGGGAGATGATCGTGGCCCACCCGTAGTTCTGCAGACCCTTCTCGGCGGCCAGCTCGGGGGAGACCTCGCAGAACATCTCCGGCTGCAGCTCGGCCAGGAACGGCAACCAGCGGCTCATCCCGCCGGCGGTGTGGTGCTCGGTCAGCCGGTAGGTGGTGAACACGTACGGGTACACGTCGACGCCGGGCTCGCCGGCGCTGGGCGCCCACAGGTTGTCCTTGCCCGGCATCAGGATCCGGGACGGGTTCTGCTGCTGCGGGTACAGCGCGTTGGCGATCGGCGATTCCTGCGGCTCGTAGTGCGTGGGCAGCGGCCCGTCCACCATGCCCTTGGGCGCGAACAGCCAGCCCTTGCCGTCGGACTGCATGACGAACGGGTCGTCGCCAGCGAGCGCGGCCGCGCCGCCCAGGTCGGGGTCGGGCCGGCTGCCCGGCGCCCGGTCGGCCACGAAGTCGGGCACGTCGTCGCCGACCCACTTCTGCGCGGACTCGTCCCACCAGACGAGCTTCTTGCGTTCGCTCCACGGCTTGCCGTCCGGGTCGGCGGACGCCCGGTTGTACAGGATCCGCCGGTCGGCCGGCCAGGCCCAACCCCACTTGGACTGGCTGACCCCGCCCCCGCCGCGGTACTCGCGCCGGGCGGCCATGTTGACGCCGTCGGCGTAGACGCCGGCGTAGATCCAGCAGCCGCCGACCGTCGAGCCGTCGGCGCGCATCTGCAGGTAGGACGAGATCGGCTTGCCCGCGTCCGGCCCGGTCAGGTGGTAGCCGTTGATCTCCCGCAGCACCGACTCCGGGACGATCTCGCCGTGCTCGTCCAGCGGGTAGTCCCAGGTCAGGTCGAGCAGCGGGCGGTCCCGCGGGTCGGTGGAGCCGGCCAGCTTGGCCCGGATCCGGTTGCCCAGTTCGTAGAAGAACTCCAGCTCGGCCTGCGCCTGGCCCGGCGGGTCGACCGCCTTCTCCCGCCACTGCACCAGCCGCTGGGTCTGGGTGAACGAGCCGGCCTTCTCCACGTGGGTCGCCGCCGGCAGGAAGAACACCTCGGTCGCGATGTCTTCGGTCTTCAGCTCCCCGGACGCGATTTCCGGGCCGTCCTTCCACCAGGTCGCCGACTCGATCAGGTTCAGGTCCCGGACGACCAGCCACTTGAGGTGGGACATGCCCAGGCGCTGCATCCGGCCGTTGGCCGACCCGACGGCCGGGTTCTGGCCGAGAATGAAGTAGCCGTCGACCTTGTCGTCGAGCATGTCGTGCACCGTCTGGTAGGTGCCGTGCGGGCCGGACAACCGGGGCAGGTAGTCGTAGGCCCAGTTGCTCTCCGAGGTCGCCGCGTCCCCCCACCAGGCCTTCAGCAGGCTCACCACGTACGTGTCGGCGGCCGCCCAGAACCCCTTCTGCTGCTTGGACGAGATGGCGTCCAGGTACTCGGAATAGGTGTCGTGCCGGCCGGCCATCGGCATCGGCAGGTAGCCGGGCAACAGGTTGAACAGCGTGGGGATGTCGGTCGAGCCCTGGATGCTGGCGTGCCCGCGCAGCGCCATGATGCCGCCGCCCGGCCGGCCCATGTTGCCCAGCAGCAGCTGCAGGATCGCCGACGTGCGGATGAACTGGGCGCCCAGCGTGTGCTGGGTCCAGCCGACCGCGTAGGCGAAGCAGGTGGTGCGGTCCCGGCCGGAGTTCTGGGTGATCGAGTCGGCCAGGTACCGGAAGTCGGCGGGCGAGATGCCGCAGACCTCGTGCACCATCGCCGGGGTGTAGCGGGCGTAGTGCCGCTTGAGGATCTGGAACACGCAGCGCGGGTGCTGCAGGGTGTCGTCGCGCAGCACCTTGGCGTGCGGCAGGGTCGGGCCGCCGCTGCCGTGCTCGTCACCGGCGGCCCGGTCGGCGGCGTCGGCGCCGTGCTCGGCCGCCCGCTCGTGCGCATCGTCCTCGGTCTCGTACGCCCACGTCGACAGGTCGTACTTGCCGGTCTTCGGGTCGAACCCGGAGAACAGGCCGCCCAGGTCCTCGGGGTCCCGGTAGTGCTCGTTGATGATCGTGGCGGCGTTCGTGTAGTGCACGACGTAGTCGTGGAACCACAGGTCGTTGTCCAGGATGTGCTTGATCAGCGCGCCCAGCAGCACCACGTCGGAGCCGGCCCGGATCGGGATGTGCTTGTGCGCGATCGCGCTCGTCCGGGTGAAGCGGGGGTCGACGTGGATGATCCGGGCGCCGCGCGCCTTGGCCTCGGACACCCACTGGAAGCCCACCGGGTGGCACTCGGCCATGTTCGAGCCCTGGATCACGATGC
>JBDHZW010000377.1:0-4889 GCA_039812105.1 Nakamurella sp.
CGACCTGCCGGCAGGCAGCAGCTCGGGAGGCACAGATGTCGTTTCTTGATCCCGTCAAGGGGTTCGGGGTCACCTTCGCGACCATGTTCAAGCCGGTGGTCACCGAGGACTACCCCAAGAAGCCCGATCAGCCGGCTCCCCGGTACCACGGCCGGCACCAGCTGAATCGGCATCCGGACGGTCTGGAGAAGTGCGTCGGCTGCGAGTTGTGCGCGTGGGCCTGCCCGGCCGACGCGATCTTCGTCGAGGGCGGCGACAACACCGACGAGGAGCGGTACTCGCCGGGTGAGCGGTACGGGAAGAACTACCAGATCAACTACCTGCGCTGCATCGGCTGCGGGCTGTGCATCGAGGCGTGCCCGACCCGTTCGCTGACGATGACCAATGAATACGAGCTGGCCGACGACGACCGGCAGCGGCTGATCTACACCAAGGACATGCTGCTGGCCCCGCTGCTGCCAGGGATGGAGCAGCCGCCGCACCCGATGCGCCTGGGCGACGAGCACGACTACTACGCGCGAGGTCCCGAACTGGTCCGGCAGGCCGGCGGCCGGCCGGGCGACCCGGCAGCACGATCGGAGGCCCAGGAGGCCGGGCAGGAGACCCCCGTGTCCGCGCCGCAGGGCCTGGACAGCCCGGCAGCCGTCACTGTCCGAACCCAGGGCCGATCGTCATGAGCGCGCTCGTCGCCGCGGTGCAGGCGGCCGCGGACACGACCACGAGCGGCGCCGATTCGGGGCCCGAGCTGATCGCCTTCTGGATCCTGGCGCCGCTGGCGGTGCTCGGCGCGATCGGCATGGTGTTCGCCAAGAGCGCGGTGCACTCCGCGCTCTGGCTGGTGCTGACCATGCTGTGCCTGGGCTGCCTGTACATCAACCAGAACGCCGAGTTCCTCGGCTTCGTGCAGATCATCGTCTACACCGGCGCGATCATGATGCTGTTCCTGTTCGTGCTCATGCTGACCGGTCGGGACTCCGGTGACTCCACGTTCGAGGTCCTGCGCAAGCAGCGCATCGTCGCGACCGTGCTCGGCATCGGGTTCGTGGTGCTGCTCGTCGCCGGCCTGCTGCGGGGGCTGCGCGCCGTGCCGTCGGTCGGCCTGGAGCAGGCGATGGCCGCCCGCGGGCCGGTCGGCTCGATCGCCGAGCTGCTGTTCACCGACTACCTGTTCCCGTTCGAGCTGACCAGCGCTTTGCTGATCACGGCGGCGACCGGTGCCATGGTGCTCACCCACATCGAGAAGGCACCCGGTGAGCGCAAGTCGCAGCGGCAGCGGGTGCACGACCGGATGCGGTCGGACCGGATGTCCCCGCTGCCCGGTCCCGGGGTGTTCGCCCGGTCCTCCTCGAACGCGACCCCGGCGCTGCTGCCGGACGGTTCGATCGCCCCCGGGTCGGTGTCCGACCTGGTCGAGTTCTCCGAGAGCGAGCAGGTCGCGCGCCGGTTCCGCGCCGGCGGCACCCTCACCGAGATCGAGAGCGCCGAGCACCCGCGACGGGTCGACGGCGACGAGGATCCGGAGCGGGGGGAGGACCGGTGACCCCGAACCACTACCTGGTGCTGTCCGCGCTGCTGTTCGGCATCGGCGCGGTCGGGTTCCTGGTCCGCAAGAACGCGATCGTGGTGTTCATGTGCGTCGAGCTGATGCTCAACGCGGTGAACCTGTCCCTGGTCACGTTCTCCAACGTCTGGGGCAACCTGAACGGCGTCGTCTTCGCGTTCTTCCTCATGGTCGTCGCCGCCGCCGAGGTCGTGGTGGGCCTGGCGATCATCATGTCCATCTTCCGCAGTCGGCGCAGCGCCTCGGTCGACGACGCGAACCTGCTGAAGTTCTGATCGGGAGCTGGAACTCAAGTGACGGGTCTGCTCGGAGCCTCCGTGCTCCTCATCGCCATTCCGCTGGCGGGCGCCATCGTGCTGCTCGTCGGCGGGCGGCTGCTGGACCGGGTGGGGCACCTCATCGGCTGCGCCACCGTTCTGGCGTCGTTCGTGCTCGGCGTCCTGATCTTCTTCCGGATGGTCGGCGAGCCGTCCGGGCTGGACCAGGTCCACAACGTGACCGTCTTCACCTGGCTCCGGTCCGGTGACCTGACTGTCGATTTCGGGCTGCTGATCGACCCCCTGTCGATCACCTTCGTGCTGCTGATCACCGGCGTCGGCTCGCTGATCCACATCTATTCGATCGGCTACATGGCGCACGACGCCGACCGGCGCAAGTTCTTCGCGTACCTGAACCTCTTCGTCGCGGCGATGCTGCTGCTGGTGCTGGGCAACTCGTTCGTCACGCTGTACGCCGGCTGGGAGGGGGTCGGCCTGGCCTCCTACCTGTTGATCGGGTTCTGGTCGGACCGGCCGAGCGCGGCCACCGCGGCCAAGAAGGCGTTCATCATGAACCGGGTCGGCGACGTCGGCCTGGCCCTGGCCATCTTCCTGATGTTCAAGGAGATGGGCACCGTCTCCTTCGACGGGGTGTTCTCGCACATCGGACAGGTCGCGGAGCAGTCGCCGGCGACGGTCACCGTGATCGCCCTGCTGCTGCTGCTCGGCGCCTGCGGGAAGTCCGGCCAGGTCCCGCTGCAGGCGTGGTTGCCGGACGCGATGGAGGGCCCGACCCCGGTGTCCGCCCTCATCCACGCGGCCACGATGGTCACCGCCGGGGTCTACCTGATCGGGCGGTGCGCGCCCATCTACGACCTGACCGAGACCGGCCGGTTGGTGGTGGCCATCGTCGGCACGGTCACGCTGCTGGTCGGCTGCATCGCCGGCTGCGCCAAGGACGACATCAAGAAGGTGCTGGCGTATTCCACCGTCTCCCAGATCGGCTACATGTTCCTGGCCGTCGGGCTCGGGGCCGGCGTCTACGCGCTCGGGTTCCTGCACCTGCTCACCCACGGTTTCTTCAAGGCGGGCCTGTTCCTCGGCGCCGGGTCCGTCATGCACGCGATGGACGACGAGGTGGACATGCGCCGCTTCGGCGGGCTGGCGCGCAAGCTGCCGATCACCTTCGTCACGATGGCCTGCGGGTACCTGGCGATCATCGGGTTCCCGTTCATGTCGGGGTACTACTCCAAGGACCCGATCATCGAGGCCGCGTTCGCCGCACCGGGCATCCAGGGCGTCATCTTCGGTTCGGCCGCGCTGCTCGGGGCCGGCATCACCGCGTTCTACATGACCCGGATGATGATCATGACGTTCTTCGGCGAGCCCCGGTGGAAGCAGCTCAAGACCGGGGCCGGCGGGGAATACCACCCGCACGAGTCGCCCCCGGTGATGACCGTACCGATGATCATCCTGGCGATCGGGTCGGTCGGCGCCGGCGGCTTCCTCTACCTGGGCGACCGCCTGATGGACTGGCTGGCGCCGTCCGAGGGTCCGTACGAGCATCCCCATCCTCCGGTTCCGGTCTGGGCGATCACCGGCGGCACCCTGCTGGTCGTGGCCATCGGCGTGTTCCTGGCCTACTGGATCATCGGCCGCCGTCCGGTGCCGCTGACCCCGCCCATGCCGGTGTCCCCGGTCGTCGCGCTCGCCCGCGCGGACGTCGGCGGCAACGCCATCAACGAGACCTTGTTCGCCCGTCCCGGCATCTGGCTGTCCCGCGCGTCGGTCTACGCCGACGCGAAGGGCATCGACGGGCTGGTCAACGGCAGCGCCGCCGCACTGGGCGGGCTGTCCGGCCGCTGGCGACACTGGCAGAACGGGTACGTCCGCTCCTACGCCCTGTCGATGTTCGCGGGCACCCTGGTCGTGGTGCTCATGCTGCTGCTGGTGAGGTCGGCATGAACTCCTGGTACCTGGTCGTCCTGATCGCGCTGCCGGTCGTCGGCGCGCTCGTGCTCGCCGCCATCTCGGGAGCGCCGGAGCGGACCGTCAAGTTCGTCGCCCTGGCCTTCTCGCTGGTGGAGCTCGCGGTCGCGGTCGCATTGTGGTTCGCCTACCGGACGGCCGCCGCGGCCCCGATCGAGAGCGGCGTCGGCGGTCAGCTCGCGTCGCCGTTCCACGAGGTCTTCTCGGTCAGCTGGATCCCGTACTTCGACATCAACTTCTCGCTCGGCGTCGACGGCATCTCGCTGACCATGATCGCGCTGATCGCCGTCCTCATGCCGATCGTGCTGGGCGCCTCCTGGGAGGAGAAGCTGCCCGCCGGCCGGACCATCGGCGGCTACTTCGCCCTGCTGCTGGTGCTGCAGGGGGCGATGGTCGGCGTCTTCGCGGCCACGAACGTCTTCGTCTTCTACGTGATGTTCGAGGTCATGCTGATCCCGATGTACTTCCTGATCGGCGCGTTCGGTGGGGTCCGCCGGGCCTACGCGGCGACCAAGTTCTTCCTGTACTCGCTGCTCGGCGGTCTGCTCATGCTGGCATCGCTGATCGGGCTGTATGTCGCGTCCGCCCAGGTGCTGCCGGACGGCGGCACCTTCGACTGGGTGACGTTGCGGTCGATCGCCGGGCAGATCCCCGAATCGACCCAGATGTGGATCTTCGCGGGGTTCGCGATCGCGTTCGCGATCAAGGCGCCGCTGGTACCGCTGCACACCTGGCTGCCCGACGCCGGTTCCGAGGCACCGGTCGGCGCCGGCACGCTGCTGGTCGGCGTGCTGGACAAGGTCGGCACGTTCGGCTTCCTGCGGATCTGCCTGCCGCTGCTGCCGGCCGCGAGCAGCAAGCTCGCCTGGCTGATCATCCTGCTGGCCGTCCTGGGCATCCTCTACGGGGCGATCGTCGCGGCCGGGCAGACGGACCTGAAGCGGTTCGTCACCTTCACCTCGATCGCTCACTTCGGCTTCATCGCGCTGGGCGTCTTCGCCTTCACCGCGCAGGCCATCGCCGGCGCGGCCCTGTACATGGTCAACCACGGCATCGCCACCGGCCTGCTGTTCCTGGTCGTC
>JBDHZW010000378.1:0-4874 GCA_039812105.1 Nakamurella sp.
CGCGACCGGTGCGGATTCCGCCGCCGGGTCCGTTCCCGGGTCGGGGGCAGGCTTGTCGGGCTCGGCCGGCTCGGCCGGCTCGGGTGCGGGCGCGGTCGCGGACGGCACGGCCAGGAGTTCGGTGGGCAGGTCGCCGGCGGCACCCTTCGCGAGCGCGTCCCGCAACGCGTCGGTGAAGTCCTCGCACCTGGCGAACCGCTGCGCGGGATCCTTCTCCAGCGCCCGGGCGATGACCGGATCCACCGCTGCCAGTTCCGGACGGTGGCTGGACACCGGCTCGGGCAGCTCGTTCAGGTGCGCGTAGACCAGCGCCCACTGGTTGTCCCGGACGAACGGCGCCTCCCCGGTGAGGCATTGGTAGGCCACGCAGCCGAGCGCGTACAGGTCGGTGCGGGCGTCGATCGGCTCGCCGCGGATCTGCTCGGGAGCGGTGTACGCCATGGTCCCGATGACGTTGCCGGTGGCGGTCAGCTTGGTCAGCCCGGACGTCCGCTTGGTGATGCCGAAGTCGGACAGGTAGACGTGCTCGTGCCCGCGGCCGGTGTCGGCCAGCAGGATGTTCGCCGGTTTGACGTCGCGGTGCACGAGGCCGGCCGCGTGGGCCATGTCCAGGGCGTCGGCGATGGGCGACAGGATGGCCAGCGTTCGGGGGCCGTCCAGCCGGCCGACCTCGTGCAGCCGGGTGTCCAGGTCCACCCCGCCGACGAACCGCATGGCGATGAACAGCAGCCCGTCCGCCTCGCCCGCCTCGTAGATCGGCACGATGTTCGGGTGGTCCAGGGAGGCCGCGTACCGGGACTCCCGCATGAACCGCTCGCGGAAGTCGCTCTCGTGGGCCGGCGGAGCCGCCAGCAGCTTGAGCGCCACGTGCCGGCCGAGCCGCATGTCGGTGGCCTCGTACACGAACGCCATCCCGCCATGCGCGACGAACGACTCGATCCGGTAGGCACCGACGGTGCTGCCGATCTGCAGATACGGCGACCCCGGCCGCCGGCCGCCGGTCGGCTGGTCCGTCATCGGGCCTCCCGACCCGGATCCCGGGGGGCGCGGTCAAGGGTCGACGTGCACACGCGGTCGTCGCCTCCACCCTGCCGCGCTCCGGCGCGACCCAGCGTCACGCCGTCGGCGGCGCGCCTCTCACGATAGGTGTCGGCATTCGTCCGTTCCATCCTTAATTCGCCCGTCGCCGCCTCGCTCGGCCCAATCTCTGCGGCGAATGAGCCCGTGATGACTCCATCACCGGGTTCTCGACTCCGCGTCGAACGGGAGGAACCCCTACCGGGAGTCGAGTCCCGGGCGGGTTCGGCCCCCGGCGCCCGGCCGCGATACTTGGCCACATGCGCCTGGATCAGGCCTCCACCGGCCGCCCACCGCGGGCCAGCACCGACTCGGGCGGCACCCCGAGGAACGCGGTGGACGGCTCGGGGGTGGCGTAGCCCTCCCGATCCTCGGGCGCCGACGCGGCGACGGCGCGGACGTCGGCCCAGGCCCGCAGCGCGTCGATCTGCTCGGATTGGGTCACCGACAGCGGGACGGTGTTGCCGATCTCGTGCAGCAGGTCGTCCAGGGCCAGCGCACGGCGCTCGTTGAACGCGTCGAAGCAGGCGGAGATCACCACCTGCTCGATCTCCGCCCCGGAGAAGCCCTCGGTGGCCCCCACCAGGCGGTCCAGCAGGGCGTCGTCGACGGCCAGCGATCCGAGCGCCGGTCCCGCCTTCAGCCGGGCCGTCAGGTGCAGCCCGAAGATCACCCGCCGCTCGGCGTCGGTGGGCAGGTCGATGAAGAAGATCTCGTCGAACCGGCCCTTGCGCATCATCTCCGGCGGCAGCAGCGAGATCTGGTTGGCGGTGGCGATGACGAAGACTGCGGCGGTCTTCTCCTGCATCCAGGACAGGAAGGTGCCGAAAACCCGGGCCGACGTGCCGCTGTCGCCCTGACCGGACGCACCCGAGGCGAAGCCCTTCTCGATCTCGTCGATCCACATGACGCACGGCGCGATGGCCTCGGCGGTGCGCAGCGCGGTGCGCATGTTCTGCTCGGAGGCACCGACCAGGCCGCCGAACACGCGGCCGATGTCCAGCCGGACCAGCGGCAGCGACCAGGCCGACGACATCGCCTTGGCCGTCATCGACTTGCCGCAGCCGGGCACGCCGGTGATCAGCACCCCCTTCGGGGCGGGCAGCCCGTAGGCGGCGGCCTCGTCCAGCCAGGCCCCGTTGCGCTTGCGCAGCCAGGTCTTCAGGTTCTCCAGACCGCCGATGTCGTCCAGCCGCACCGACGACCGCACCACCTCCAGCACACCGGACTTGGCGACGATCTGCCGCTTCTCCTCCTGCACCAGGCCGATGTCGTCATCGGTGAGCCGGCCGTCGTCGACCATCGCCCGGGCGAACGCGTTCTCCGCCTCGAAGGCGGTCAGCCCGAGCGCGGCCTTGGCCATCCGCTCGGCACCGTCCGGACCCAGCGCGACGGTCAACGCGCCGGACGCGGTGTTGCGGGCGATCATCCCGTCCAGCGTCGAGCGGATCTGCGCCTCGGTCGGCAGCGGGAAGTCCAGCAGGGTGACCAGCGATTCCAGGTCGGCCGGTATGTGCGGGGTCGGCGAGATCATGATCAGCGTCCGCGGCACCGGGCCGTCCTTGTAGAACCGGACGGTGTCCTTGATCATCCGCACCAGCTGGGTGTCCGGCGGCGTCGACGGCGACCCCAGCCAGGGGTGCAGGTCCAGCAGGATCACCACGCTGGGCATGGTCAGCGCGGCGGCCGCGGTCAGCGCGGCGTGCGGGGTGCGGGTGTCCTGATTGCCGGGCTGCCCGAGCGCGGCGAAGCCGTTGGCGGTCGACCAGGTGAACACCTGGCGGGCCGGCGCGATCTGGGTGCGGTTGCCGACCACCGCGGCGATCTCGGCGAGCACCCGCGACTCCTCCGCGGTCTGGATGGACAGCAGCGGGAATCGGGCCCGGATCAGCCGGCGCAGGTTCGTTGCGAAATCCTCGGCCACGTGGAACTCCCCTGATCGACGGTGCCGGGTTCGGGTAGAACCCGGCCGCCCCCGGCGCACCGGCTACTGTACGAGGCGGTCGGCCCACCGGTGCCGGCCGGAACGCCGGATGCAGTCAGGAGCGAGATGGCCAAGCAACCGCCCCCGAGCATCAACCGGCCCACCTTCGAATACTTCACCTACAAGGGCCCGCACCGGGTGGCGGTGGGCGACCTGGCCCCGGCCGGGCTGCCCGGTCTGGTGTTCACGCCCTCGTCGGGGCGCCGGCTGCCGATCGTGGCGCTGGGTCACGGCTGGCTGCAGTCGGTCGACAAGTACGCCGACACGATGCGGTACCTGGCGTCCTGGGGCATCATCGTCGTCGCCCCGAACACCCACCGGAGCCTGTTTTCCTCGCATCAGGGGCTGGCGCTGGACCTGTCCCGGGCGCTGCGGATGGTGGCCTACGGCGAGCTGGGCGGCGGCCGGGTGCGCGGCGACCTGCGCCGCCTGGGTGTGCTCGGGCATTCCACCGGCGGCGGGGCGGCGGTGCTGGCCGCGGCCAAGGACGAGCAGATCCGCGCGGTGCTGACGGTCACCGCGGCCGAGACCAAGCCGTCCGCGATCGAGGCGGCCGGCCGGGTGGAGGCGCCGAGCCTGCATTTGATCGGCGCCAAGGACGACTGGGCCGAGTCCGACGGTGCCCGGATCGCCCAGTCCTGGGGCGGCCCCACCCAGCTGCGGCGGGTCAAGGGCACCGGTCACCTGGGCCTGGCCGAGGGCAGCAGCTTCGTCAACGGGATCCTGGGCGCCGACTCGGACAAGAAGGTGCAGCACGCCACCCGCATCCTGGCGTCGGCGTTCTTCGTCCGGCACCTGACCAACGCGCCGCAGCTGGCCGACGAGATGGAAAGCAAGGTCGGCGGCACCAAGCTGCTCGACCCGAACGACCCGGACCTGACCCCGCCGCTGGACGTCGAGGACATCGGCACCGCCGCCCTGCTCTGACCTGGGTTTCGGCCGGGCCGAACCGGAGCTTGGGGCCCGGTGGCGCACGGCCGGTCCACGTGAGCCGGCGACGCGCCAGTCGCGCCGCAGGCGGCGCGCCATCGCGGCATGGGCGGCGCGGGCGAGTGGGGAGCCGGACCCAGTGGCGCACCGCCGGTCCACTTGAACCGGTGACGCGCCAGTCGCGGCGCGGGCGGCGCGCCATCGCGGGGCGGGCGGAGCGCCAGTCGCGGTGTGGGCGGCGCGAGGCACCCGCCGGCGGGGACGCCGAACCCCAGTGGCGCATGGCCGGTCCACTTGACCCGGTGACGCGCCAGTCGCGGCGCGGGCGAGTGGGGAGCCGGACCCAGTGGCGCACCGCCGGTCCACTTGAACCGGTGCTGCGCCAGTCGCGGCGCCGGCGGCGCCCCAGTCGCGGCGCAGGCGGCGCGCCGCAGGCGCCGCGTCAGCAGGGCTACCGACGCGGCGAGCAGGCCGGGTCAGACGGAGGCGACCACTTTGGCCACCCGCTCGGCCACGTCCTGGGCGATCTCGTCGGTGCCGGCCTCGACCATGACCCGGACGAGCGGCTCGGTGCCGGACGGGCGCAGCAGCAGCCGGCCCTCGTCGCCCAGCTCGGCGGACGCCGCGGCCACCGCCGCCTGCACCTCGTCGGACGCGGCGACGGCGGACTTGTCGGAGACCCGCACGTTGATCAGCACCTGCGGGTACCGGACGACCACCGACGCCAGTTCGGCCAATGGCCGGCCGGTCTCGGCGACCATGGCCATCAGGTGCAGCGCGGTGAGCAGCCCGTCGCCGGTGGTGGCGTGTTCGGCCAGGATCAGGTGGCCCGACTGTTCGCCGCCCAGGGAGTAGCCGCCGGCGTTCATGTCCTCCAGCACGT
>JBDHZW010000379.1:0-4817 GCA_039812105.1 Nakamurella sp.
GGCCGCCGACGACATCGCCGACGTCGCGGCGCCCGCGGCCGAGGACATCGCGCCCGCGGCGGCGGACCTCGCCGAGGACACGGCGGCGGCGGCCGAGCTGAGGGCCGCGGGACTGGACGCGCCGGTCGTCGCGGCCGCGCTGCCGCTGCCCGACGAACCGCAGGCCGAGATGGACAGCGCGGCCGCAACCAGCAACGCGACGCCGACGAGTCGAGTTTTCACATGATCCCCCTGCGACTGGATGAGCCGAGAGCGCGGCGGTTCCGGCCGCCTGACCGTAGACCTGCTTTGCCCGGCTAAACATGATGAGAACGTGAGTGTTGTCTCTACGTAGGCTGGGAGCCATGTCCGTCGCGGTCCGTGTCATTCCCTGCCTGGACGTGTCCGAGGGGCGCGTCGTCAAGGGCGTCAACTTCGTCGACCTGGTCGACGCCGGCGACCCGGTGGAACTGGCGCACCGCTACGACGAGGAGGGCGCGGACGAGCTGACCTTCCTGGACATCACCGCGACCAGCGACAACCGTCGGTACGCCTACGAGATGATCCGGCGCACCGCGGAACAGGTGTTCATCCCGCTCACGGTCGGTGGTGGGGTGCGCACGATCGAGGACATCGACGCGCTGCTGCGGGCCGGGGCCGACAAGGTGTCGGTCAACTCGGCCGCGGTCGCCCGCCCCGAGTTCCTGGCCGAGGCGGCCGCCCGGTTCGGCTCGCAGTGCGTGGTGATCGCGGTCGACGCCCGCCGGGTATCCGACGGCGAGCCCGGGTGCCCATCGGGGTACGAGGTGACCACGCACGGCGGCCGGCGCGGCACCGGCATCGACGCCGTGCAGTGGGCCAGCCGCGCGCAGGACGCCGGGGCCGGGGAGATCCTGCTGACCTCCATGGACGCCGACGGCACCAAGAACGGCTTCGACACCGAAATGCTCACCGCCATCCGGACGGCGGTCGGCGTGCCGCTGATCGCCTCCGGCGGGGCCGGCGCCCTCGACCATTTCCCGGAGGCCATCGCCGCCGGTGCGGACGCGGTTCTGGCCGCGTCGGTGTTCCATTTCGGAGAATTGCGCATCGACGCGGTGAAGGCGCAGTTGCAGGAGGCCGGCTACCCGGTCCGGCGGGCTCGCCAGGAGGCGTCGTGAGATCCGCCGACGTTTCCGCGGAAACGTCGCCGATATATCGGATGCCCGAATTGCCGTTTCCGCGGAGGCGCGTCCGGGCGGCGACCACGTGGTGAGCGAGCCGACGGCCGACCCCACAGTCGGGCTGAAGTACAACGCGGACGGGCTGGTCTGCGCCGTGGTGCAGCAGTACGACACCCGCGAGGTGCTGATGGTGGCGTGGATGGACGCCGAGGCGCTGCGTCGCACCCTGGCCACCGGTGCCGGCACCTACTGGTCCCGGTCCCGGCAGGAGTACTGGGTGAAGGGGGCGACGTCGGGACACACCCAGCGGGTCGTCGAGGTGCGCCGCGACTGCGACGGCGACACCCTGCTGGTGCTCGTCGACCAGACCGGCGGCGCCTGCCACACCGGCGACCGCACCTGTTTCGACGCCGGCCTGATCGCCCGAATTCGACAGTCCTGACGGTCATCAGCGGCGCTGAAGCGTGCCCAGCCGGCGCGCGGTCTCGACCAGCAGCGGGTGCGGCATCGCCAGATTCACCCGCAGGAACCCCGGCACCCCGCAGGCCGTCCCGTCCACCCCGTGGACGCCGGCGCGGTCGGCCACCGTGGCCGGATCGGCCGGCACCCCGCGCAGGTCCAGCCAGGCCAGGTACGTGCCCTGCAGCGGTGACATCCGGGCGGCCGGGAGGGAGCGCGCCAACTCGGCGGCGAACAGGTCGCGGCCCGCTTCCAAGTACTGGACGCAGGCAGCGAGATGGCCCGCCCCGGCGGTGTACCCGGCGATGGTGGCGACCGCGCCCAACGGCGTGACGCCGCCGCCGTGCTGGGTGAACGGGTCCAGCCGCTCCCAGGCCGCGCGGGACTCGCCGGAGGACAGGATCAGCTGGCCGCAGCCGAGCCCGGGGATGTTCCACCCCTTGGACGCCGAGGTGCCGCCGATGGTGTGGCCGGCGGTGGTCGGCGACAGGGTGGCATAGGGCAGGTGCCGGAAGCCGGGCATGGTCAGCGGGGCGTGGATCTCGTCGGCGAAGACGGTCGCGCCGGCGGCGTCGATCAGCTCGGCCAGCGCCAGCAGCTCCGGCTCGGTGAACACCCGGCCGGTCGGGTTGTGCGGGTTGGTCAGCACGAAAACCGCCCCGGGCCGGAGCGCGGCGGCGATCGCCGGCAGGTCGAACTCGTACCGGCCGTCGACAACCTGCATCGGCACGGTGACCAGCTGGCGCCCGGCGGTGGCCGGCACCGTCAGGAACGGCATGTAGGCGGGGACCGGCAGGACGACCGGGGCCCGCGGGTCGGTCAGCCGCTCCAGCACGATCCGGAAGCCGGTGACGACCGAGCCGACCGGATGGACGTCGGCCGGGTCGACCGACCAGCCGTACCGCCGCTGCCATCCCGCGGTTGCCTGGGCCACCCCGTTCGCCAGGGCCGGCGGCAGGTAGCCGGTGGCGCCCCGGTCGACCGCCTCGTGCAGGGCCGTCACGATCGCCGGGGCCAGCGGCAGGTCCATCTCGGCCACGCCCGCGCCGATCGCGCCGGCCGGCACCGACGTCCATTTCAGGCCGCCCCGGGCGCGCAGATCGTCGATCGACTGCGCGTCGGTCCAGGCGGCAAGGTCGGCGGCGGGGTCCGGACTCACGGTCATCGGATCACCGTACGGGCGGCACAATGACCCGCATGTCCGTCAGCACCCCCGCGCCACCCCGCACGGCCGAACCCGGGCTCGGCGAGATCAGCCCGACCCGGGCGGAGTTCCGCGAGCTGGCCCGGGATCGCCGGGTCATCCCGGTGACCCGGCGGCTGCTGGCCGACGCGATCACCCCGGTCGGGCTGTACCTGACGCTGTGCGGCGACCGGCCCGGCACCTTCCTGCTGGAGTCGGCGGAGAACGGCCGGTCGTGGTCGCGGTGGTCCTTCGTGGGGGTGCGGGCGCCGGCCATCCTGACCGAACGGGGCGGCGAGGCGACCTGGCTGGGTACTCCGCCGGCCGGGCTGCCGCACACCGGCGACCCGCTGCGGGTGCTCGACGAGTCGCTGCGCTTCCTGCACAGCGAGCCGCTGGCCGGGCTGCCGCCGCTGACCGGCGGGATGGTCGGCTACCTCGGTTACGACGTCGTCCGCCGGTGGGAGCGGATCGACGCCGCCGACCCGGGCGTGCGGGACCCGGAGATTCCCGAGCTGGTCATGCTGCTGGCCACCGACCTGGCCGCGCTGGACCACCACGGCGGCACCGTCACGCTGATCGCCAACGCGGTCAACTGGGACGGCACCGACGAACGGGTCGACGAGACCTATGACGACGCCGTCGGTCGCCTGCACGAGATGAGCCGGCAGCTGGCCGAGCCGCGGTCGCTGCCCGCCGCGCACTTCGCGGCCCGCACCCCGGACGTGCGCCGGCGGATGGAGTCGGCCGAGTACCGGGCCAAGGTGGACGTCGCCAAGGAGCACATCCGGGCCGGCGACGCGTTCCAGATCGTGCTGTCCCAGCGGTTCGACGTGCCGACCGACGCGGACCCGCTGGAGATCTACCGGGTGCTGCGGGCCACCAATCCCAGCCCGTACATGTACCTGCTGCGGTTGCCGACTCCGGACGGCGAGCCGATCGCCGTCGTCGGGTCGTCCCCGGAGGCGCTGGTGACGGTGCGGGAGGGGCTGGTCACCATGCACCCGATCGCCGGCACCCGCCCCCGCGGGCACACCGAGGAGGACGACGTCCTGCTGGCCAAGGACCTGCTGGCCGACGAGAAGGAACGCAGCGAGCACGTCATGCTGGTCGACCTGGGCCGCAACGACCTGGGCCGGGTGTGCGCGCCGGGCACCGTCAAGGTCGTCGACTTCTTCACCATCGAGCGGTACAGCCACGTCATGCACATCGTCTCGACGGTGACCGGCCAGCTCGCGCCCGGCCGCACCGCCTACGACGCGCTGGCCGCCTGCTTCCCGGCCGGCACCCTGTCCGGCGCCCCCAAGCCGCGGGCGATGCAGATCATCGACGAACTCGAGTCCCTTCGCCGCGGGGTGTACGGGGGAGTGGTCGGCTACCTGGACTTCGCCGGCGACGCCGACACCGCGATCACCATCCGCACCGCGCTGGTCGCCGGCGGTACCGCCTACGTGCAGGCCGGCGCGGGGGTGGTGGCCGACTCGGTGCCGGAGAACGAGGACGCCGAATGCCGGAACAAGGCCGCCGCGGTCATCGCCGCCGTCGGGGCCGCCTCGACCATGCGGCCGGTCGATGGCTGAGCGCGGGGCGCGTGGCGGGGACCCCGGGCGTGCCGACCATCGGGGCGACCGGGTGTTCCGCGGCGCCGCCTCGGACCGCCGGCCGCACCGTGGATCGGCGGGCGTGCGGAACGTCGGGTCGTGCGGGGCGACCGGTTGTTCCGCGGGCGTGGTCGGGATGAGTGGTCGGGCGGCCGACCGGCAGGAGTGCGGAACATCGGGCCGTGCGGGGCGACCGGTTGTTCCGCGGCACGGCTTCGGACCCCCGATTACGCTGCGGATCGGCGGGTGTGCGGACCTTCGGGTCGTCGGAAGCGACCGGATGTACCGCCGGGCCGACGACGACCCGCGGACCCGGTCGTGACCGGCCCCGAATCCGACGGCACGGGGCCCCGGTCCGGGCGGGCCCGGTCCGGGCGGCCCCTGGCGCTGCTGGCCGCCCTGGTCCTGCTCGGCGCCGCGGCGTGCGCGGGG
>JBDHZW010000380.1:0-4789 GCA_039812105.1 Nakamurella sp.
AATTCGCCGGCATCACCTTTCACGAGGTGCACGCCAAGTCGGCGCTGAACCGGGTGCCGGGCGGCTCGCCGATGCCGTTCGCCTGGACCGTGAACCCGTACCGCGGATGCTCCCACGGCTGTGTCTACTGCTTCGCCCGCAAGTCCCACGGCTACCTCGATTTCGACTCCGGGCACGACTTCGACACCCAGATCGTCGTCAAGACCAACGTGGGATCGCTGGTGCGCAAGGAGGTCTCGTCGCCGCGCTGGACCCGTGAGCATGTCGCGATGGGCACCAACACCGACCCGTACCAGCGGGCCGAGGGCCGGTACCGGTTGATGCCGGGAATCATCGGAGCCCTGGCCGACAGCGGCACCCCCTTCTCCATCCTGACCAAGGGCACGGTGCTGGCCCGCGACCTGCCGCTGCTCGCGGCCGCGGCCCGCAGCGTGCCGGTGGGAGTCGGAGTGTCGCTGGCGCTGCTGGACCCGGAACTGCAGGAGACGCTGGAACCGGGCACGCCGACCCCGAAGGCCCGGCTGGAGCTGGTGCGGCGGATCCGGGACGCCGGCCTGCCCTGCGGGGTGTTCGTCGCGCCGATCCTGCCGCACCTGACGGACTCGCCCGAGCAACTGCGCCGGCTGCTCGGGCAGCTGGCGCAGGCCGGGGCCACCGGGGTCAGCGGGATCCCGCTGCACCTGCGGCCGGGCGCCCGGGAATGGTTCTTCGGCTGGCTCCACGGCACCCGTCCGGACCTGGTCGGCGTCTACGAGCGGCTGTACGCACGGGGCGCCAACCTGCCCGCGGACTACCGCAAGGAGCTGGTCGGCCGGGTGAAGCGGATCAGCCACGAACTCGGGCTCGGTTCCGGTGCGGATGGTCAGCTGGCCGGCCGGAATCCCGTCCGCGGGGTGCCGGGGGATCGGGAGGCCTCGTTCCCGGCCGGCAGCCTGCCGGCGCGGACCGACCCGGCCGCGGAGGAGGGGGTGCCGACGCTGTTCTGACCTCGTCCAGTCGGGTCTGACCTCGTCCAGTCGGGCGGGGCCGGATCTCGGCTCAGAACGGCACCCGGGCGGCGGTCACCGCCGCCGCGCCGGCCGGATCCCCGTCGACGAGCTGCACCGGGTCGTCGGCCGGGCGACCGGACAGCAAGCGGCACAGTTCGACGGCGTCGGCCTGCACCGTGGCGACCGGCTCGCCGGAGCCGATCAGGAACAGTCCGCCGGTCGCGCCGGACAGTCCCAGGACGACCGCCGGACCCGTCCAGCGGATGTCGAGATCGCGGATCACCTGCTTGATGATCGGGCCGTCGTGCGGTCCGGCCACCCGCGGCCGACCGGTCGCCTGGGCGAGATCGACGGCGTGCGTCCAGGTATCGCGCGCGCCGAGCACGGCGACCAGGTAGCCCAGCCGGATGGGCGGGACGCCCGGAAGGCCGAACGGGACGGGGACGCCGACCAGCGCCCGCAGCCGAAGCCGCAACTGGGCCAGATCGTCCGGGAACAGAACGGTCTGCAGTTCGTTGCGAGCATCCAGCAGGGCCAGTTCGGGGTACCGGCGACGCCCCCGCACCGCGCGCACCGTTGTCAACCAGGGCCGGCCGCACTCCTGCGTGGACGCGACGACGTGCGCGATCATCGCCCGGACGTCCCACCGGGTGCAGTCGGTCGGCCGACCCGCGTCGGTGTCGGAGAGTTCGCCGAGTTGCCGATCCAGCGCCGCGAGCGAAGCGGCCAGCAGATCGGCGCCCTCGGCCCGGGGGGTGATCGGGATGTCCCGGGCCGGTGTCGGCGCGGAGATGTCGGCGGTCATCGATGCTCCTTCGGCTGGCGGGCGAACCGGGCGGACCACAGGTCGAATGCGGCGCCGACGTGCCGGCTGAACCGGCCGTCGGCGGGGGCGGATGCGGGGTCGTTGGCCAGCTGTTGGGTGATCAGTCCGGACCCGACGATGTTGAGCAGAGCCAGCCCCGCGTCCGACAGGGCGGATGGGTCGAGTTCGCCGCCGTCGACCGCCCGGGCAACGGCGTCGCCGACGATCTGCAGGTTGACGACACTGGCCGCGAACGCCCGCTCGGACGGCCGGAACCCCGGCACCGGCCGCCACAACATCAGTTCGGCCAGCACCGGGTGGGTCAGCGACCATTCGACGAAGACGCCGAAGCCCACGCGCAACCTGCCGAGCGGCGTCAGGCCGGGGACATCGACGCGGGCCAGGATGGCCTCGTTCAGCTGCCGGTAGCCGGATTCGAACAACGAGTCGTACAGGGCCATCTTGCTCGGGAAGTACTCGTACATCGACGGCGGTCGGATGCCGACCCGCCGCGCGACGTCGGACAGCGACAGGCCGGCCACGCCATCCAGGGTCATTGCCGCCATGGCGGCCGCCAGGATCTCGTCGATGGTCTCCTGACGGCGACGCTGCCGTCGCCCGTCGGCGATCGGGACTGTTGCCACATGTCCGATGGTATTCCTAATGGCGTTAGGAAGCCAAGGTTCGCGACAGCGTCGACGACGAAGACGGTCATCCGGGCGTGCCCGGCCCGGGCTCCGCCTCCACGTCCGATTCGGGGGTCTGGAGTGCGGCCATCCGGCGGTCCACCCACCCGCCGAGCACCGGCCCCAGCACGAACAGCGAGGCCCACGACCATTGCGCGGCGGTCGGCCCGACCAGGTAGTCCACCGGGATCGACAGGAGGAACACCACCGGCAGGATCGCCGCGCCCGCCCAGTGCCACCGACGCTGCGCCGGCGACCGACGATGATGCCGCAGGTCGGCCAGGTCCGCCTGGTCCTCCATCACGTGGTGCATGATCGACGTGGCCGCGATCACCACCGCATAGACGGCGATCGGCAGGGGCAGATCGCCGACCTTGCCCATCGCCTCGGTTGCGAACGGGATGAGCACGACGCCGAACATCGCCATGCAGCTCAACACGATGATCCGGCCGTTCATCGCGATCAGCCCGGCGACGGACCGATGGCTGCCCCGCCAGAACGACACGACCACGACGAAGCTGATCGCGAAGGCCATCAACGACTTTCCGTTGGCGTCCCAGAGCGCGGTAAGGCTCGACCATGCGTCCGGGCTGAAGTCGTCGACGGTCGTGATGAGCAGCGTCACCGCGAAGGCGTAGATGGCGTCGTAGAAGGTGACCGCCCGGGCGAACTCGACGCCTTCCCGCTCGAATCGACGGTTGACCGGCATGTTGCCCCCTTTGCCCCGACCCAGCCCCGACCCCGCTCCGCCGGCACCACCTCGACGTGGCGCCGTGCTGCCGGGAGCATCGCACGGCCGACCGAGGTCGGCCCGCCGGCTCCACGCGGGTCGGGGACGGAATCGGGTCAGCGACCGCCGCGGTACCCGCGCGAACCGCGGTGTTCGTACCCGTGCTCGCCGCCCGCGGGTCCGGACTTGCGCGGGCCGTGCGAGTCCCGCTGACCCGCCCAGGGCCGGCGCCCCGGCTGGTCGTCGCGATCGGGCTCGATCCGCAGGGTTCGGCCGCTGACCCGGGCGTTGGCGATCCGGGCGAGGGCGGCGGGGGACAGGTCCGCGGCGATCTCGACGGTGGAGAACGAGTCGTAGATGTCGATGCGCCCGAGGTCCTTGCCGTTGACGCCGCCCTCGCCGGTGATCGCGCCGACGATCCCGGCCGGGCGGACGCCGTCCCGGTGCCCGACGGCGACCCGGTAGCGACGGCCGAACGGTGCCCGCCCGCGGCCGCCGCGATCGGCGGCCGACCGGGGCCGGTCACCGGCCGCGGACCGGACCTTGGTCTTGCGATCCCGGTCGAACGAGGCCGGTTCGGGCGTCGGCTCCGGCTCCGTACCGTCGTCACCGGCGGCCAGCGCCAGCAGCGCCGCGGCCAGCTCCTCGGCGGTCAGGTCGTGCTCGGCGAGCAGATCGCGGACCATTCGGTTCGGCCCGCCCAACCGCCCGACGTCCCGCCGGGCCAGCGCCTTGCGCAACACGACGGCCGCCTTGTGTGCGGCCACCTCGTCGTGCGTGGGCGGCACGATCTGCTCGAGGGTGCCGCGGGTGGCTCGCTCGATGGCGCGTAGCCGGCCGACCTCACGGGGGGTGAAGAAGGTCAGTGCGGTGCCGGTGCGGCCGGCCCGGCCGGTGCGCCCGATCCGGTGCACGTACGCCTCCGGCTCGCCGGGAGCGTCGAAGTTGACCACCAGGTCGATCCGGTCGACGTCCAGCCCGCGGGCGGCCACGTCGGTGGCCACCAGCACGTCCAGCCGGCCGTCCCGGAGCCGCTCGATGATCCTCTCGCGTTCCTTTTGCGGCACATCGCCGTTCATCACCGCGGCCGACACGCCACGGGCGATCAGGTCGGTGCCGACCTGGTCGCAGGCCTCCTTGGTGCGGACGAACACGATCGCCGCGTCACCCTCGGTGACCTGCAGGAACCGGGTGAGCGCGTCGACCTTGTCGCGGAACGGGACGACCGCGTAGATCTGCCGGACCGAATCGACCGTGGACGACTGACGGGACACCGCGATGTCGACCGGGTCGGTCATGTGCTCGGCGGCGATCGACCGGATGGCCGGTGGCATGGTCGCCGAGAACAGGGCGGTCTGCCGGCTGCCCGGCGCGTCGGACAGGATCCGGTCGACGTCCTCGGCAAACCCCATCCGCAGCATCTCGTCGGCCTCGTCCAGCACCAGGAAGCGCAGGCCCGACAGGTCCAGGGTGCCGCGCTCGAGGTGGTCGATGATGCGGCCGGGGGTGCCGACGACGACCTGGGCGCCGGCCTTCAGTGCGGCCCGCTGGGGCAGGAATCCGGTGCCGCCGTAGACGG
>JBDHZW010000381.1:0-4785 GCA_039812105.1 Nakamurella sp.
CGGTCCGGCCGGCCGGCCGGCGAGATGCCCAGCGACACCCGGGCCAACGGACGCGCCTTCTCGGCCAGGGCGGCGGCCACCCCGCGCAATGCGTCGGCGGCCGGACTCGGCTCCGCGTCCAGCACCAACGGTCGCCCGGCGTCGCCGGCCGCCCGCAGCCCGACCTCCAACGGCACCCGGCCCAGCAGCGGCACGGTGGCGCCGGTGAGCTGGCTCAGCGATGCCGCGACCGACTCGCCGCCGCCGGCGCCGAACAGCTCGAGGGTGCTGCCGTCGGGCAGCGTCATCGCGCCCATGTTCTCCACCACGCCGGCGATCCGCTGCCGGGTCTGATTGACGATGGCGCCGGCCCGTTCGGCCACCTCGGCGGCCGCCGCCTGCGGGGTGGTGACCACCAGGATCTCCGCGGTCGGGATCAGCTGGGCGGTGGAGATCGCGATGTCGCCGGTGCCGGGCGGCAGGTCCAGCAACAGCACGTCCAGGTCGCCCCAGTAGACGTCGGCCAGGAACTGCTGCAGCGCGCGGTGCAGCATCGGGCCCCGCCACACCACCGGGACGTTGCCGTCGACGAACATGCCGACGCTGATCACCTTCACCCCGTGCGCGACCGGCGGCAGGATCATGTCGCCGACCCGGGTCGGCCGGGCGGTGACGCCGAGCATGCGCGGCACCGAGAAGCCGTAGACGTCGGCGTCCACCACGCCGACGGCCAGCCCCCGGGCGGCCAGCGCGGCGGCCAGGTTGACCGTCACCGTCGACTTGCCGACCCCACCCTTGCCGGAGGCGATCGCGAACACCCGGGTGCGCGAGTCGGGCCGGGAGAACGGGATCTCCTTGCCGGGTCCGCCGCGCAGCATCTCGCGCAGGGCGGCCCGCTGCTCGTCGGTCATCACGCCGATGTCCAGCCGCAGGTCGGCCACCCCGGGGACACCGCGGACCGCGGCGGTGACGTCGCGCACCAGGGTGTCCCGCATCGGGCAGCCGGCGATGGTCAAAAGCAGCGTGAACGCGACGACTCCCGCGTCGTCGACGGTCAGGTCCTTGACCATGTCCAGTTCGGTGATCGGCCGGCGGATCTCCGGGTCCTTGACGGTGGACAGCGCCGCGCGGACGGCTTCGAGGGTGACGGTCATCATGTCCTAGCTGGTTCGGGGGTCGCACCCGCGGCGGCGGGGCGGAGCCGGACCCGGTCACGGAGGCGCCGGATCACCCGCCAGGCTACGTCGGCGGCCGTCCTCGCCGGGTGCGGCCCGTGCTCCCATGGCCCACACATGTGCATGTGCCAGCATGAGGCCACTGTGAAGTTGGAGGTGTATTCATGACGTCGCCCATCGGTTCGCCCATCGGTTTCCGTACCGTCGGGTCGGTACCGAACCTGCCCACGCCACCCACCGGTTTCGCGGTGGCCGCGTACCCCACGTACGCCAGTGCGCAGGCCGCCGTCGAGCAATTGATCAAGCACGACTTCTCCATCCAGGACGTCACCATCGTCGGCTCCGACCTGCAGCTGGTGGAGCGGGTGACCGGCCGGCTCACCGCCGGCAAGCTGGCCGCCGCCGGTGCCGCGTCCGGGGCGTGGATGGGCCTGTTCGTCGGGCTGTTGATGTTCGTCTTCTCCCCGGTGCAGAGCGGGGTCCTGGTCCTGGTGCTGGCCGCGGTGGCGATCGGTGCGCTGTTCGGCGCGGTGATGGGCTACCTGGGCTACTCGGTGGCCAAGGGCCGGCGGGACTTCACCTCGGCGTCCCAGGTGGTGGCCCGGCGCTACGACGTGCTCTGCCAGCCCCGCACGGCCGAGCAGGCCAGGGACATCCTGGCCAAGATGGAACTGGGGCGGCGCGGCTGACCCGATCGGCCGACCCACGGATCGCAAGCACAGAACGGCCCGGCAGGGAAGTCCCTGCCGGGCCGCTTCGTCAGGCCTGACGAATCAGGCGAGAGCCTTGGCCTTGAGCCGCTCGAACTCCTGCTGGGTGATGGTGCCGTTGTCCAGCAGGGCCTTGGCGTCGGCGATGTGGTCGGCGGGCGACTTGCCGCCGCTGGCCACGTCCCGGATGTAGGCGTCGGTGTCGGTCCTGGCCTGGCGCACCGCCGCCAGCTGCCGTTCCGACATCCCCTTGCCCCGCGCGATCACGTACACCAGTGCCGTCAGGTAGGGGAAGAAGATCAGGAAGATGATCCAGAGCGCCTTCCACCAGCCGCTGAGCTGGTGATCGCGGAACAGGTCGGTCAGGATGTAGAAGAGCACGAACAGATACGCGACGAAGACGAAGCTCCAGATCACGATCCAGATGATGCTCCAGAAGTTCTCCATGACGGGGTCCTCCAGTTCGCGGCCGGTGTTGCGTCCGGCCGACCGTTCGAGCGGCCGCGGTGCGCGCTCTCGACTGCGTTTCTCCGGGTGTGCCCGGATCCGGGGAAATCCTGGCACACCGGAAGGACGACGCTGATCACCCGAACCGGAGGGTCGGCCACGATTCGGTGACGAAGCTGTGTCGATTCGCTCCCGGTCGGCCGCGTTCGGCCGAACTCACAGCCATCCGCGCTTGCGCAACAGCATGTACAGCGTCACGCACAGGCCGATGATCACCGCGATGGCCATCGGGTAGCCGTAAGTCCAGCTCAGCTCGGGCATGTTGGCGAAATTCATGCCGTAGATGCCGGCAATGGCGGTCGGCACCAGGGCGATGGCCGCCCACGCCGAGATCTTGCGCATGTCCTCGTTCTGCCGGGTCGTCACCTCGGCCAGCGCGGCGTTGACCAGTGTGGTGAGCATCTCGTCGAAGGTGGACACCCGGTCGGCCACCACCGACAGGTGGTCCTCGACGTCGCGGATGTAGTTCCGGATCTTCTTCGGGATCAACCGGGTCGACGTGCCGGCCAGGGATCGCATCGCGGGCATCAGCGGGGCGACGGCCCGGCGCAGCCCGAGGATCTCCCGCTTGAGCAGGTAGATCTGCTCGATGTCGACCGGCCGGTCCGGGGTGAAGACCGAGTTCTCCATCTCGTCGATGTCGTCCTCGACCGCCTCGACCACCGACAGGTACTCGTCGACGACGTGGTCGGCGATGGCGTGCATCACCGCGGCCGGGCCGATGGCCAGCTGCTCGGGGTCGTCCTCCAGCGCCGCCCGCACGGTCCGCAGCGCCGAATGAGCACCGTGCCGCACGGTGACGATGTAGTCCGGTCCGAGGAAGACCATGATCTCCCCGTCCTGGACGATCTGCACCGCGTTGCCGGCGGTGTGCTCGACGTAGGCGACCGTCTTGAGCACCAGGAACAGGGAGTTGTCGTAGGTGTCCATCTTGGGTCGCTGATAGGCCTGCACGGCGTCCTCGACGGCCAGCTCGTGCAGACCGAACAGGTTGGCCAGGAAGGCCATCTCGTCCTCGTCCGGCTCGTGCAGGCCGATCCACACGAACCCGCGGCCCTCGGCCCGCACCCGGGCGAGGGCCTGGACCGGATCGCCGCACTCGCGGACCCGCTGCCCGTCGAGGTAGGCGGCGCAGTCGACGATCGCGTCGGCGTGCGACGCGGGCGGCTCGGTGGCCGGGTCGTGCCGGTGACGCTGGGGTCGCAGCGAAGGCAGGGAGGGCAGAACGGGCATGGCCACCTCCTCGGGGTCGACGCAAAGGCGCATCGGGGCAGGCCAGACCCGGTGCGGCGGTGCATCCTGCGGTCTGCCCGACGAGCGTACCCGCGGTCCGGGGCCCCGGTCGTTCGTCGCGCCGGCCGGTCGGCATCCGGGCGGGGACGGACCGAGGCCGGGGAGCCGGGGGACGCCCGTCCGGCGGCACCCGGCAGGATGGTCGGCGTGCTCATCGACCTGCACGCCCATTCCACCGCATCCGACGGCACGGACAGCCCGGCCGAGCTGATGCGCGCGGCGGCCGCGGCCGGCCTGGACGTGGTGGCCATCACCGACCACGACAACACCATGGGCTGGGCACCGGCGCTGGCGGCCCGGCCGGCCGGGCTGACCGTGATCCGCGGTGCCGAGTTCTCCACCTCGGTGAGCACCCCGGAGCGACGGACCAGCGTGCACCTGCTGGGCTACCTGTTCGACCCCGAACACCCGGCGATCGTTCGGGAGCAGGCCCGGCTCCGCGAGGAACGGCTGCACCGCGGCCTGGCGATCGTGCAGAAGATGGTCGCGGCCGGGGTGCCGATCACCGCCGACCGGGTGCTGGAGATCGCCGACGGGGCGCCGATCGGCCGACCGCACATCGGCCGGGCCCTGGTCGAGGCCGGCGTGGTGGTCTCGGTCGACCAGGCCTTCGCCCTGCACCTGTCCGGCCGCGGCCCGTACTACGTGCCCAAGGCGGACACCGACCTGCCCACGGCCATCGGGTTGATCACTGCGGCCGGCGGGGTGAGCGTCATCGCCCACCCGCGGGCCCGCAGCGAGCGGCGGGTGCTGACCGAGTCGTACCTGACCGAACTGGCCGGACTGGGGCTGGGCGGGTTGGAGGTCGACCACCCCGACCACGACGAGGCCGACCGGGCGCAGCTGCGGGCGATCGCCGGCCGGTTGGGCCTGGTGACCACCGGATCGTCCGACTATCACGGCACCAACAAGGTGCTGCGGCTCGGCCAGGAGAGCACCGACCCGGCGATGCTGGCCCGGATCGTCGCGGCGAGCAACGGGATCACCGAGCCGGTCGGCCCCGGCGGGTGACGGCGGGCGCGGAACCGGACGCCCGGCCCGCCGGCCCGGTTGCGCGGACGCTCGACGCCGCCGCCGGCCTGCTGTCGGCCGGCCTGCTGGTGGTCGGCGTCGTCCTGCTG
>JBDHZW010000382.1:0-4776 GCA_039812105.1 Nakamurella sp.
CGCCCCCGTGACCGACGCGCCGGCCCGGCCACCGGCCGGGTCGTCAGCGGTGGGCACCGCCGTCGAACCGGAACCGGTCGCCGAGGTGCCGGCGCCGTCGGCCACCCGGCGGGTGCGGGCCCGGATCGCCCGCCGGATGAGCGGCCAGCGCTCGGCCACCGCCTCGCCCACTCGCACGGTGCTGGAACCGCTGTTCGCGGTGCACCGGGGTCTGCACCCGAAGGCCGATCTGAAGGAGCTGCAGAAGGCCTACGAGGTCGCCGAGCATGCGCACGCCGGGCAGTTCCGGCGCTCCGGCGACCCCTACATCACCCATCCGCTGGCCGTCGCGACCATCCTGGGCGACCTCGGCATGGACACCACCACCCTGGTCGCCGCTCTGCTGCACGACACCGTCGAGGACACCCCGTACACCCTGGAGAACGTCACCGACGACTTCGGCGAGGAGGTCGCCCACCTGGTGGACGGCGTCACCAAGCTGGACAAGGTCAAGTTCGGCGACGCCACCGAGGCCGAGACCATCCGCAAGATGATCATCGCGATGGCCCAGGACCCCCGGGTGCTGGTGATCAAGCTGGCCGACCGCCTGCACAACATGCGCACCATGCGGTTCCTGCCGCCGGACAAGCAGGCCCGCAAGGCCCGGGAGACCCTGGAGGTGCTCGCCCCGCTGGCCCACCGGCTGGGCATGGCGACCATCAAGTGGGAGCTGGAGGACCTGGCCTTCTCCATCCTGCATTCCAAGCGCTACGACGAGATCGTCCGGCTGGTGGCCGACCGGGCGCCCTCCCGCGACACCTACCTGGCCGCGGTGACCGAGAAGCTCGAGTCCGAGCTGACCGCCGCCAAGATCCCGGGTCAGGTGGTCGGCCGCGGCAAGCACTACTACTCGATCTACCAGAAGATGAAGGCCCGCGGCCGGGACTTCGACGAGATCCACGACCTGGTCGCGGTGCGCATCCTGGTCGGCAGCGTCCGCGAGTGTTACGCGGCGATGGGCGTCGTGCACGCGCTGTGGGCGCCGATGCCCGGCCGGTTCAAGGACTACATCGCGCAGCCCCGGTACGGGGTGTACCAGTCGCTGCACACGACCGTGATCGGCCCCGAGGGCAAGCCGCTGGAGGTGCAGATCCGCACCTTCGACATGCACCACACCGCCGAGTACGGCATTGCCGCGCACTGGCGGTACAAGGAGACCCGCGGCACCCACGCCGGGGCCAGCGCGACGGTCGACGAGATGGCCTGGATGCGCCAGCTGCTGGACTGGCAGCGGGAGGCCGGGGACGCCGGCGAGTTCCTGGACAACCTGCGCTACGAGATGGCGCACAGCGAGATCTTCGTGTTCACCCCGAAGGGCGACATCCACACCCTGCCGGCCGGATCCACCCCGGTGGACTTCGCCTACTCGGTGCACACCGAGGTCGGCCACCGATGTATCGGCGCCAAGGTGGACGGCCGGCTGGTGCCGCTGGAGCGCCGGCTGTCCAACGGGCAGTTCGTGGAGATCTTCACCTCCAAGGCACCCAATCAGGGCCCGAGCCGGGACTGGCTGTCGTTCGTCGCGTCCTCCCGGGCCAAGACCAAGATCCGCCAGTACTTCGCCAAGTCCCGCCGCGAGGAGGCGGTCGAACTCGGCAAGGAGGCCATCGCCAAGGCCGCCCGCCGGGCCGGCCTCCCGGTGCAGCGGCTGGTCACCCACGACGCGCTGGCTGTCGTCGGGCACGAACTCGGCTTCAAGGACATCACCGCGCTGTACGCGGCGGTGGGGGAGAACCACGTGGCTGCGGCCACTCTCGTCGCCAAGGTCGTCTCCTACGTCGGCGGCGAGGAGGACGCGGTCGACGAGGTCACCGAACGGTCGGTGCCCTCGGTCACCCGCCGGCGGCACCGGGCGACCGGCGACGGCGGGGTGCTGGTCCGCGGCATCCACGACATCCAGGTCAAGCTGGCCCGCTGCTGCACCCCGGTGCCCGGCGACGAGATCCTCGGCTTCATCACCAAGGGCGGCGCGGTCTCGGTGCATCGGGTGGACTGCACCAACGCGTCGTCCCTGCAGAAGGACCAGGCCCGGCTAGTCGAGGTCAGCTGGGACCCGTCGTCGGCGACGGTCTTCCTGGTGACGATCCAGGTCGAGGCGCTGGACCGGGCCCGGCTGCTCTCGGACATCACCAAGATCCTCGCGGACCTGAAGGTGAACATCCTGTCCGCCAACCTGTCCATGTCCAAGGACGGCATGGCGATCTCCCGGTTCTCCTTCGAGATGGCCGACCCCACCCACCTGGGGCACCTGGTCCATGCGGTGCGGGGCGTCGACGGGGTCTACGACGTGTACCGCGTCACCAGCGCCTGAAAGCTCCCTCCGGGCGCCTGGTGGGGGTTCGGCCGTCGCGCGACCGTTCCTGCCGGGCGGCGGGGCGACCAGGGCGGTCCGGGCGGTCCGTTCGGTCCGGGCGTTCATGCGGGACGTCTCTGCGCCGGGTCGGCGCACCTTGCGCGCCTCGGGTGCACCTTGCGCGCTTCCGGCGCACCTTGCGCTGTGGATCTGCGGCGCAGAGTGCGCTCCGCGCGGGCAGAGTGCGCTCGGGGCGCGTTGAGTGGCGGGCGAGCCGGGCGGGTGTGGGTCGGGGGCGTGTCGTGGCGCTGGCGGAGCCCGATCGGCGGTGCCTGCCTCGGCCGACTTTGTGCGCGCCGGGTCGGCGCACCTTGCGCGCCTCGGGCGCACCTTGCGCGCCTCGGGTGCACCTTGCGCCGTGGATCTGCGGCGCAGAGTGCGCCCCGGGTGGGCAGAGTGCGCTTGGGGGCGCGTTGAGTGGCGGGCGAGCCGGGCGGGTGTGGGTCGGGGGCGTGTTGTCGCGGTGGGGGAGCGAGCTCGGGTGCCTGCCTTGCCCAACTCTGTGCGCCGGGTCGCTGCACCTTGCGCGCTTCCGGCGCACCTTGCGCGCTTCCGGCGCACCTTGCGCTGCGGATCACCGGCGCACAGCGCGCTCGGCGCGGGCAGAGTGCGCCCGGGGCGCGCAAAGTGGTGGGTCAGTCGGGACCGGTGCGGTCCGCGGCGCGTCACCGGAGGTGGCGCCCCGCACGGCCCCCCCGCACGACCCCGCGCCCGGAGCGGGCCAGGCGTCCCGGAGCACCGGCGGGACCGGACTCGGCTCGGAATTGATCGTCGACGGGCCGAGCGGGTTGATCGGGGGGTCGGAGCGGTCTGACACCATCACCGGGTGTCCGTCGCCGAATTCGTCCTGCTGATCGTCGCCGGTATCGCCGGCGGGCTGTTCGGGACGATCGCCGGGCTGGCGTCGCTGGCGACCTACCCGGCGCTGCTGGCCGTCGGGCTGCCGCCGGTCAGCGCGAACGTCACCAACACCGTCGCGCTGGTGTTCACCGGGATCGGCTCGGTGCTGAGCTCCCGGCCCGAGCTGAAGGGGCAGGGGCCGCGGATCCGTCGGCTGGCGCCGATGGCGGTGCTCGGCGGGCTCGTCGGGGCCGCGCTCCTGCTGTCCACGCCGGCCGAGGGCTTCGAGAAGATCGTCCCGTGGCTGATCGGGCTGGCCTCGCTGACCATCCTGATTCCCCGCCGGTCCCCGCCGGACGGCCACGTGGCCGCCCCGCCCAGCACCCGACTCCGCGTCGCCGAGGCCGGCGGGATGGCGCTGATCTGCATCTACGGCGGCTACTTCGGCGCCGCGGCGGGGGTGCTGCTGCTGGCCATGCTGCTGCATACCACCCACGACACGCTGCCCCGGGCGAATGCGCTGAAGAACGCGCTGCTCGGCTTCGCGAACGGCGTCGCCGCCCTGATGTTCGTGTTCCTGGCTCCGGTCGACTGGCTCGCGGTGATCCCGATGAGCATCGGCTGCCTGATCGGGGCCTGGCTCGGACCCAAGGTGGTGCGCTGGGCGCCGGTGACCCTGCTCCGCTGGCTGATCGGCCTGGCCGGGCTGGGTCTGGCCGTGCGACTGGGCGTCCAGGCCTACGGCTGAGACCCCGCCGCGCGGCCCCGGTTCTCGTGGCTGTGGGGCGCGTCGCCGGAGGGTCGACAGCTCGTCAAGCCGAATGCGCCGCCGGCGTCCCACTGGTTTCTCAGCAGTGTCAGACCCGTGCCGTAGCGTCCGGGACGGACCGAGACCCCACGACCGCAGGGAGGCAGGCATGGCCGGCAAGGTGTCGCATTTCGAGGTGCCGTACGAGGACGGGAGCCGAGCCCGGGCGTTCTACCAGGACGTGTTCGGCTGGCAGATCAACGAGATGCCGGAAATGGATTACACCATCGTCTCCACCGGGCCCACCGCGGAGACGGGGATGCCCAGCGAGCCGGGCCACATCAACGGGGGCATGTACGCGCGGAACGGGCGATACCCCGCGTCGCCGGTGATCACCATGGAGGTGGACAGCATCGACGACACGCTCCAGGCGGTGCAGGCGAAGGGCGGCGCCACGGTGGTCGCCAAGGAGCAGGTGGGTGAGATGGGCTTTGCCGCCTACTTCCGGGACAGCGAGGGCAACGTGCTCGGGCTCTGGGAGAACGCGCCGCAGGGCTGAGGCAGAGACGGGCTCAGTCCCGGGGGCCGTCCAACCCGAGGGAGAGCCGGCGGTCCCGGGCGAGCGGGTGCTCGAGCATCCGGTCGGCCAGCACGCTCCATCGGTGCGCCCTGGATTCCAGGTCGTGCCGATCACCGGGGCTGGTCGAGCCGACGGCGATCGGCACGTGCACCGGAACCGTCGCCAGCAGACCGGCGGATTCCTCCTCGGTGGTGGCATCCAACTGCTCGGCGAGCA
>JBDHZW010000383.1:0-4769 GCA_039812105.1 Nakamurella sp.
GCGGCCTCGTCACCCGAGTAGTGGAACTCGGTCGTCTGCTGCTCGTGCCCCTGCCGGGTGCCGGCGATGACGCCGAGCGCGCCGAGTTTGAACCCGCCGTCGGTGACCAGTTCGGAGGCCTGGGCGGTGACACCGTCGGCGATCGTGCCGTCGTTGATGTCGACCGTGACGCTCGCCGGATCGACCGAGGCCGCGGACGTGCTGGTCCCCGAGGAGGCGGCGGTCCCGCCCACGATGCCCTGGAAGAAGGCCTTCACCTGCGCCGGGTCGGTGGCCAGCGCGTCCTTGTCGGTCGAGGTCTCCGGGCCGGTCGTGGGCAGCGTCTCGAAGTTGATGTTGCCGGACGACAGGTTGGTGATCTGCTCGGCGAAGGTCAGCACGTCGAAGCCCTTGTCGAAGACGACCGACCGGTCGACCGCCGAGATCAGGGCGTTCAACTTGCTGGGGTTGGTCAGTGTGCCCACCGAGAGGATCTTGTCGGCCGCGCCGCGCAGGAAGGCCTGCTGCCGCTTCACCCGGTCCAGGTCGCCACCGGGCAGGCCATGCCGCTGCCGGACGAACGCCAGCGCCGCGGTGCCCTGCACCTCCTGCTCGCCGGCCGGGAAGTTCGCCCCGGACCAGGGGTCGTCGACCGCCTCGTTCAGGCAGACCGGGACGCCGCCGATCGCGTTGGACAGCAGGTAGAAGCCGAGCAGGTTGACCTCGGCGTAGTGGTCGATCTTCAGGCCGGTGAAGGCCTGGATCACCCGGATGAGCTGCGTGCGGCCGGCCTCGTTGGACTCGCGCTCGATCTGCGCCTTGTCCGTCACGCCCTGGCTGGTCAGGTACTGCTCGGTATAGGCCTTGGCCGTGGCGTAGAAAGAATTGACCTTGTTCGGCTGATACGGCCCCTCGGATCCGTTCGCGTACGGACCGACGATCTGGCTGGTCACCCGGGTGCCGATCCAGGTGTCGCGGGGGATGGAGATCGCGGTCGCCCGGCCCCCACCCTGCGGCACGTGCACCAGCATGATCGTGTCGGTGTTGATCCCGCCCCCGTCGTCCTCGGTGCCGACCTGCGCCAGCTCTTCGGCGGACAGCGGGTTGCCGTCGGCGTCGGTCCGGGCGTCCGAGCCGACCAGCAGGAACGTCAGACCCTCCGCCGAGATCACCCCGGCGTCCCCCGCGTTGCCGGCCGCATCCGACGTGCCGCTGACGTTCTGCAGCGTGTCGGTGAAGGCGTAGGCCACCCCGGCGCCGATGAAGACCGCCGCGGCCAGCACGGTGGCCACGATCCGGGTGATGAGCAGTCCCCGGCGCCGGTTCGGCCGGTCGCCGGACGGCCCGCCGCCGTAGCCGCCCCCCGGCGGACCGCCGGGAGGTGCCGGAGGCGGCACCGACCCGGCGAAGGCCGGCGGCACGTCGGAGGCCATCGACCGGTAACCGGGAGGGGGCGGATAGCTCGGCATCCGGCGGGTGGGTTGCGGATTCGACTGCGACCAGGCCTGCTGCGGCGGGGTGGGTGCACGCCCGGCGTCGGGGTACGGGCGACCGGATGAGGGTTGACCGCCGGGGGGCCGGCCCGGTGGGACGGACGAACTCGGCCCGTACCGGCGGGCCCCTCGCCGCGGATCGGATCGATCCGAGTTCGTCATACCGCTGCCCTTCACACGCCGTGTCGGCTCCTGGCCGCTACCGACCACAGCCGACGCACAGTCCCATCACTGCCGCGTCTCGGCTGTGCCGGGACTGCCGAACAGGGACGTCCGCGGGCCCGGGCCGGTTGCCCGTGGGCAACGGACCGCTTGCCCGGAGGTCGGATCGCGGCCAGCGTAACGGCGGCCACCTGAGATTCCGGTGACCTCGCGTGTCGGGCGTCGCGACCGCGGATGCTCGGCGGCGCCCGGCGCACCTGCCGATCGAATCTGCGGGTGCGGCAGAATGCGTCACCATGCGCATTCTGGTGACCGGTGGGGCGGGCTTCATCGGATCGACGTTCACCCGGCACCTCCTCGCGGACCGATACCCCGGTCTGGAGGGGGCGGACGTCGTCGTGCTGGACAAGTTGACCTACGCGGGCAACCTGGCCAACCTGGAGCCGGTCGAGGACTCGGATCGGTACACGTTCGTCCAGGGCGACATCTGTGACCCCGAGGTGGTCCGGGATCTGGTCGCCCAGGCCGACGCGGTGGTGCACTTCGCCGCCGAGTCGCACGTGGACCGGTCGATCCTGGGCGGCGCGGACTTCGTGCTGACCAACGTGCTGGGCACCCAGACCCTGCTGCAGGCGGCGCTGGACACCAAACTGACCAGGTTCGTGCACGTGTCGACCGACGAGGTGTACGGCTCGATCGAATCCGGGTCGTGGGACGAGAACCAGCCGCTGCTGCCGAACTCGCCCTACTCCGCCTCGAAGGCCGGGTCCGACCTGCTGGCCCGCGCCTACGCCCGGACCCACAAGGTCCCGGTGACGATCACCCGATGCTCGAACAACTACGGGCCTTACCAGTTCCCGGAGAAGGTCATCCCGCTGTTCGTCACCAACCTGATGGACGGCCTGACGGTGCCGCTCTACGGCGAAGGTCGCAATGTCCGTGACTGGCTGCACGTGGACGACCACTGCCGGGGCATCGCCCTCGTCCTGGCCGGTGGGCGGCCCGGCGAGATCTACAACATCGGCGGGGGCACCGAGCTGACCAACGCCGAGTTGACCAGCAAGCTGGTCGAGGCCACCGGCCGGGACCAGTCGTTCGTCGAGCGGATCGTCGACCCCCGTGGCGGCGGGCACGACCTGCGGTACTCGGTCGACCACGGAAAGATCAGTCGTGAACTGGGGTACGAACCGCTGGTGCGGTTCGACGAGGGCCTGGCCGACACGATCGCCTGGTACCGGGACAACCGGGACTGGTGGGAGCCGCTCAAGGCCCGCTCGGCGATCGACCGCTGACGTGCCGGCGCCCTACCGCCTGCTGGTCGTCGGTGCGCGCGGCCAGTTGGGCTCCGACGTGGTGGCCGCGGCCGAGCGCGCCGGCACCGCCGTGCTCGGTGTCGGATCCCGCGACTTGAACGTCACCGACTGCGCCGCGGTCCAACGGGTGCTTGGCTATTTCGCCGCCGGCGCGGCGGAGGCCGGGCAGCGGGCGGTCGTGGTCAACACCGCGGCGTACACCGCCGTCGACGACGCCGAGTCGGATCCGGACGCCGCGTACGCGGTCAACGCGGACGGTCCCGGGTACCTGGCCGTCGCCGCGCAGCGACTCGGTCTCGGCCTGATTCACCTGTCCACTGACTACGTCTTCCCCGGGGACGGTGACCGGCCGTACCGAACCACCGACCCGACCGGGCCGCGGAGCGTCTACGGCGCTTCCAAGCTGGCCGGAGAGGCAAAGGTGCTCGACGCCCACCCCGCGGCGTGGGTGGTGCGGACCGCCTGGGTGTGGGGGGCGCGCGGCAGCAACTTCGTCAAGACCATCGCTCGGCTGGCGGCGACCCGGCCGACCCTGACGGTGGTCGACGATCAGCGGGGGACCCCCACCTACACCGCCGACCTGGCCGCCGGCCTGCTCGAATTGGCCGCGTCGACCGGCCCGGGCGGTCTGCTGCACGCGACCAACGGAGGCGAGACGACCTGGTACGGCTTCGCCCGGGCCATCCTCGCCGAGTTGGGCGACGACCCCGAGCGGGTGCAGCCGGTCAGCACCGCCGAATTCCCCCGCCCGGCGCCCCGCCCCGCCTACTCGGTGCTGTCCGGGGCCGAATGGGCCGCCGCCGGACTTGCTCCGCTGCGCTCGTGGCGGGACGCGCTGGCCGCAGGTCTCGCCGAAACGCCGGAAGCGTTTCGGGCGGGCTGAGGCCATGGCTGAGTCGGTGGTGCGGGTCGGCCTGGACGGGGCGCCGCTGCTGGGGCGGCGAACCGGCGTCGGCCGGTACACCGAGAATCTTCTGAACGCATTGATCCGCCGACCCGATGTGCAGGTCTCGGTGCTGGCCTTCACGCTCCGTGGTGCCGGCGGCCTGCCCGACGCGGTACCGGCCGGCGTGGCCACCCGGCACATCCGGCTGCCGGCCCGGGTGCTGAACGCCGCCTGGGCTCGGTCGGAGTTTCCGCCGGTCAGCCTGCTCACCCGCGGCCTTGACGTCTACCACGGCACCAATTTCGTGCTCCCACCGACCGGTCGCACCGGCGGGGTGACCATGATCCACGACATCGCCTACCTGACCATGCCGGACGTCGTCGACGATGCCAATCAGGCGTTGACGGCCCTCGTGCCGCGCGCGCTGCGGCGAGCCGCCGCGGTCGTCACGCCGTCGCAGACGACGGCCGACCGGGTGCGCGAGGCCTACGGGTCCATCGTCCCGGAGGTCATCGTGACCCCGCTCGGGGTGGATCCGCTCTGGTTGGCCCGAGAGCCACCCTCGACGGCGGAGCGGGCTCGGCTGGGCGTGCCCGACGACTACTTCCTGTTCGTCGGTACCCGGGAACCGCGCAAGGATCTGGCCACCCTGATCCGCGCCTACCAGCAACTGCGGGCGACGGACGGATCCGACGTGCCCGCCCTGGTGCTGGTGGGGCCGCCCGGCTGGGGCCCCGAGATCACCCAGGCCCCCGGGGTGCGGCTGCTGGACTACGCGCCGATCGGCGACCTGGCGGCGATCGTGGCAGGCGCCCGGGCGCTGATCATGCCGTCCCGGGACGAGGGATTCGGCCTGCCGGCCCTGGAGGCACTGGCCACCGGTACCGCGGTGATCGTCAGCGACATCCCGGCATTGCGGGAGGTCACCGGCGATCA
>JBDHZW010000384.1:0-4763 GCA_039812105.1 Nakamurella sp.
CCCCCCACCTGCTGTTGATCATGGGCTGGTGGCCCTTCTGACGGCGTCATAAGGGCCACCAGCCCATGATCAACTGGGGAGGGCGGGCGGGTCACGCGATCGGGGCCCAGTCCGGACCGGTCTCGCCGAGCTTGCTGTCCAGTTTCGCGAACAGCGGAGTGGGCTTGGCCAGAGGCCGGCCGACCTCGATGTCCCGGCGGGCCCAGGTGGCCTGCTCGCCGGCGTAGTCGCCGGTGAGCACCGGGTAGTCGACGACCTCCGGCACGCCGACTCCCTCGACGTCGTCGGCGAAGTCGGTGACGGTCCGGATCTCCGGCTGCGCCGCCCAGACCCCCTGCCCGCCAAGGGCTTCGAAGATCTTCTGGCTGGAGTGCGGCAGGAACGGGGTGAGCAGGGTCTTGGCGTCGTCGACGACCTGCAGGGCGGTGTGCAACACGGTGCCCTGGCGGTCCGGGTCGTCCTTCAGCTTCCACGGCTCCGACTCGGAGATGTACTTGTTGGCCAGCCCGACCACCCGCATCGCCTCGGTCGCCGCCTGCTTGAACCGGCTGCGGCCCAGCAGGTCTCCGACGGTGCGGAACGCCGCTTCGGACGCCCGGAGCAGCTCGGCATCGGCGTCGGCCGGCGACTTCGGCGCCGGGATCGCACCGAAGTTCTTGTGCGCCATGGACACCGACCGGTTGACCAGGTTGCCCCACTCGTTGGCCAGCTCGAAGTTGTTGCGCCGGATGAACTCTTCCCAGGTGAAGTCGGCGTCCTGATTCTCCGGCCCGGCCACCGCGATGAAGTAGCGCAGCGAATCGGCGCCGAACTCGCGCAGGAAGTCGCCGACGTAGATGACGGTCCGGCGGGAGGTGGAGAACTTGGAGCCGCTCATCGTCAGGAACTCGCTGGACACCACCTCGGTCGGCAGGTTCAACGCGCCGAGCGTGCCGGCGGAGCCGCCGTGCGACCCGCGGCCGTCGTAGGCCAGCAGCTCGGCCGGCCAGATCTGCGAGTGGAAGGTGATGTTGTCCTTGCCCATGAAGTAGTAGGCCCGGGCCTGCTCGTCCCCCCCGTGCCACCAGCGCTGCCAGGCCTCGGGATCGGGCTCGCCGTGGTTGCCGAAGCGGCGGGCCCACTCGATGGAGGCGGACAGGTAGCCGATGACCGCGTCGAACCACACGTACAGCTTCTTGTCCGGCCGGTCCCGCCAGCCGTCCAGCGGAACCGGGATGCCCCAGTCGATGTCGCGGGTCATGGCCCGCGGGCGTAGATCGTCCAGCAGGTTCAACGAGAACCGAAGGACGTTGGGCCGCCAGTCGGTGCGGGTGCGCAGCCAGGCGCCGAGCGCGTCGGCCAGCGCGGGCAGATCCAGGAAGTAGTGCTCGGACTCGGTGAAGATCGGCGTCTCGCCGTTGATCCGGGATCGCGGGTTGATCAGGTCGATGGGATCGAGTTGGTTGCCGCAGTTGTCGCACTGATCGCCGCGGGCGCCGTCGTAACCGCAGATGGGGCAGGTGCCCTCGATGTACCGGTCGGGCAGGGTGCGGCCGGTCGATGGGGAGATCGCGGACATGGTGGTCTGCGGGACGAAATAGCCGTTGCGGTGCACCGTGCGGAACAGTTCCTGGACGACCGCGTAGTGGTTGCGGGTGGACGTGCGGGTGAACAGGTCGTAGCTCAGCCCCAGTCCCTGCAGATCCTCGACGATGACCCGGTTGTACCGGTCGGCCAGTTCGCGCGGGCTGACACCCTCCTGGTCGGCCTGCACGAGGATCGGGGTGCCGTGCTCGTCGGTGCCGGACACCATCAGCACGTCGTTGCCCGCCATCCGCTGGTAGCGGGAGAAGACGTCGGCAGGAACACCGAATCCGGAAACGTGGCCGATGTGGCGGGGCCCGTTGGCGTACGGCCAGGCCACCGCGGTCAGGACGGTCGTGCTCATTCCGAGCAGCCTAGTCGGGTGAGCGTGCGGGGCCGCCAATCAGTACGGGAGGCGGGCAGGAGCGAACGTCGGATGGACGTCGGCGGTGCGGCTGCGCAGGATCCGGCCGGCCACAGCGCCCCGATGGTCCGCCCTCCCGCCGTGGGGTCGATCGGCTGGCCGGACCCGCGCGGTTGCGCCGGCCCCGAGCTGAGGCACGGAGACCACCGGCGCTCGGCGATGAGGTGAGCCAGGCCCGGTACGACCGGCCGGATCGCGGCTCACGCCGAGTCAGGCGGCCAGGCGCAGCACCGAGTCGCACCCGACGCAGACCAGGCGCCGCGTGGCATGCCGCACCGGGTTGCCCGGGGTGGCGGGCGAGCCGGTGCTGACCGACTCGCGCCGCACGCAGTCCGCGCACACTCCGGCGCCACAGCTGGCACAGACGGCCACCGCGGCGGCCGTGACTCCCCTTGCCGTGCAGTCGAAGCAGTTCATGTCTCCTCCTGATCGACGGGTCGCGAGCCGTTCGCGACGAGGCCGGATTCAGCCCGGGCCACCCGGTCAACGGCCGACGGGCGGCGCCGGACCTACGTTCAGTGTGCCGCAATCATTGCGATGTCGCAATCATTGCGGAACACTCGTCACCATGCCGTCGCCTGCCCCCGACCCGGCCGTCCTTGACGCGGACGTCGAAGCCGTGCTGGCCGGGGCGCGAGCACTGGTTGCGGTCGCGGCGCATTCCGTTGCCGGCGCCGGGGAGTCGCTGACCCTTCCGCAGTTGCGCGCGCTGATGATCCTGGCCACCCGCGGACCCGCGTCCCTGTCCGAACTCGCCGACGAGTTGGGGGTTCATCCGTCGAACGCCACCCGGGCCTGCGACCGGCTGGTTGCCGCCCAGCTGGTGGACCGGCGGGAGAATCCCGCCGATCGACGTCATCTCCTGCTGGACCTGACCGCCGATGGCCGGGCGCTGATCGACGGCGTGGTCGCCCGGCGCCGGGCGGAGGTCGCCCGGATCCTGCGGCACATGCCCCCTTTGCACCGGCGAGCGCTCGGGCGCGCGCTGGCCGAGTTCGCCGCCGCCGCCGGCGAACCGCGCTCGAGCGAACTCTGGACGCTCGGTTGGGTGGGCTGAGCCGGCCCGAGCGCCTCCAGTGGCTGCCCGGCCGGGATTCACCGGTCGTCGGCCCTGACCGGCGCCGCCGCGGTCGGTCCCGCCGGCGACGGCGGCCACCAGGACCACGCCGGACTTCCCGAACCGAACCGATCCGAGGGGTTGACCTTCGCAGCGTAAATGATAGGTTGTCAGCACAAAGTTGCCGGGGTCAGTCGAAGCCCGCGATGTCGAATGAGCTCGTGACGAAGCGAGCGCAGGGAGGAATTCAGCAATGTCGCACGGATTCTCGCCGACCGGCCCCAAGGCCGTCACCCTTCCACCGCTGCGGCCGGGGCCGCACCAGCGCCGGTTGGACCTGATCGCCGTCGTCGCCACCTTCGGCGGCCTGCTGTTCGGGTACGACACCGGCGTCATCAACGGCGCCCTCGAGCCGATGAAGGCCGACCTCGGGCTGACCACCGTCACCGAGGGCCTGGTCACCGCCACCCTGCTGGTCGGCGCCGCCCTCGGCGCACTGGTCGGCGGCCGGATGAACGACCGCCTCGGCCGCAAGAAGACGCTCACCATCGTCGCCGTGCTGTTCTTCGTCGGCACGCTGGGCGGTGTCTTCGCCCCCACCATCGAGGTGATGCTGCCGGCTCGGGTGATTCTCGGCTTCGCGGTCGGCGCCGCATCCGTCACCGTGCCGGTCTATCTGGCCGAGTTGGCCCCGATGGAACGCCGCGGCACCCTGTCCGGCCGCAACGAGCTGGCCATCGTCATCGGCCAGATGCTCGCCTTCATCATCAACGCCATCATCTTCAACATCTGGGGCGAGCACGACGGTGTCTGGCGGATCATGCTCGCGGTGGCCGCCATCCCGGCGGTGGCCCTGTTCGTCGGCATGCTGCGGATGCCCGAATCGCCCCGCTGGCTGATCGCCCAGGGCAAGCACGACGAGGCGCTGGCCGTGCTGACCCAGGTCCGTACCGAGGACCGCGCCCGCGCCGAGATGGCCGAGGTCGAGCACCTGGCCGAGGAGGAGGCGGAGGCGCAGCTGGGCGGCTGGAAGGACATGAAGATCGCCTGGATCCGCCGGCTCGTCCTGGTCGGCTGCGGGCTGGCCGCCGCGCAGCAGCTGACCGGCATCAACTCGATCATGTACTACGGCACGGAACTGCTGAAGGAGGCCGGGTTCTCGGCCAACGCCGCGATCATCGCCAACATCGCCAACGGCGTGCTGGCGGTCATCGGGTCCGCCATCTGCCTGTTCTTCGTGGTCGACCGGGTGCGGCGGCGCGACCTGATCCTGCGCGGCTTCGTCGCCACCACCGCCTGCCACGGGCTGATCCTGGCCGCCGCGATGCTGATGCCGGAGGGCACCGCCCGCGCCTGGGTGATCCTCGTGCTGTGCGTGACCTTCGTGTTCTTCATGCAGCTGGCGCTGAACGTGCCGGTCTGGGTCTGCCTGTCCGAGATGTTCCCGCTGCGGCTGCGCGGCTTCGCCATGGGCCTGAGCGTGCTGGTGCTGTGGCTGGTCAACGCGGCGCTGACGTTCGCCTTCCCGGTCATCGTCGAGGCCGCGGGCCTGCAGGGCATCTTCGGCCTGTTCTTCTTCGTCGGCCTGATCGTCATCGCCTTCATCTGGAAGTTCCTGCCCAACACCAGCGGTCGCTCGCTGGAGCAGCTGGAGGAGTCCTTCGCCGCCGGCGACTTCCGGTGATCGAAGGGCAGCCGCCCCGCATCCCGCCGGACGGG
>JBDHZW010000385.1:0-4753 GCA_039812105.1 Nakamurella sp.
CGGCCAACGAACCGCCCCGGCGCAGCGCCGTCGGCAGGCCGGGGGCGACGGTGCCGATGTCCAGGGTGTCCGGGTCGGCCGCGTACACGCCGCCGGCGACCGGCTCGACCAGCCGGTCCAGCACCCGCCGGCCCATCCGGGACCGGACCAGCGACCCGAGCGACTGGTCGATGCCACGGACCGGGAGCAGCCGATCGGCCTCGGCCCGCAGCGAACCGGGTAGGCCGATCACCCGACGCACGTCGGCCGCCCACGGGTTCGCGGGGATGCCGAGGAACGCGACCGCGGGCAGCGGGGCGGCGCCGCCGGCATGCCGCACCCAGGCGCCGATCGGCGACGGCTGCACCACCCGGCCGCCCAGCGCCAGCTCGTCGATCAGCTCCCGGGTGCTCGGCCGGGCCACCGAGAACGACTCGGCGCCGGCGTCCAGCACCAACCCGCCGACGGTGTGGGCCGACACCACCCCGCCGGGCGCGGCGGCCGCGTCCAACACCAGCGGTCGGAGGCCCGCGCGGGCCAGCTCCAGGGCCGCCGTCAGGCCGCCGACCCCCGCGCCGAGCACGACCACCCGATGAGCCGTCATGCCCCGATGGTCGCCGGCAACCGGTGCACGAACTCGACCAGTTCGGTCAGCACCCCGGGATCGGTGTCGGGCGGCACCCCGTGGCCCAGGTTGACCACGTGCCCCGGGGCCCGCAGCCCCCGGCGGACGACGTCCAGGGCATGCGCGTGCAGCGCGTCGCGGCCGGCGAACAATAGCGCCGGGTCGATGTTGCCCTGCACCGGGGTGGCGTCGTCCAGCCGCCGGGACGCCACGTCCAGCGGCACCCGATGATCCACGCCGACCACGTCGGCGCCGACGTCCCGCATCGACGTCAACAGCTCACCGGTACCCACCCCGAAATGCACCCGGGGCACTCCGAGGTCGGCGACCGCGGCGAACACCGCCGCCGAGTGCCGGGCCACGTAGGTCTGGTAGTCCGGCCGGCTCAGCGCCCCGGCCCACGAGTCGAACACCTGCACCGCCGACGCGCCGGCCAGCACCTGCGCCCGCAGGAACGCCCCGGTCACCCCGGCCACCCACTGCGCCAGCGCATGCCACACCTCGGGGGCGGCGTGCATCAGCGTCTTGGTGCGCCGGTGATCGCGACTGGGTCCGCCCTCCACCAGGTACGACGCCAGGGTGAACGGGGCGCCGGCGAAGCCGATCAGCGGGGTGGTGCCGAGTTCGGCGACCACCGCGGCGGCCTCGGCCGCGACCGGGGCCAGCGCGGCCGGGTCCAGGGTCGGCAGGGCGTCGACGTCCGCGGCGGTGCGGACCGGGTGGGCCACCACGGGTCCGGTGCCGGCGACGATCTGCACGTCCATCCCGGCCAGCTTCAACGGCACGACGATGTCGCTGAACAGGATCGCCGCGTCCACGCCGTGCCGGCGCACCGGCTGCAGGGTGATCTCCGCGGCCAGGTCGGGCATCAGGCACGACTCCAGCATGCCGATGCCGCGGCGCACCTCCCGGTACTCCGGCAGGGAACGGCCCGCCTGCCGCATGAACCAGACGGGACGGGTCCGCGGGCGGTGCCCGCGGTAGGCGGCCAGCAGCGGGGCGCCGGTGGTGCGGCCGTCGACGAGCGGATGGGTCGGCGGGAGTCCGGCCGGGCTCATCGTGCGGCCGGCGGTGGGGTCGGCCGGCGGGCGGCCGGAGGAATCGGCGGTCATATCGCTGCCCATCGTGTCATCCCGCGGGCCGCCCGGACGCCGCCGGGCGCCCCGCGACACCCCGATCCGGTCACACCGCCCCGCAGAAACCGCAGGTCAGACGGGGCGAGGTCAGCGAGGTGAGGCTTGCCTTCGTACCGTCACGGACCGTCGCGCCGGTAGCATTCCGCGTCATGCTCATGGTTCTCGGTGCCAGCCACCACGACCTCGAGCTGACGCAGTTGGACCGGCTCGCCATCCACCCGACGCTGCTCAGCCGAGCCGTCGGCGACCTCACCATGCGACCCGACGTGCCGATCGACGGGTGCGTCGTGGTGTCCACCTGCAACCGGCTGGAGATCTACCTCGACGCCGTCCGGTTCCACGACGCGATCGACGGCGTCGCCGCCCAGTTGGCCCAGGTGACCGGGCTGAGCCCCGCCGAGGTCAGCACGATGCTCAAGGTCCGGGTCGGCGCCCCGGCCGTCGCGCACCTGTTCACCGTGGCCGCCGGCCTGGATTCGATGGTGGTCGGCGAGGCGGAGATCGCCGGGCAGATCGCCCGGGCGCTGCGCGAGTCCCAGGCGGCCGGGACCGCGTCACCGGCCATCAACCAGCTCTTCCAGAACGCCGCCCGGGTGGCCAAACAGGTGACCACCGAGACCGGGCTCGGCGCCGCCGGCCGGTCGGTGGCCTCGGTCGCGCTGGACATCGCCGCCGTCGATCCCACGCTCGACTCCACGGCCGGGGGCGGCACCGCCCTGATCATCGGCACCGGCGCCTACGCCCGGGTGGTGGCCACCGAACTGCGCGCCCGGAACTGGCAGCACCTGCTGGTGCACTCGCCCAGCGGCCGGGCCGACGCCTTCGCGGCCCGGCATGCCGCGCAGCCGGTCGAGGCCGACGGGCTGGTCGCCGCGATGGCGGGCGCCGACCTGGTCGTCGCCTGCAGCGGCCAGTCGGCCGGGATGCTGGACGAACCGATGCTCGCCGCCGCGGTGGCGGGGCGGACCAGCCCGCTGCCCATCGTCGACCTGGCCCTGCATCCGCACGTCGCCGCGCCGGCCCGGATGGTGCCGGGGGTGCGGGTGGTCGACCTGCATTCGGTCCAGGAATCTGTCGACCCGGCCCACCTGGAGGCCGTGGTCGCCGCGCAGGACATCGTCATCGCCGGGGTCGCCGCCTTCGAGGAACGGATGGCGATCCGCCGGCTCGACCCGGCCGTGGTGGCGCTGCGCCAGCACGTGGCCGGGACCGTGGAGAAGGAGATGGCCCGGCTCCGCGCGAAGTACCCGGACGAGGTCGCCGCGGACGTGGAGCGGGCGTTGCACCGGGTCACCCAGGCCCTGCTGCACACCCCGACCCTGCGCGCGCAGGAACTCGCCCGCACCGGGGACGGCGCCGGCTACGTGCAGGCCCTGCACACCCTGTTCGGCATCGACATCCACGACTCGGAGACCGCCGCACATCCGGTGTCGGCCCTGCGCACCAGCTGACCGCATCCCCGGCAGACGGGCGCGCCGTGAACGCGCCGACTTGCCTCACGTGCATGTTCTGAATCGATCCCGAACCTGCGGATGAGGCAAGTCGGCGCAAGAACGGGGCCCGCCCTGCGGGTCAGACGAGCCCGGCCGCCTCGAAGGCACCCAGGGTCGGCTTGATGGTGGCGGTCGGGCCGACCTCGCCGGCGATCGCGTCGAGGGTCTTGAGGCCGTCGCCGGTGTTGAAGACCACGGTCTCGGCGTCCGGGTCCAGCTGACCGGAGGCGAGCAGCTTGCGCAGGGTGGCCACCGTCACGCCGCCCGCCGTCTCGGCGAAGATGCCCTCGGTGCGGGCGAGCAGCTTGATGCCCTCGATGACCTCGTCGTCGCTGACGTCCTCGATCGCGCCGCCGGTGCGCCGGGTGACGTCCAGCACGTACGGGCCGTCGGCCGGGTTGCCGATGGCCAGGGACTTGGCGATGGTGTCCGGCCGCACCGGTTTGACCACGTCCCAGCCGTTCTTGAACGCCTCGGACACGGGGGAGCAGCCGGTGGCCTGGGCGCCGAACACCTTGTACGGTGCGGCCTCCACCAGTCCCAGGTCGATGAGTTCGGTGAAGCCCTTGTCCACCTTGACCAGCTGGGCGCCGGACGCGATGGGGATGACGACCTGATCGGGCAGCCGCCAACCGAGCTGCTCGGCGACCTCGAAGCCCAGCGTCTTGGAGCCCTCGGCGTAGTAGGGGCGGACGTTGACGTTGACGAACGCCCAGTCCTCCTGCTCGGCGGCGATCTCGCCGGCCAGCCGGTTGATGTCGTCGTAGTTGCCGTCGACGGCGACCAGGGTGCCCCCGTAGGCGGCGGTGGTCAGGATCTTCTGCTGCTCCAGGTTCGAGGGGATCATCACCACGGACCGGATGCCGGCCCGGGCGGCCGCCGCGGCGACCGCGTTGGCCAGATTGCCGGTGCTCGGGCAGGCCAGCACGGTGAAGCCGAGTTCGCGGGCGGCGGCCAGCGCCACCGCGACCACCCGGTCCTTGAACGAGTGGGTGGGATTGCCCGAGTCGTCCTTGACCCACAGCCGCCGCATGCCCAGCTCCTTGGCCAGGTTGTCGGCGCGGACCAGCTTGGTGCTCCCCGGGTTCATGTTCGGGGTGTCGGCGACGTTCGTCGGCACCGGCAGCAGGGACGCGTAGCGCCAGATGTTGGTGGGTCCGGCCTCGATCCGCTGCTTGAGGGCGTCGCCGCGGAGGGTGAACTCGTAGGCGACCTCGAGCGGGCCGAAGCATTCGATACACGCGTAGTACGGGCCGAGATCGATGCGGTTGCCGCATTCGCGACAGGACAGCCCAACGGCGGCACCGAGATCGACGGTGGGCGTGCCGGTCTCGGGCGTGGACAGCACAGACGTCATGACGAGGCCTTTCTGCTCATCTTCCCCGCCGAGGCGGGACGGAAGTGGCACCTGCTGTCGATCGGCCCCGGCTGCGGTCTTCGCGAGCGCGAGAAATGATCATCGGCAGTGGTTGCCGGGGCTTCGTCGGGCCGTGTCCCTCTGCCCCTCTGGATGAGTGGGT
>JBDHZW010000386.1:0-4721 GCA_039812105.1 Nakamurella sp.
CGCGGGTTGGGCGCCCGGCCAGGCCGGACCCGGCGGACGGGCCTGCGGCCCGGGAGCGCTCGGCGGTCCCGGCCAGGGCGGCCGTCCGGCGGGCGGTGGGGGCCCGGTGGGACCGTAGCTGGACGAGCCGGCCGATGGTGCACCCGCCGGTGACGACCAGCCCGCCGGACCGGGGCCCGCCGGCGGTGGGTACGGCTGGGAATACGGCTGACCCCCCGGCTGCGGTGGGTACGGCTGACCCCCCGGCTGCGGTGGGTACGGCTGACCTCCCGACTGCGGTGGGTACGGCGGTGGGTACGGCTGACCCCCCGACTGCGGTGGGTAGGGCGGCCGGCCGGGCATCGAGGACGGCGGGGCAGGGGCGGCCTGACCCGGTCCGGCCGGGTACCCCGGCTGCGCCCACTCCACCGGAGAACCGGCCGGTGCGGGACCGGCCGGTGCGGAACGGGCCGGTGCGGAACCGGCCGTCGCTGACGGCAGCCGGATCTGCTGGGTCGGGCCGTCCGGGGCGGCGTGCCGGGGGCCGGCATCCTCGGCCCCAGCGTCCGGATCGCCGGGCTCCCGGCCCGGGTCGGCTGAACTCACGATCGCCCTCCGTGGATCGGCCCGGAGTCGGGCAGGGAACAGCTCACCACACCGCCGATCTCGCCGATCACCACAGGGGAAGCCCGGACGCGGTGAAGTACCAGAAGGCCGAGGTGAACCACACGACGGTCAGCACCACCGCCAGCAGGCCCCCGAGCAGCGGCAACGTCCACCCGGGCAGGCGGTGCAGCCGCAGCGAGAGCATCTTGGCCGCGAAGACGCCGTAGAACAGGCAGCCGGCGACCGAATGGACCAGCGTGCGCACCGATGAGTCGGAGAACCCGAGGGACCAGATGCACTGGAACGCCACCGGCAGCGTCAGGACGAACGCGACCACCCCGGACCACCGGTGCACCGGCGACGCCCACGCCGGGGACCCGGTGAGGCCCGGCAGCTTCCCCCACATGGCCAGGGCGCTGATCACCTGCACCACCAGGAAGACCATCGCCGCCGTGGCCAGCCAGGTCTTCATGGCCAGCAGGGTGCGGAAGCCGAACGTCAGGATGACCGCGCCGTTGCCGGGGTGGATTCGCGAATAGGCGGCCAGCACCGCGGCGACGACGATGCCGAGAGCCGTCACCGCCGCCAGGCCCCACCGGGGTTCCTGCCGCACGGGCGCAGCGTGGGTGGTGGTTGACACGACCCCTCCTCTTCCGCAGCCCGCCCGCTCGTGCACAGCGCGTCCGGGACGCCCGGCTTCCCGGCGTACCCATCGGTACGCGGGAGCGTTCCGAACGGTTCTCGCCGGCTCCGGGCCCGAACCGGAACGAGGCCGTGGGACGTGCGGCGGACCGTCCGGTTGCGCGCCGTTTGACCAGGTTGTGAACCTCAACGGTGCGCCGGTGGGTCGTCCGAGGTCAACTGCGAATCCGTGGCCGTGCCCCATCGGGCACCCGACCCGAAAAGATAACGAATTGATAACGACTGTGTGCATTCTGTGAGTGTTCGATCACAGTTGGCTACCCATCCGCAGGACATCCTGCCGACGAGGCGGCGGGATGCAGAAAGTCCTGTTTGGAGGGATTGTGCGAAGAAGAACGCTGTGCGTGGCTGGTGTGGTGGCTGCCGCAATGGTGCTTCCCGTGGCTCCGGCCGCCGCCATCGACGAGGTCAACACCCAGAAACTGCGCGACGCCGTCACCGTCGGCGGAATCCTCGGCCACGAGCGGGTGTTCCAGCGCATCGCCGCGCAGAACGGCGGCACCCGCGCGTCCGGCACGCCCGGCTTCAAGGCGTCGGCCGACTACGTGCGGCAGACCCTGCGGCAGGCCGGCTACTCCGTGCGGCAGCAGAAATTCGACTTCAACTTCTTCCAGGAGCTGGCACCCGCCGAACTCAGCCAGGTGGCGCCCACCCCGACCGACTACGGGACCGAGACGTTCGAGTACTCGGGCAGCGGCGACGTCACCGGGAACCTGATCGGCACCAACGACATCGTCATACCGCCCGGGGCGCAGCCCAGCAGCTCCACCAGCGGCTGCGAGGCGGCCGACTTCCCGGACCCCGGCCCCGATCCGTCGGTGGCGCTGATCCAGCGCGGCACCTGCACCTTCGAGCAGAAGGCGGCGAACGCGGCGGCCGCCGGGTACGACGCGGTGATCATCTTCAACGAGGGCCAGCCGGGCCGGACCGATCTGCCCGGCGGCACCCTGGGCAACCCGCAGACCATCCCGGTGGTCGGCCTGGACTATGCCGACGGCGAGGCGCTGTACCAGCAGCTCGCCCAGGGGACGGTCACCGTTCGGGTGGCCACCTCCACCACCAGCGAGGTCCGGTCGACCTGGAACGTGCTGGCCGACACCCCGGGCGGCGACCCGAACAAGGTCGTCGTCGTCGGCGCCCACCTGGACTCGGTGGCCGAGGGGCCGGGCATCAACGACAACGGCAGCGGGTCGGCGACGATCCTGGAGACCGCCGTGCAGATCAGCAAGCTGAACCTGGAACCGCGGCAGAAGCTGCGCTTCGCCTTCTGGGGCGCCGAGGAGGCCGGCCTGCTCGGCTCCACCCACTACGTGGACACCCTGCCCCCGGCCCAGCTGTCGACGATCATGGCCAATCTGAACTTCGACATGCTCGGCTCGCCCAACTACGTCCGGTTCGTCTACGACGGCGACGGGTCCGACGGCACCGCCGGACCGCAACCGGGTTCCGGCCAGATCGAGCAGATCTTCACCAACTACTTCGCCGGTCAGGGACTGGCTAGCGAACCGACGGCGTTCGACGGCCGGTCCGACTACGGCCCGTTCATCGCGGTCGGCATCCCGGCCGGCGGCCTGTTCAGCGGGGCCGAGGGCATCAAGACGGCCGACGAGGCGGCGGTCTACGGCGGCACGGCCGGCGAGCCGTACGACTCCTGCTACCACCAGGCCTGCGATTCGATCGAGGCGCCGAACAACAACCTGAACGACCAGGCGCTGGCCGAACTGGGTGACGCGGCCGTGCACGCCATCTGGACGCTCGGCCGCACGAACACCGGCTTCTACGCCGACGGCAGCCGGATGGCCGCGAGCCAGGCCGTCCCGCTGGATCAGTTCGACCACCGCGGCGGTGCGCTGGTCAAGTAACCGCCTCCGCTCGAACGGCGACCCGGCCGGCGCGATCAGCGCCGACCGGGTCGTTTCCGCTGTGGGTCGGGTATGGATTGGGTCACCCGGGCCGCGGTTGGCCGGCGCGGCGGGCCGCCCGGACTACCCTGAGGGGGTTGCCGGGGGGCCGGAGTCTCGACGGGGAGGCGGACCGCCCCCGCGCTCACACCCAGCCGACTCGTCGATCGGGATCATTTCCCATCGAGCGATGAACGCCGTTGCCGCTGCGCGCGTCTGACAACCCGGGCGCGCGGAGTATCGGCCGACGCCGCACCGGACACACCGCGGAGGACCAGATATGAAGACCGACCGACTGCCGACCGTCAGACGGATCGCGTTGACGCTCGGCCTGGGCGGCCTGCTGGTGGCCGTCGCGGCCTGCTCCGGCAGCACCGGCGGCGGCACGATCACCCAGATCGCGGCGGCGGGCGGTCAGGCGGCGTCGGCCAACTCGAGCGACGGGTCGGCCGAGTCGACCGGGGCGTCGTCGGCATCGTCGTCCAGCGCGCCGGCCAAGCCGGCCGCCGTGATCACCGCGTCCCCGACGTTCGGCGGCGACCACATCTCGCCCACCGCGCCGGTCACCATCTCGGTCGCCCAGGGCACGATCAGCGACCTGACCATGACCAACCCGGCCGGCGAGCAGGTCTCCGGCACGCTGTCCGCCGACCACACCAGTTGGACGCTGGCCGAACCCCTCGGGTACGGCAAGTCGTACCAGGTGACCGGCACCGCGGTCGGCACCGACGGCAAGTCGGTCGCCATCGACGGCAGCTACACCACCGTCACCCCGGTCGACGAGATCACCACCTCGATCTCGCCCGGTGACGGCGCCGTGGTCGGGGTGGCCGCGCCGGTCATCGTGCACCTCGGGTACACCCCCGAGGACAAGAAGCTGATCGAGGACCACGTCAAGATCACCACCACGCCCGCGGTCGAGGGTTCCTGGGCCTGGATCAAGCACGACGGCGACCAGTACGAGTCGCTGGACTGGCGACCCAAGGACTTCTGGCCGGCGAATACCCAGGTGCACGTCGAGTCCGACATCTACGGCCTGCCGTTCGGCGACGGCTACTTCGGCGGCGACAACGTCACCAGCGACTTCACCATCGGCCGCAACCAGGTCGTGCTCGCCGACGCCACCACCCACCAGATCGTCGTCCAGCGGGACGGGCAGACGATCGCCACCTACGACGCCTCCTACGGCAGCGGCGACGACATAGGCGACCCCAACCGGGTCACCCGCTCCGGCATCCATGTCGTCAGCGACATGGAGGAGACGGTCAAGATGAGCAACCCGGCCTACGGCTACACCAACGTGACCGAGCACTGGGCGGTCCGGATCAGCGACAACGGCGAGTTCATCCACCAGAACCAGGACACCGTCGACGACCAGGGCGTGGTCAACGTGAGCCACGGCTGCATCAACCTGTCCGCGGCCAGCGCGCAGGAGTACTACGCGTCCGCGATGATCGGCGACCCGGTCATCGTCACCGGCACCAGCGTGCAGCTGTCCGCCGCCGACGGCGACGTCTACGACTGGACCTATTC
>JBDHZW010000387.1:0-4704 GCA_039812105.1 Nakamurella sp.
GGTGGCGGCGGGTGTCGCGGCGGTGGCGCTGGCGCCGACCGGCTCGCCGTGGTGGCTGGGTGTGGCGGCGGTCGCGGCCGGGGTTGTGGTGGTCGCCGGGCTGGTGGCGCGGTGCGTCCGCCGGTTCGGCGGGATCACCGGCGATGTGCTCGGGGCCGCCGTCGAGATCGATCTGCTGGTGCTGCTGGTCGTCGCCGGCTTCTGACGGTGTGCGCCCGTGTGCGCCAGAACCGCTTCGACCAGGTTCGCGCCGCTTCTGCTGACGTCGCGCCGGGCATGAACGGCGCGGCCTGGCCAGGACCGGCGCGGAGCAGATTCTCGTGTTTCGGGGCGGAGCAGCTTGTCGTGTTCGATCAGTGGTACCGCGGGTCCGGCCCGACGTCGGCTGCTGCGGCCAGGTCGGCCAGCAGCTCGGGGATGATGCGCTCCTCCATCACCGCGCGCCCCCGTTCGTGCAGGGCGGCGGCCAGCGCGGGATCCCAGGGGGAGTCGGTGGGAGAGCCCCGCAGCGGCTCGGTCTCGGCCCCCGGCGAGTCGATGGCCCGCCGGTAGTCGGTGACGGACATCCGCCACGGCCGGGCGCCGTGCCGGCGGACGGCGTCGGCGGTGGTCCGCAGGCCGGTCCAGTCGAAGTCGCCGCGCCAATGGATGGTGCCCCCGGCCCCGGCCAGCAGCCGGTGGCAGGCGGCGGACGGCACGCCTTCGGTGCAGATCAGCGGCGGCCGGTCGCGGGTCCGGCCGGCGACCGCGGCGCGCAGCACGGCCGGGTTCTCGCAGACGAACACGTCCGGTGCGGTGATCGTGAGCGGGGCGAGCATCAGCTGGTGCAGGGTGAGCCGGAACGGGATCGACCGGTCCGCGGCATCGCGCAACCAACCGGCCACCGGGTGCTCCCCGGCCGGGCGTACGCCGAGCACCAGCACCTGACTGGCCAGGTCGTCCAGGATCACGCCGGCCGCGTCCCACCGGGCCCGACGCTGCGCTGCGGTGGTCGGCGGCGGCTCGCCGTCGCGGGCGGCCAGCGCGCGCAGCACGAGGGTGGCCGCCGGGGTGCCGGACAGCGCCTTGGTGTCGCCGGTGGCCCGTTCGGCCAGCACCGGCAGGGAGACCGGTGCGGCCGCGGTCGCGTCACCGGCGGCCAGTACCGCCAGCACGAGGCAGGCCCGCTCGAGGGTGCCGCCGTCGCCGCGGCGGACCAGCCGGGTGACGGTACCGTCCGCGGCCAACTGTTCGAGCCAGCCGGCGAACCACGCCTCGCGTGCCCACGGCCCGGCCAACCCGAGGGCGTCGGCGAGCAGGTCCTCCCGGGCCCGGTCCTCCCGCCGGCGCTCCCCCGGCCGGTCGCGCAGCGGGCCGCCCGCCTCGGTCAGCAACTCGACCAGGCTCCGGCCGAACTCGCGCCGGACGGCCGCATCGAGCAGCGTCAGCGGGACGCTGACCGAGGCGACCCCCGGTGCCCGGTACGCGCCGGTCAACCCGATGACCAGCTTCCGTTCGGGTTCGCTCGGATCGCGGACGGTGAGGGTTCCGGCGAGCTCCCCGCCGCCGGCTTCCAGCCGCCGCCGGGCCAGCCGCAGCACGCGCGACCATCCCGGGTCGTCGGGGGGCGGGGCCGAACCGGTGGTCATCGCGATCAGTTCAGGCCGATCAGTCCGCCGGGATCAGCCGGCCGTCGGCGGGTGCCGGGCGAACCCAGGGCGGCGGCGAGGTCGTCGTCGGCGCCGGTGATCTGGCCGTCGGTGAGGATCTTGGCGCCGTCCCAGACCAGCAGCAGCGAGCTGACGGTGTGCTCCACCGCGGAGTGGGCCAGGTCGTGGTGCGCGCAGCCGGGCACGGTGGGGTAGGTGGCCCACAGGTCGTAGCCGGTCATGAACAGGTCAAGGTCGAACTGGGCGGTCAGCCCGAGCAGCTCGCTGCGGCCGGGATCGTCGATGCCGGCGAACGCCTCGTCCAGGGCCAGCAACCGCGGGCAGAGCGGCGCCGCCGACGACAGCATGACGTGGGCGGCGGCGAACAGCGGCAGATGCAGCGACACCGACTGCTCGCCGCCGGACAGGGTGCTGTGCCGGGCCTGGGTCAGCCGCTCCTCCTGGCCGCCCGGCGCGACCAGGGTCAGCACGAAGGTGCGCCACCCGCGGTAGTCCAGCGCCTCCGCCAGGATCTCCGGATACGGCCGATCCTCCCGCTGCGCCCGAAGGTCCTTGATCCGGCCGGCGAAGTGCGCGCGCATGCCGGCCAGGTCGTCGGCCGACAGTTGGCTGGCGTCCCGGTCGAGCAGCTTGCTGACCGCCCGCTGCTGCGGGTCGAGCCCGTCGGCCTGCTCCCAGGCGATGCCGACGGTCGCGCCGGACGACATCCGCCGGCCGCGCATCTCCCGGTTCATCTGCGCGATCAGGTCACGGGCGTCGGTGGTCCGCTCGTGGATCTGCTGGGCGAGCCGGCCCAGCAGCGCGTCCTCCAGGATCCGCTGCTCGGACTCGGACAGCAGCGCCTCCTGGTCCCGGCGGGCGGCGGCGATGCGCCGGGCGAAGTCGCCGATCGAGGCGAAGCCCTGCTCGTCGGACACCTTGACGACGATGACGTCGTCGACCGGCTCCCAGTCCGGCCGGTACTCGTGCCCGGCGGCCGCCAGCTGATCCTGCAGCTGGGTGAGCGACGCGGACACCCGGGTCCGGCTGGACTTGAGCGAACTCTCGTTGGGCCGCAGCTCGCCGGTGGCGGCCAGGATTCCGCCGTGCAGGGCGGTGACGGCGTCGGGCAACGCGGCCACCGGGTGGTCGGGGTCCTGCGGCAGCGACTCGAGCGCATCGGCCGTGACGCCGGCCGGGTCCGCCCACTGCTCGCCGGCGGTCGGCCAGGCGGGCAGGCGGTCCGGCAGCCGCAGCACGTCGGCGACGTCGGGTCGGGCGTACGGCCGCAACCGGACGCATTCCTGCTGCGCCTCGGTGATCGCGCTTGTGAGCGCGGCGCCGGACCCCTCCACCGCGGTGCGCCGGCCGCCGGCCTCGTCGATCGCCGCCTGCAGGGCCGATTCGGCCGCGCGTTCGGCGGTGCGGGCGGCCCGCTGCTCGCCGGTGGCGGCCTCGATCTGCTGGTCGAGTTCGTCCACCGCCACCCCGACCGCCTCGCGCAGCGTGCGCAGTTCCTCGGCCCGGGCCTGATGCTCGGTCCGGGACAGCTCGGCCTGCTCGGCGGCCTCGGTCAGCCGGTCCCGGGCGCGGACCAGCTCGTCGTCGGCCGCAGCCAGCGCCTCGGCGCGATCCCGGGCGCTGCGCCGGGCCGCGGCCAGGTCGGCCGCCACCCGACCGAACAGGGTGGTCGCGGCGGCGATCCCGTCGACCAGGGCCCCCTCGGTGGGCATCGACCGGGCCGCCGCCAGCGCCAGCAGCGACTGGTGCCGGTGGTGGTGCGCGGCGATGGCCTGGTCCAGGTCGCTGCGGGCGTTGTCCAGCTCGCCGTGCACCGCCTGAACCTTCGCCGACTCCCGTTCGACGGCCCGCACCGCCTGGGCCAGCGGCGCGGTCGGCGGCAGCGCGCGCCGGGCGGCGTCCAGGGCGTCGAGCAACCCGCGGATGGATCGAACGGACTCCTCGGCGCGGGCCACATCCCTTTCTGTGGCCGCGATCTGGGCGTCCAGGGTGGCCAGCCGCTGCGCCCGTCGGCGGGACCGCGCGGTAGCACCGATGTACTCGGCCTGCGGCTTGTGGTGGGCGCCGAGCTGGATGCCCTGCCGGAAGGCGCCCGACGTGTCGACCACAGGCGCCGCGCCGGCCGCTCCGGCACCGGTCGGCGAGCCGACCCCGATCGACGCCAGGACCGCCTCGATCACCGGAACCGGCAGCGTCGCCTCGGGTTCGGCGACCAGGTGTCCGCCGAGCAGGGATCTCTTCGGGCGCTTGGCCGGCGGCAGGGCGACCAACAGGGTGTCCGACTCGCCGGGATCCGTCGCGCCGGCGGCCGGCACCCAGGCGTCGAGCAGGTTGGCCGCCTCCAGCGCGGCCTCGATCGCGGCGGCGGTGGCGTCGTCGACGTCGGGGGCGAAGTCGACGAGCGCCCACAGCGGCGCGCCCGGCCGGCCATCCCGGGACCCGGTGCGACCGGCGAACGGCGGCGGCGCCTGATCCTGCTCGCGGGCGACCAGTGCGCGCTCCGCCTGCAGGCCGCCGAGCTCGTCGGTCAAACGGTCGAGAACGCCGCGCAACCGGGTGATCTCGTCGCGCCGCGCCTGCCCGGCCGCGGCGGTGAGATCGTCCAGGACGGCCGGCAGTGCCCGCGTGTCGACGTCGCCGACCCGGTCCATCGCGCCGGCCAGGGCGTCGCGGACGGAGTCGGCCAGGGTATGCGGCGCCCCTTCGCCGGCCGCCTCGGAACCGGCCGGGCTGTCCGGCCCGGCGAGCCGGTCGAGAGTCCCTGCGTGGTCGGTATGCCACTGCGCCAGGTGCTCGGCCAGGAGGTCCCGTTGCGTGGTGACCGCCTCATCGGCGGCGGCCAACGCCTGCTCGGCGTCATCCAACCGTTCCTGGGCCCGGTCGAGGCGGCGCTGCGCCTGATCGCGCAGCTGCGCGGCCTGCGCGACGGCGGCGATCCCGGCCCGGACCGCGGCGACGTCGTCCTCGCGGCCGGCGACCCGGGCGGCCACCCGCTCGCCCAGGCGTCCGTCGTCGGCGTTGTCGTCGGCGTCCCAGCCGATGCCGGCGTCCCGGG
>JBDHZW010000388.1:0-4665 GCA_039812105.1 Nakamurella sp.
AGCGGCCAGCGGGCCGCGGCCGACGGCGTCGCCCTCCGCCCCCTGGTCAACCTGTACCTGTCGGCGGCGTGGCGGCTGTGGCGGCCGATCGCCCCGCTCGACCGGGACGTCGAGGCCGTCGTGCACGCCGGCGAGGTGGTGCTGCGCGCGGTCGACGACGCCGTCGCCGCGTTGACCGAGGGCTACCAGCTGGCCCGGCGCCAGGTGGTCGCCGGGCAGGCGGCGGCCCGCCGGGAGTTCGTCGACGACCTGCTGCTCGGTGGCACGCAGGCGGCGACCGGCCTGGTCGAGCGGGCCGGCCGGTTCGGCCTGAACCTGGCCGCGCCGCACGGGGTGGCCGTGGTCCGGGCCGAGCGGCCGTTCGTGGACTCCTCGCCGTTGACCGCCACCCTGGAGCGGTCGGTGCTCGGTAGCAAGGCTGACGCGGACGCGCTGGTGACCACCAAGGACGGCGCGCTGGTGGTGGTCTTCGCCGCGCCCGACCGGGCCGCCGTGCACGAGGTGGTGACGGCACTGCGGGCGGGGCTGCCGTCGTCGGCGCCGGGGGTCCGGCTGCGCCGGGTGGTGCCGGTCGGTGACTGGCGGATGGGGGTCGGCCGGCCGCACCCGGGCCCGGCCGGCGTCCGGCAGTCGTACGTGGAGGCGGCCGAGGCGCTGGACCTGGGGCAGCGGATCCGGGTGGAGGATCCGGTGATCGACGCCGCCGACCTGCTGCTGTACCGCGTGCTGCTCCGGGACGAGGTCGCGATGCGCGACCTGGTGCAGGCCGTGCTGTCGCCGCTGACGACCGCGCGCGGTGGGGCCGAGCCGCTGCTGGACACGCTGGAGGCGTATTTCGGCGCCGGCGGCAACGCGACCGTGGCCGCCCGCTTGCTGCACCTGTCGGTCCGGGCGTTGACCTACCGGCTGGCCAAGATTGCCGCGCTGACCGGGCGCGATCCCGTCGACCCGGCCGACCGGCTGGAGCTGCAGACCGCCCTGACCGGCGCCCGGCTGTTGGGACGGTCGACCGATATTGCCGAAGATCGGCAATAGCCGGCCCGCTTCTTCGCCGACTACTGCCGTGGTACGGCAAGGTATTCCTGGGCACTCTGGATGGGTCGGCACCCACCGCCGGCAATCCACCAACGTGTTCGGAGAGGTGTCCCGCGTGACCGTTCCCCTGTGGGCCTGGGCGGCCTTCGGCGCCGTGGTCGTGACCATGCTCGCCATCGACCTGCTGGCGCACCGCGGTGCGCACGTCATCAAGTTCAAGGAAGCCGCGATCTGGAGCGCCGTCTGGGTGGCCGTGGCCCTCGCCTTCGGCGGCGTCATCTGGGCCACCATGGGCAGCGGCGCGGCGATCGACTACACGACGGCCTGGCTGCTGGAGAAGTCGCTGTCGGTGGACAACCTGTTCGTCTTCGCGCTGATCTTCGCGTACTTCCAGGTGCCCCGTGAATACCAGCACCGGGTGCTGTTCTACGGCGTCATCGGCGCGCTGATCTTCCGCGGCATCTTCCTGGCGGCGGGTGTCGCGATCGTCTCCACGTTCACCGCGGTGCTGTTCGTCTTCGGCGCGATCCTGATCTGGAGCGCCATCAAGCTGCTCCGCGACGACGACGAGACCGTTGATCCGGGCAAGAGTTTCGCCGTCCGGCTGCTGCGCAGGATCATCCCGGTGTCGGACGAGTACCGCGGCACCAAGTTCTTCTACGTCGAGGCGGGCAAGCGCATCGCCACCCCGTTGCTGGCCGTGGTCGTCGCCATCGAGGCGGCCGACCTGGTCTTCGCGGTGGACAGCGTGCCGGCGGTGCTGGCCGTCAGCGACAACACCTTCATCATCTACGCCAGCAACGCGTTCGCCATCCTGGGCCTGCGGGCGCTGTACTTCCTGCTCGCCGGGATGCTCAAGAAGTTCCACTACCTGGGCAAGGGCCTGGCGTTCATCCTCGCGTTCATCGGCGTGAAGCTGTTCCTGCAGGCCGGGCACAAAGTCATCTCCACCGACATCCCGGAGATCCCGTCGCTGGTGTCGCTGGGCGTGATCGTGGTCGCACTGACCGTGTCCATCGTGATGTCGCTGGTGCGGCCGCTGCCGGAGGACGAGCCCGAGGCCGACGAGATCGCCGGGAGTGCCGCAGCCGAACCGACGGCCGAAGCCTCGGACGGGCCGCAGGCGCCCGCGGTGGCCGCGCCCGGCGACTCGGTGCCCGCCTCGGGTGACCGCGCCGGCTGATCCGGGGCGCCTCGACCCCGCCCACGCGTACGCTGCAGGGATTGCCGGCAACGGAGCCTGCGATTCCTCGGCGGCGGGTCGGGCGGGGTTTGCCCGTTCGATCATCAGGGCACAGGAGATCGTTGTGGCGAAGAACCCTTTCATGAGCGCATATCTGAGTGCGGCGAACCGGGCGGCGAACACCGCTCGGGGTAAGGCGACGGTCGAGGCCAAGCGGACCGCGTCCCGGCAGCGGACCGCCGCGGTCAATTCGTGGACGAACGCGTGGGTGGACGCGATGACCGGCGGCGCGTCCCGACCCAAGCGGCGTCGGAAGAAGCGGTGATCCGATGACGAAGCCAGACCAGGCGCCGGCCCCGCGGGATCGCCGGCGGCCGGCCACCGAAAGCGGGTGTTGATCCGATGACGGTGATCGTCGCCAGTGTGACCAGCCCGCTGAGCCCGGCGGGGGTGCTGCACATCCTGACCGACTTCTCGGCGTCGCGGGCGCAGGCGTTCGCGGGTGTCGACGAGTCGAACCTGACCGTGCACGAGGTCGGCGACGGCTGGGCCGACGTCACCGAGGGCAACAAGATCGGGTGGGAGCGGGAGCGGTACGACTGGGACCAGCAGGCGGGCACCATCTCGGCGGTCACCACCGACTCCAACCTGTGGGGCCCCGGCAGTCGTTGGGACTACCGGCTGATCCCGCAGGACGGCGGCACGAAGGTGGTGATCCGGCTGGAGCGGCACCCGAAGAGCCTGGCCGGTCACCTGGTCGGCGCGCTGATGCCGCTGTTCGGCAAGGGCTTCATCACCGCCGGGTTCGAGCGGGCGCTGAAGGCATCGTCCTGATCCTCACCAGCGGTAGTGGTCCAGCAGTTCGGTGAGCCGGGGCAGGATCCGTTCGCCGAAGTGGCGGACGTTCACCAGGTGCTTGTGCAGCAGTAGCGCGGGGCGTCGCCGCTCGAATCCCGGATCGATCGGGTACTCGTCCCGGTAGGCGGCCATGAACTCCGGCGGCAGGTCGTCCGACAGGCTCAAGTAGGCCAGGTCGAGCTCGCGGTCGGCGTGGCTGACCGCGGGGTCGACCAGCCAGCGGCCGTCGATCATGTTGCCCCGCCAGAGATCTCCGTGGGTCAGGGAGGCCGGTGGGTCCGGCCGGAGCAGGTCGGGCAGCGGGCCCGCGCAGGCCCGTTCGATCCGGGTGCGCAACTCGGCCGGCAGTTCGGCGTTGACGAGTTGGGGCCGGACCCGGTGCTCGACGTAGAAGGTCGGCCAGTCGTCGGTCCACGTGTTGTCCTGCGGGACGAGGCCGTGGAAGTTGTCGATGGGCCAGCCGAAACGGTCGGCCGTGTGGCGGTGCATCCGGGCGACGGCGCGGCCCAGCGCCGGCCAGTCGGGGACGCCGGACACCCACTCCAGCACCAGGATGTGCTCGGCGACGCCGACGACCTCGGGAACCGGAACGCCCGCGCCGGCGAGGGCCCGCAGGCCGTCGGCCTCCTGCGGCGCCGGATACGGACAGTGCTTGACGACGACGACCCGCCCGTCGGCCAGCACCGCCTTCGTCGTCCGGCCGATGTAGCCCCCAGGCAGCGGCTCCTCCCGCACCGGCCGGGGAAGGCCCGCCGGCCAGTCGGCGCGATCGTCGGGGCTGCGGTGGGGGCCGGTGTCGGCCCGGTTGTCGGGGCCGGTGTCCGCCCGGTGGCCGGGGCCGGTGTCCGCCCGGTCGTCGGGGCCGGTGTCGACGCGGTTGTCGGTTCCGGTGTCGGCCCGGTTGTCGGGGCCGGTGTCGGCCCGGTGGCCGGGGCCGGTGTCCGCCCGGTGGCCGGTGCCTTTGTCGGTGGCCCCCGCGACGTTGTCGCGACCAGATGCTCCTGACATCCGCTCAGTCTGACTGCAACCGACGGTCCAACCAGCACGGGTCGCACCCGCGAAGTGCCACGCGGCGGTCGCACACCATCGGAGGAGAACGGACCATGACATCGTCGTCGAGCCGGATCGACGGGATCTACACCATCGGGGTGCCGGTGACCGACCAGGACCGCGCGCCGGAGTCTACACGGGCGCGCTCGGGTTCGAGGTGCGCGGCGACGCTCCGTTGCCGGCGCTGGGTGGGCGCTGGATCGAGGTCGCCCCGACCGGGAGCGGGGTCACCGTGGCACCTGGTGCCGGCGACGGACGGGAAACCGGCGGGCGTCGAGGTGGGCATCCGGTTCACCGCCGCCGACGCCGCCGCGTTGCACTCGGAACTGGCCGGCGCCGGGGTCGCGGTGGACGAACTGCTCACCTGGCCGGGCGTCCCGCCGATGTTCCGGTTCACCGATCCCGACGGTAACGGGATGGAGATCGTGCAGCGGGGCTGAGCCGCCGGGTGACCGCGCCGGCGCCCGTCGGGGTCGCGGGCTGCGATCCGGGTGCGGTGGCCAGGTGCACCGTGCGCCGCGGTCAGAGGTGCGCCGTGC
>JBDHZW010000389.1:0-4663 GCA_039812105.1 Nakamurella sp.
CAGCCCGGCCGCGGCGGCGACGGCCAGCCGCCGGCCGATCCGCGGGCGCAGCAGCCCGACGGCCAGGGTGACCGGCAGCATCGGCCGGATCAGCCAGCGGCCGAGTGCGGCGCCGGCCCGCAGGTGCCCGAGGGCGGCCAGCTTGCGGGCGTGTGCCGCCGACAGCTCCGGCATCCCCCACGGGGCGATCGCCGCCGTCACCGCCCCGGCCACCAGCCCGACGCCCGGGTTGACCAACACCGCCAGCAGCCACGGTCCGAGCGACCAGACGGACACGTCCAGATGCTTGAGGGTGCCGGGGTGCTTGTCCGCCAGGTCGGCCGCGCCGGTCCCGTACAGCCGGCGCCGGTTCAGCGCCGCCGCCAGCGTGCCGCGCGGGCGGTGCCCGACGTGCACCGTCGGGTAGTAACGCACCGCGCCCTGCGCCAGCAGCCGCCACACCAGGTCGACGTCCTCGCCGACGTGCATCGACTCGTTGAAACCGCCGGCCCGGGCGAACGCCTCGGCGTTCACCAGCATGGCCGCGCTGGGCACGTACGACACCGGTTGCCCGGGGCCGACATTGCTCGGGTCACGGCCCAGATCCAGCGCGCAGACGCGTTGCTCGAACCACCCGCCGGACCCGGAGCCTTCCAGCGGGACGATCTGCGGGGCGGCCAGCACCACCGTCCCGGCCGGCTCGGCGGGGTCGGCCGAGTCGGCGAGGTGCCCGCGCAGGGCGGCGATCCAGTCCGGGTCGGGGATGGTGTCCGCGTCCAGGAAGGCGATCCACCCGGTGTCGACGACAGCGGCGCCGGCATTGCGGGCCGCCGCCGGACCGCGGGACGTCTCGTTCCGCAGCACCCGCAGGCCCGCCCGCTCGTCGGCCAGCGGCGCCAGCGGGACCGGGGAGCCGTCGTCGACCAGCACCACCGGCAGGTCGGCGGGCAGCGACGCCAACAGCTCCCGCACCGGTTCGGCCGCGGACCGGGCCGGGATGACGACGGTGACGCCGCGGTGGTCGGTGGCCGCCGGCGGCGGGGCGATCAGCAGGCCGCCGGAGCGCAGCCGGCCCAGCAGTGTCCCGATCGCCGGCTGGTCGGGCGGCGTCCCGCCGGCCAGCAGGTCGCGGACGACGTCCGCGCCGCGCTCGGTCAGCGTGACCACCCGGTACGGGGTGCCGCCGGCCAGCGTCGTGCGGTCCAGCCAGTGCGCGCCGGGGCCCAGCCGCCAGGCCGGCGCGGTCGGGGCGTTCATCCGACGAACCCTCCGTCCACCCGGAAGTCGGTGCCGGTGACGGCCGACGAGTCCGGCCCGCACAACCAGCTGGCCGCCGCGGCGATGTCGGCCGGCTCGATCAGCCGGCCCAGCCGCTGCGACGGCCCGAACTGCTCGATGTCGGTCAGCCCGTACACCTGCGCGCTGCGCTCCAGCAGCGCGGTCCGGGTGCTGCCCGGCAGGATCGCGTTGGCGGTCACCCCGTACGGCCCGAGGTCGGCGGCCAACGACCGGATGTAGCCCAGGGCAGCGTGTTTCGAGGCGACGTAGGCGGCCAGCCGGGGGAGTCCGACCTCCCCGGCGATCGACACCACGGCGACGAACCGGCCGGTGCCGGCGGGCGCCCGCAGCAGCCGCGGCACCGCCGCCCGGGCCAGGTTGGCCACCCCGTGGAAGTTGGTGTCCAGGTCCAGGGCCAGCTCGGCCCGGGTGAACTCCCAGGCCGGCTTGTCCGCGCCCATGATCCCGGCCACGGCGACCACGGCGCGCAGCCGGCCGTCGGGCACCAGGTCGACCGCGGCGGCGACGGCGTCCTCGTCGCGGACGTCGGCGGCGGCGGTCACCACCTCGGCGCCGTCCGCCCGGCAGCACTCGGCGGTCCGGGTCAGCTCGTCCCCGGTGCCGAGGGCGTAGTGGACGGCGTCGGCCAGGTCGTCCGCGGGCCGGTCGATCAGCAACAGGTCGAACCCGTCGCCGGCCAACCGGCGGGCGGTGGCCGCCCCCATGCCGCGGGCCGCGCCGGTGACGATCGCGAAGGGCCGGGGGGTGGTCATCGGGCCGGCGCGATACTCGGCGAGCCCACCAGGGCCAGGGACCGGCGGAGCAACTCGATCAGGTCGGCGTCGTCGTCGGCCAGCCACTGCTCGTAGGCCGACAGCGCCGACGCCAGGGCCAGGTGGCCCAGGGCCCGGGGGATCAGATCGTCCGGGCGCAGGCCCAGCCGGTCGGCCGCGAATTCGGCGACGACGTGGCGCCAGGCCGCGTACCGCAGCGTCGAATATGCTTGCAGTGACGGCGAACTCAGGATCAGGCCCATCCGGTTGCGCAGCGACTCGGTGGCCGGCCGGTCGAACGAATTGAAGTCGATGACGGCCGCGCGGATCGCCTCGACGGTCGGCAGGGCCGGGTCGCACTCGGCGAACCACCGGGCGAACGCGCGCAGCTGGGTGTCGAACTCGCCCCACACCACGTCGTTCTTCGACTTGAAGTAGCGGAAGAAGGTGCGCCGCCCGATGCCGGCGGCGGTCGCGATCTCGTCCAACGATGTCACGTCGAAGCCGCGCTCGGAGAACATGGCCAGCGAGATGCGCTCCAGCTCGCTGCGGGTGGTCACCGCCGGGCGCCCCGGCGCGGCCGTCGCCGCCGTACCCTCTACCACCACCGGGCCACCTATACTTTCGGATAGTTGACATATGGCACTGGGTGCCAATACCGTCCATTGTGACACGGGACACCGCCGTTGTCACCCCTGCAGTATCGGACCAATGGAGGTGCACCATGCCGGAAATCGCGGTGGACGAGCAGGTTTCGAAGCTCGCCAAGCAGGCCGAGCCTGCCGAGGAATCGTTGGTCGTCAGCGACCTGCTGGTCGAGGACGTGTCCATCGACGGAATGTGCGGCGTCTACTAGACGGTCGATCCGGTGGGGTCGGGCAGGGCCCGTGTGTGCGCGGGCCCTGCCTCCCGCCGCTGCCCACCCCCCATTCTCCCGGAACGCCCTCGACTCGGAGGTTCAACGATGAGTGCTGTGCCGATTGGGGCGCCGATTGGGGCGCCGACCGGGGCGCCGGCCGATGGGCCGACCGAGGCGGGCGTCCTGCCCCCCTTCGTCCCGGACCTGCCCTACGAGCTGCACCCGGCCGTCGAGGTTCGGCCGGAACCCTTCGGGGCCCTGCTCTATTCGTTCAAGACCAGGCGGCTGTCCTTTCTGAAGGACCGTGACCTGGTGACGGTGGTCCGCTCGCTGGCCGACCACCCCACGGCGAGCGCTGCCTGCCGCGCCGCCGGCATCACCGATCCCGTCCGGTTGACCATGTTCGAGCGGGCGCTGGCCACGTTGGCCTCGACCGAAACCATCAGGGAGCGTCACTCATGAGCGAGCGAAAGCGAGCGAATCAACAACACCGCGGCGATGGCCGCGGGAGGGGCGCGGAGCCTGCGAGCGCCCCGAGAGGGGCATCGGCATGACCACCGCCGTCCTGCCGCTGGTCGACCACTTCGCGCTGGGTCTGGATTCGCCGATCTGCCTGACCTGGGAGCTGACCTACGCCTGCAACCTGGCCTGCGCGCACTGCCTGTCCAGCTCCGGTCGCCGCGACCCCCGCGAGTTGAGCACGCAGGAGTGCAAGGCCGTCATCGACGAGCTGGAGCGGATGCAGGTCTTCTACGTCAACATCGGCGGCGGCGAGCCCACCGTCCGCCCCGACTTCTGGGAGCTGGTCGACTACGCGACCGCGCACAAGGTCGGCGTCAAGTTCTCCACCAACGGCATCAAGATCAACAAGCAGGTCGCCGAGCGGCTGGCCGCCAGCGACTACGTCGACGTGCAGATCTCCCTGGACGGGGCGACGGCCGAGGTCAACGACTACGTCCGCGGCCGCGGCTCCTACGCCACCGCGATCCGGGCGATGGAGAACCTGGCCGCGGCCGGCATGGTCGGGTTCAAGATCTCGGTGGTGTGCACCCGGCAGAACATCGACCAGCTGGACGCGTTCAAGGCGATCGCCGACCGGTACTCCGCCCAGCTGCGGCTGACCCGGCTGCGCCCGTCCGGCCGCGGCGCCGACGTGTGGGACGAGCTGCACCCGACCGCCGCCCAGCAGCGCGAGCTGTACGACTGGCTGGTCCGCAACGGCGAGAACGTGCTGACCGGCGATTCCTTCTTCCACCTGGCCGCCTTCGGCGAGGCGCTGCCCGGGCTGAACCTGTGCGGGGCCGGGCGGGTGGTCTGCCTGATCGATCCGGTCGGCGACGTCTACGCCTGCCCGTTCGCCATCCACGAGAAGTTCCTGGCCGGGAACGTCCGCTCGGAGGGCGGTTTCGCGGGGGTGTGGCGCGAGTCGGAGCTGTTCCTGGAACTGCGCAAGCCGCAGAGCGGCGGGGCCTGCTCCTCCTGCTCGGCCTACGACGCCTGCCGCGGCGGCTGCATGGCCGCCAAGTTCTTCACCGGCCTGCCGCTGGACGGCCCGGATCCCGAGTGCGTCAAGGGATTCGGTGAGATGGCGCTGTCCAAGGTGACGCCCGGCGCGTCGCCGAAGCCGTCCGAGGATCACTCGCATTCGGCCGCGCTGCGCAACGGCCCGGTGATGCTGACCCTGACCCGCAAGCCACCCAGCCGCAGTTGCGACGAGAATCCTTTGGCCGGAATGACTCCGGATCGAATCCCGGCCGGCGCCGGCCGCTAGTCG
>JBDHZW010000390.1:0-4663 GCA_039812105.1 Nakamurella sp.
CGGCGGGGGCCTGGCGGGCGCGGTGCTCGGCGGGATCGTCCTCGACGCGGTACTCAATTCCGGACGGCGCGGACGCGGGGGCGGCGGCTGGGGCGGCGGTTACCGCGGCGGCGGCGGTTTCGGCGGGGGTGGCTTCGGCGGCGGATTCGGTGGGGGCGGCGGCGGTTTCGGCGGCGGGAGTGGGGGCGGCGGCCGCCACTCCGGCGGCAGCGGGCGGTTCTGACCCTGACCCCCGGCGGGCGGACCGACGACAGCGGACCCGCCCCCCACGAGAATGGGCCGGCTCCCGAGGGAGCCGGCCCATTCTCACGACTGCGGTGTCAGCCGGAGGTCGGCGACTTCACCTGCTTGCGGCGCAGCACGCCGCGCGTCCCGAAGAACAGCAGCACCAAGCCGGCCAGCAGGGCGGCGATGCCGATGGCCAGCGGAGCCGTAATGCTCGCCCCGGTCGACGCCAGATCCGCGTACCCGGACGACTTGTCGCCCGATGCGTACCCCGAGGAGCTCGCGGTGCCGGCGTCGTAGTATCCGCCGCTGGTCGAGCTGCCGGCCGATCCGGGAATTCCCGGCGGGTTGGCCAGGAAAACCGTCAGATCGTCGCCGCTCTGATCACCCACCGCGCGAACCCAGATATCGCCGTCCTGGGTGAGGTCGTAGATCACCGAGAAATTGCCATCGGCGTCCGGGGTGGCGCTGAAGGTGGACGACGCCGCCGCAGCGGCCAGGCCGGCGCTGGCCCGCAGCCCGCTCGGAGCGTCGTAGCTCACGGTGATGGTCACCGACTGGTCGGGGCCGTTCTCGTCGCCGTAATTCGTTCCGGTGATGAGGATCTGGTTCACGTTGATGGACACCGCCGACAGGCCCGGCGGCACGTACACCGGCGCGGCCGCCGCGGTCCCGGTGGCGGCCACGAGACCGGCCAGGACGACCGCCACCACCATTCCGATCCGCTTGAACATCAGCACTATTCCCCCATTCAGCAAATCCCGAGAACCTCTGATGGTCGGCGCGGGAGGTGGTCGGAGCATATGGCAGCAGCCCGATCCCGACCCGGTGGCGATCCGAGCAGCACGCCGGCCGGTGTCGTTGTGTGATCGGCTTGGTCCGGGTCGTCCGCATTCGGCCCGACTGTTCGAGTGTGCGTATCGTAATCTTGCGACTACCCACAGTAGCGCGCTCGGTGCTGAACCGCGTTGGAATGGCCGCCGACCCACCGAAATGACGAACTTACACTCGTTCGTGGGACGGAGCCGGACAATGCCGACGGGGTCGCCCGTCACCAGTCGCCGGAGTCCTCAGGTGGATCGGCGGAACCGGTTCCGCCGCGCCGTCGGCACCGCCGAATTCCCGACGCTCGGAACGCCGTTCGAATGCCTGGATGTCACGATCCGACAACGAAGGCACGGCAGCATCGATCGGCACCCGCCGGCGAGATACCGTGCGCGACCGATACGTTCGGCCGCGTCAGAGTTCGGCGCGGTGCAGCGGGCCGGCGGTGCCGTTGCGCCGGGATTCGAGGGGTGCCGTCGTCGCGACCGGGATCGGTTCGGCCGCGGCGGGTTCGGGGGATGCGGGTTCGGGCGATGCGGGTTCGGCCGGCCCCTGGTCGGCCGAACCCGACTCGGCGGCATGTGCGCCACCACCGGGTCCATCGACGGACCCGACCTCCACGGCGGGCGCGTAGCCGTATCCGTAGCCGTAACCGTAGCTGCTCTTGGCCCGGTGGGGAACGAAGTTGAAGACGGTGCCCAGCACCGCCGCGCCGACCGAGTCCAGCCGTTCCCGGGCCTGGACGGCCTGGTCGCGGGTGGTGTGGCCGTGACGCAGGACCAGGATCGCCCCGCTGGTCTGGGCGGCGATGAGCGCCGCGTCGGTGACCGGCAGGACCGGTGGGGCATCGACAATGACGACGTCGTAACGCTTCCGGAGCTGCTCCATGACCGTGGACATCGCCTTCGACTGGAGCAGTTCGGCGGGGTTGGGCGGGAGGGTCCCGCTGGCGATCACGTCCAGCCCCGAGCGTCCCCACGACTGGATGGCGTCGGCGAGTTCCGCCTTGCCGATCAGCACCGTGGTCAGGCCCACCGACGATTCGAGATTGAGGTACTCGCCGAACTTCGGCCGCCGCAGGTCGGCCTCGACCAGCAGCGTCCGCCGGCCGGCCTCGGCCAAGGCGATGGCGATGTTGATCGAGGTGGTCGATTTGCCGTCACCGGGCAATGGGCTGGTGATGGCATATACCTGCGACTCCTGATCGACGTCCAGGAATTGCAGGTTGGTACGCAGCACCCGGAACGATTCCACCCGGGGGGCGTGCGGCGACAACCCGGAGATCAACGGCCGTCGTCCCGCCTCCGGGTCGTAGAACACCGAGCCCAGAAGGGCGGCCCCGGTGAGCTTCTGAACCTCGTCGACGGTCTTGATACTCGTGTCCAGGGTCTCCCGCAACCACGCGGCGGCCAAGCCCACCAGCAACCCGATGATCGCTCCCAGGCCGATCGTCATCAGCGGTTTCGGGGATACCGGGGCGGTCGGCAGGTTCGCGGCGTCGACGATGTTGGCCCGGATCGGGGAGTTGGCCGGTTCGTCGGCGTTCTCCAGCTCCCCGACGTACCCGGTGAACACCTCGGCGGTGGTCTGGGCCAGCAATTGCGCCCGCTCGGGACTCGGGTCGGTCACCGTGATCTGCAGGATCACCGAGTCGGGGTCGGCCGTCGCGGTGATCTGGTTGACCAGATCGGCGGGCGACTCGGTGTTCTCGCCGAGCCGGGCGAGAACCTTTTCCGCCACGGTTGATCCCTTGATGAGGTCCGCGTAGGCGGTCACCCGCTGCTGCGAGAACAGGCCGCCCTGGTACATCTGGCCGTTGGCGGTATCGCTACCCGGTGTCGAGACGAACAACCTGACGGTCGAGGCATACAGCGGCGTCGACCGCAGGATGACCACGACGCCGACCGCCGTGCCCAGCAACAGCCCGACCAGGACCAGCACCCATCGGCGCCGAAGAACGCGAAGGTAGTCGCGCAGGTCCACTGCTCCCCCTTGGGCGGGCTCGCACCCGCCTCCGACTCCGCCCGCTGACTCGCGTCGCCCATGGTGATACGCTCCGTAGCGATTCGAGCACTAGCGGTAATCAGTATGTGCCATCGGTCACTATAGGCCAAGGGGGGCCGTTGAATTGCGCGTGACCGCGAGCGGGGTCATCGAGGGATTGTCGCACCGGCGACACCTTTGGTTGCTGGTGTTCGACGTGGTCGTCTGGATTGCGGCCGTCGCGTTCGCCGCCTTCGCTCGCATGGATTTCCAGATCGCGACAGTGCAGTGGAACCTGACCATGGTTCTGGCCGTGATCGCCGCGGCGATGTTCTCCGTGGTTGCCTGGGTGACCCGGTTGCACGACGGGCGCTCCCCCTTGGGCAGCCTGGACGAGACCATCCGGCTGGCGTCCGCCGCGGTCTGCGTCGGGGTGGCCGTCTACCTGGCGAACCTGCTGACGTGGCAGCTCGTTCCGCGCTCGGTGCCGCTCATCGCCACCCTCTGCGCGGTGATCGCGATGGCCTGGGGTCGGGCGTTGGTGCGGGCGATCCGGGAGAATTCGACCCTGCCCGCCGCGGCCAAGCGGGGGCAGCCGGTGCTGGTCATCGGCGCCGGATCCGGCGGCCGGCAATTGGTCAGGTCGATGCGCCGGGACGCCGCGTCGCGCTGGTTCCCGGTCGGAATTCTCGACGACGACCTGCACAAACGGCATTTGCGTATCGACGGTGTTCCGGTGATCGGCACCATCGCCGACCTGGTCCCGTGCGCCCGCGCCTACGAGGTCTCATCCGTCGTCGTGGCCATTCCCAGCGCCCCGGCCGACCTGCTGCGGGACATCTCCGCGCGCGCCGCCGACGCCCATCTGACGGTGAAGGTGCTGCCCGGCGTCAACGAGCTGCTGGGCGGTCGGGTGGGGATCAAGGACGTGCGGGACATCAACATCCCCGACTTGCTCGGCCGGCGCCAGATCGACACCGACGTGGCGTCGATCGCCGGCTACCTCACGGGCCAGCGGGTGCTGGTGACCGGCGCCGGCGGTTCGATCGGGTCGGAGCTGTGCCGGCAGATCAGTCGCTGGAATCCCTCACACCTGATCATGCTGGACCGCGACGAATCCGCCCTGCACGCCGTCCAGCTGTCCATCGAGGGGCGCGCCCTGCTCGACTCACACGACATTGTGCTGGCCGACATCCGCGACCGGGAGCGGATCTTCGACCTCTTCCGGGAGCGGCGGCCGCAGGTGGTGTTCCACGCGGCGGCGCTCAAGCACCTGCCGATGCTCGAGCAGTACCCGGCCGAGGCGGTCAAGACCAATATCTGGGGCACCCAGACGGTGCTGGAGGCGGCGGCGGCCGTCGACGTCGAGCGATTCGTCAACATCTCGACGGACAAGGCGGCCAACCCGATCAGCGTGCTCGGCTACTCCAAGCGGATCGCCGAGGGGCTGACCGCCGCGATGGCAGGCCGGGCCAGTGGCACCTACCTGAGCGTTCGGTTCGGCAATGTTCTGGGCAGCCGAGGATCGGTGCTGACCGCGTTCGCCGCCCAGATCGCCGCCGGTGGTCCGGTCACCGTCACCCACCCCGACGTCACCCGCTACTTCATGACCGTCGACGAGGCCGTTCAG
>JBDHZW010000391.1:0-4596 GCA_039812105.1 Nakamurella sp.
TTGATGGTGACGACGAACGACCGCGCGACGCTCGGTGTGGCGGTGGCCGGCTTCGGCTGGATGGGCCGCGTGCACACCCAGGCGTATGCGAGGCTGCCGCACCACTACCCGAACCTGCCGCTGGTCCCCCGACTGGTTGCGGTGGCCGACGAGGTGCCCGGGCGCGCCGATGAGGCCGCCGCCCAGTACGGGTTCGCCGACGCGGTCCGCGACTGGCGGGAGCTGGCCGCCAACCCCGAGGTCGACGCGGTCAGCATCACCGCGCCGAACTTCCTGCACCGGGAGATCGGCGTCGCGATGGCGCAGGCGGGCAAGCACATCTGGATCGAGAAGCCGGTCGGCCTGACCACCGCCGACGCCCAGGACGTCGCCGACGCCGTCGACGCGGCCGGGGTGCAGGGTGCGGTCGGCTTCAACTACCGCAACGCGCCGGCCGTCGAGGCGGCGCGCGAGATGATCGCCGCCGGTGACATCGGCGCCGTCACGCACGTCCGGGTGCGGTTCTTCAGCGACTACGCCGCCCACCCCGAGGGTGCGTTGACCTGGCGCTACGAGAAGCAGCGCGGTGGGTCGGGGGTGCTCGGTGACCTGGCCTCGCACGGCGTCGACCTGGCCCGGTACCTGCTCGGCGACATCGATTCGCTGGTTGCCGACACCGCGATCTTCGTGCCCGAGCGGGCCCGGCCGACCGGCGCGACCACCGCGCACGCCCGGGCCGCCGGCGGTGAGCTGGGCCCGGTGGAGAACGACGACTACGCCTCCGCCCTGGTGCGTTTCGCCTGCGGGGCGCGGGGCGTGCTGGAGGCCAGCCGGGTCGCGGTGGGCGACCAGAACGCGTACGGATTCGAGATCCACGGCACCAAGGGTGCGGTCCACTGGGACTTCCGGCGGCTCGGCGAGCTGGGCCTGTCCACCGGGAGCGCCTACCAGGACCAGCCGATCTCCACCGTCTACGTCGGGCCGGGAGCCGGCGAGTTCCAGGCGTTCCAACCGGGAGCGGCCAACGCGATGGGCTACGACGACCTGAAGGTGATCGAGGCCGCCCGCTTCGTCCGGTCGATCGCCGAGAAGCAGCCGTACGGCGCCACCCTGCCCGACGCGGTGCGGTCGGCGAAGGCCCTGGACGCCATGGTCGCCTCGGCCGAGTCCGGCACGTGGGTGACGCTCCGGTGACGGTGCGGGTGGGCGTGATCGGCGCCGGGATCATGGGCGCGGACCACGCGAACACGGTGCACCGCAAGCTGTCCGGGGCCGAGCTGGTGGCCGTCACGGACGTCGACGGGAGCCGGGCGCAGTCGGTGGCCGATGCGACCGGGGCGGCCGTGCCGGTCGACGGATTCGCGTTGATCGATGACCCGTCGGTGGATGCGGTCGTCATCGCCTCGCACGACTCCACCCACGCCGAGCTGACCCTCGCCGCGATCAAGGCGGGCAAGCCGGTGCTGTGTGAGAAGCCACTGGCCCCGACGGTGGCCGAGAGTGCCGCCGTCGTCGACGCCGAGCTCGCCGCGATCGGTGACGCGGTGCCGCTGGTGTCGGTCGGCTTCATGCGCCGGTTCGACCCCGGCTACGTCCGGATGAAGAACGCGCTTCGGGCGGGCCGGGTGGGCGCGGCGCTGGTGGTGCACGGGTACAGCCGCGGCGTCTCGTCGGCGCCCGGGGCGACCAGCGAACTGAGCATCACCGGCTCGGCGATCCACGAGTTCGACTGCGTGCCGTGGCTTCTCGACTCACCGATTACCGAGGTGAGCTGGCACGCCGGGCGTCAGTCGTCGGGGGTGGACCCGGTGCTGCGGGATCCGCAGGTACTGCTGCTGCGTACCGCCGACGGGGTGCTGACGACCGTCGAGGTGTTCCTGAACGCCCGCTACGGGTACGACGTGCGCTGCGACGTCGTCGGCGAGCACGGCACTCTCGCACTGACCGAGCCGGCCACCATGCTCGTGGACGCCGACCGGTCCCGCGGCTACGACTACCCGGCGGACTGGCGGCCGCGGTTCGCCGAGGCCTACCGTGCGCAGCTGCAGGAGTGGGTCGACTCGATCGCCGCCGGTGTGCGTTCGCCATTGGCGTCGGGGCAGGACGGGCTGACCGCGACCGTGGTCGCGCAGGCGATGATCGCCTCCATGCTCGACGGCGGCCGGTGGGTCGCCGTGCCGCCCGCTCCCGCCTGATGCCTGCACCCACCTGCTTCGCTGATCAAACCCGGGCCGAACCGGGCATTTCCCCCTTCCGCGCCCGGGTCTGATCAGCGGACCCAGCCCGGCGACCACCGAAAGGCACTCCCATGACGAGCTTCCCGAGCATCCTGCCGGTGCCGCGCACCCCCGACCCGACGGCCGCACCGGCCCTGCGCTGGGGGATCGTCGGCCCGGGCTGGATCGCCGAACGGTTCGTTGGCGCGGTGCAGCGCAACACCGGTCAGACCGTGCTGGCCGTCGGGTCCCGCGGGGCCGCCCGGTCGGCGGCGTTCGCCGCCAGGCACGGGGTCGAGCGCTCGTACGGTTCGTACGAGGCGTTGCTGGCCGACCCTGACGTCGACGTCGTCTACGTCGCCACCCCGCACAACGCGCACTACCCGCTGGCCAAGCTGGCCATCCGGGCCGGAAAGCCCACCGTGGTGGAGAAGCCGATCGCGCTCAACGCCGCCCAGGCGACGGAGCTGCGGGATCTGGCCGCCGCGAACGGCGTGTTCCTGATGGAGGCGCTGTGGACGGTCTTCCTGCCCAAGTTCGACGTCGTCCGACAGCTGTTGACCGACGGCGTGTTCGGCGACATCCACAGCGTGTTGGCCGATCACGGTGAGCATTTCGAGGCCGATCATCGGATCCTGCGGCACGACCTGGCCGGCGGTCCGATGCTCGACCTGGGCACGTATCCGGTGTCGTTCGCGCAGTTCGTGCTGGGCGCGCCGACCGAGGTGATCGCGACCGGGCGCCCGCACCCGGCCGGGGTGAACGGCCAGGTGTCGGCGATCCTGTCGACCGATGCCGCCCAGGCCGTCGTGCACACCACGGTGTTCGCCAACACCCCGACCACCGGCGCGATCGCCGGGACGGCGGCGACCCTGACCATCGCCGGCCCGTTTTACCAGCCGGGCCCGATGACGCTGACCTCGGTCGACGGCGCCGTATTGCGGTACGACGAGCCGGCCGTCGCGCACGAGGGGCTGTTCTTCGAGGCGGCCGAGGCCGCCCGGTGCATCGCGGACGGCCGGCTCGAGTCGCCGCTGCGGCCGCTCGCCGACTCGGTCGCCACGCTCACCACGATGGACGAGATGCGCCGGCAGATCGGGCAGGTGTTCGACGAGGAGAAATCGCCAGACGATCGGAGACGATAAACCGAGGGAGGGATTTCGGCTGTTCCCGGCACCGCTGAAGAGCCGAAACCCCTCCCTCGATCGCGAGGGGATGGGCCCCGGTGGCAGTGAGAGCGCCGCACCTCTCCAGCACCGGCGACGGCCGAGAGGGCGAGGTCGATCGGAACGGCGGGGACAGTGCCACCGGTTGTACCATACGTGGCATGCCGAAGACCACGCTGTACCTGTCGGACGACCTCAAGCGGGCGATCGAACTTGAGGCCCGGCGGACATCGACGTCGGAAGCGGAAGTGGTCCGGAGGACGCTCTCCCGGGCCTTGTTGGCCGAGCGGCCGCGACCGCGAGGAGCCCTGTTCCGGGGGAACGAGCCGATTGCCGCCCGGGTCGACGAGTTGCTCGAGGGCTTCGGCCAATGATCATGGACACGAGCGCGTTGCTCGCTTACTTCGACGCCGGCGAGCCCGCGCATGAGGCGGTCTCCGGCGCGGTCGAGTCGTCGGGCGGCCCGCTGGTCGTCTCGCCCTATGTGCTGGCCGAACTCGACTACTTGCTTTTGACCCGGCACGGTCCGCACGCAGAGCAGGCCGTGCTGGCCGAACTCGGATCAGGGGCGTGGGAGCTCGCGGCCATGGGTCTGGACCGGGTCCGGGCGGCGACGGCGGTGGTCGTGCGGTACGCCGACGTGCCGGTAGGGATCGCCGACGCGTCGTGCATCGTGTTGGGCGAGGCCTACCGCGAATCGGTCGTCGCCACCCTCGATCGCCGCCACTTCGGCGTCCTCCGGTTCGCTGACGGGTCGGCGCCCACGATCGTTCCGTGAGACGGGCCGAGTTCGGGCAGGGAATTGGTCGAGAGTCGGGCATCTACCTCCGCAACAGGCGCGAAACCCCTACGCTCCGGCCATGACCGAACGCGAGCAGCTGTCCACGTCCTTCGGCGCCCAGGCGGGTGCGTACGAGGCCGGCCGCCCGGACTATCCGGCCGAGGCCGTCGCCTGGATGCTCGAACCGGTCGCCGGTGACGGCCCGCCGAGAGTGGCCGACGTCGGGGCGGGCACCGGCAAGCTCACCCGCGTCGCGGTCGCCCTCGGGGCCCGCCTGACCGCGATCGACCCGGACGAGGCCATGCTCGACGCGCTGCGGACAGCCGTGCCGGGCGTGCCGGCGCACGTCGGAACCGCGGAGCACGTCCCCTTGCCCGACGAATCGCAGGACGCGGTGATCCTCGGCCAGGCCTGGCACTGGGTCGATCCGGTGGCCGGGTCCCGCGAGATCGCC
>JBDHZW010000392.1:0-4582 GCA_039812105.1 Nakamurella sp.
ATCCGCGCGGTGGTTCTGGCGCAGCCGCGGTGGGTTGAGGTTGGGCCGCGGCGGCTCAGGCGGAACCGGCGGCCGGTTCACCGGACCGGGTGAGCTTGCTGCAGCCGCCGCCACCGCAGCAGCAGCCGCAGCACCCGGCGCAGCACGTCGCCGGCGGCCGGGCCGGGATCGGCACGTGCCGGGCGGCGCGATCGCCCAGCACCCCGGCGACGACCAGCAGCGCGAATGCGGCCGCGAGCCCCACGACGAACACGATCACGGCCGCGGCCGCGGTCAGCGGCAACACCAGGATGAGGATGGCCGGCACCGCGGCAACGGCCGCCGCACCGAGCGCCGGCGGGGCCGCGACCCGGTTGGCCACGCCGAACGCGTCGTCGCTGGCCAGGCTGGCCGAGGTGCGGACGCCCAGCCGACCCTCCCGGCGCAGGGTGCTTGCCCGGCCGCGCACGCCCATGGTGGCGGCCAGCGCGGCAACGACCAGCAACACGACGGCGAGCGGCACGGTGAGCGCGAGGGAGGCGGTCGGCACGGCGGCTACTTTAGTCGCGCTTGAATCGTTCGGGCGCCCACCGCCGGGGCCGGGGCCGGGGTGACGACCGGGCGCCGACGACGCCGGCCCGGTCCGATCGGGCGACGAAGGGTCGAGACCGCCGGGGGGCGGGGCGCCTGCCGAGCGGCCGGCGCCGCCCCACGTGCGCCGACCCCGGTATCAGCGGCGACCTATTCGCCGGACACCGCCGGCCGGTCCGGACGTTCTTCGGTCGGCCGCAGACCGTGCGCCCACAGGTCACGCAGCAGCGCGATCTCGCCCAGGTGATGGATCGCCTCGCGATGGATGTGCAGCACGAGCGCCGCCATGGAGTCGGACTCGAACCCCGGCTCGCGACAGTTGGCGGACAGCTGCTCGGGTCGCAGCGCGGCGACGCCGGCCGTCCACCGGCGGTAGCCGTCGTCCAGCGCGGCCAGCGCGTCGACGGCGCCGGCGGGATAGGGGTAGGAGCGGAAGGCGATCGGCGGCCCGTCGAAATAGCGGGCGTTGCGCTCGCCGAACACCCCGACGATCAGGTGCCCGAGCCGCCAGGCGATGGTGGTGACCGGCGGCGGTTCGGGTGGCGGGAAGGCGAAGTCGAACCGCATCGGACCCGTCCCGAACCCGGCGGCCGAGCCGGGGGCGTCGGCCGGCCGCACGCTCCAGCAGCCGGGCACCGGTTCGAACAGGTACTCGTCGTCCGTCAGGCCGCTCAGCCGCGGCCGGGCCTGGGCTTCCCAGTGCCAGGTGAGCTGGGAGAGCAACAGGGACGACCAGTCGATCGCGACCATAAAGGGCCTCCTCCGGTGAGGTGCGTCGAGTCGGACGGTACCCATGCGCGACCCGTACGTTCCGCCGATGACGCCAAATCCGATGAGTCGGTCGAAGAGGCCGGAGTAGACTCCCGCCCATGGCGGCGGTCCTGCTCCTTCCACGGCCGCGCTGATCGGTGCCGACCGGCTACCATTCTCGGGCGACCCGATCACGCGCGGCGATCCCTCCTGTCCCGCAGGGGGGATTTTTTGTGCGTCCAGCGCAGGACTTTCACCGCATCGGCACCGACAGGAGTGAACGGCATGACGACGCAGAGCGAGGCGACCGGGTCGAGAACCGCCGGCGACGGCGCCCCGGATGGCGCCGCCGGCGATTCCGCGCCGCCCTTCCGCTACACCGCCGCGCTGGCGGCCGAGATCGAGGCCCGCTGGCAGGATCGGTGGGAGGCGGACGGCACCTTCGAGGCGCCCAATCCGGCCGGTCCGCTGGCGCCCGCCGACGGCTCGCCCGTGCCCGCCGACAAGCTGTACCTGCTGGACATGTTCCCCTACCCGTCCGGGGCGGGCCTGCACGTCGGCCATCCGCTGGGCTACATCGGCACCGACGTCATCGGCCGGTTCATGCGGATGACCGGCCGGAACGTGCTGCACACCATCGGATATGACGCGTTCGGCCTGCCCGCCGAGCAGTACGCCGTGCGCACCGGCACCCATCCGCGCACCACCACCGAGGCGAACATCGCCCGCTACCGGGCGCAGCTGCGGCGACTGGGCTTCGCGCACGACCAGCGGCGCAGCGTCGCCACCACCGATCCCGAGTTCTTCCGCTGGACGCAGTGGATCTTCACCCAGCTGTTCGAGGCCTGGTACGACGAGTCCGCACAGCGGGCGCGGCCGATCGCGGCCCTGGTCGACGAGTTCGCCGCCGGAACCCGGCCGACCCCGGACGGCCGGGCCTGGGCCGACCTGTCCTCCGTCGAGCAGCACCGGGTGCTGGCCGGGCATCGGCTGGCCTACATCGACGAGGCACCGGTCAACTGGTGCCCGGGTCTGGGCACGGTGCTGTCCAACGAGGAGGTCACCGCCGACGGGCGCAGCGCCATCGGCAACTATCCGGTGTTCCGCCGCAATCTGCGGCAGTGGATGATGCGGATCACCGCCTACGCCGACCGGCTGTTGGACGACCTGGACCGGCTGGACTGGCCGGAGTCGGTCAAGTCGATGCAACGCAACTGGATCGGCCGGTCCCACGGCGCGACCGTCCGGTTCCCGATTGCTTCACGTGAAACGTTGCCGGACAACGAGATCGAGGTTTACACCACTCGGCCGGACACCCTGTTCGGGGCCACCTACATGGTGCTGGCGCCCGAGCATCCGCTGGTCGATTCGATCGTCACGGCGGGCTGGCCGGAGGGCACCCGCGAGTCCTGGACGGGCGACGCGGCCACCCCGGGAGACGCGGTCGCCGCGTACCGGCTGGCGGCGTCCCGCAAGAGTGAGTTGGACCGCCAGGAGAACAAGGACAAGACCGGCGTCTTCACCGGCGCCTTCGCCACCAACCCGGCCACCGGGCGCCCGCTCCCGGTGTTCATCGCCGACTACGTGCTGATGGGCTACGGCACGGGGGCGATCATGGCCGTGCCGGCCGAGGACCCCCGCGACTTCGAGTTCGCGACCGCGTTCGGGCTGCCCGTCGTCCGCACCGTGCAGCCGCCGGCCGACCATCCCGAGGACGAGGCCTACACCGGCGAGGGCCCGACGATCAACAGCGCCAACGACGAGATCAGCCTGAACGGTCTGGATGTCGCCGCGGCCAAGGCAACGATCATCGACTGGCTGACGGCCCGGGGCCTGGGCGAGGCGCGCAAGCAGTACAAGCTGCGGGACTGGCTGTTCTCCCGGCAGCGGTACTGGGGCGAGCCGTTCCCGATCGTGTACGACGAGCACGGGGTGGCCATCTCGCTGCCCGACGATCAGCTGCCGTTGACCCTGCCCGAGGTGTCGGACTACTCGCCGCAGTCCTTCGACCCGCAGGACGCCGAGTCGGAGCCGGTGCCGCCGTTGGCCCGGGCCACCGAGTGGGCGACGGTCGAGCTGGACCTGGGCGACGGGCGCAAGACCTACACGCGTGAGCTGAACGTGATGCCGCAGTGGGCCGGTTCCTGCTGGTACGAGCTGCGCTACCTGGATCCGACCAACGACAAGACGTTTTGCGATCCCGAGGTCGAGCGCTACTGGATGGGCAAGGATCCCGCCCGGGAGAACGACCCCGGCGGGGTGGATCTGTACGTGGGCGGGGTGGAGCACGCGGTGCTGCACCTGCTGTACTCCCGGTTCTGGCACAAGGCGCTGTACGACCTGGGGCACGTGTCCAGCGAGGAGCCGTACCGAAAGCTGTTCAACCAGGGCTACATCCAGGCCTACGCCTACACCGACGAGCGGGGGCTGTACGTGCCCGCGGACGAGGTGGTCGAGACCGGCCCGGAGCGGTTCGAGTTCGAGGGCCGGCCGGTCAACCGTGAGTACGGGAAGATGGGCAAGTCCCTGAACAACGTGGTCACCCCGGACGAGATGTGCGAACGGTTCGGCGCCGACACCTTCCGCATGTACGAGATGGGCATGGGCCCGATGGACATGTCCCGGCCCTGGCAGACCCGGGACGTCGTCGGATCCCAGCGATACCTGCAGCGGCTGTGGCGGCTGGTCGTCGATGAAAACGACGGGTCGACCGTCGTCGCCGAGAGTGACCCGGACGTCGAGACCCTGCGGCTGCTGCACCGGACGATCGACGGGGTTCGCGCCGACTACGCCACGATGGGCTACAACACCGCGATCGCCAAGCTGATCGTGCTGACGAACCATCTGACGAAGGCCGGCACCGCGGTGCCCCGGTCGGTGGCCGAAGGGCTGGTGCTGATGACCGCTCCGCTGGCCCCGCACATCGCCGAGGAGATGTGGGCGCGGTTGGGTCATCCGGAGTCGTTGGCGCACGGGCCCTTCCCGCAGGCCGATCCGGCGCTGCTGGTCGCCGAGCAGGTCGAGTACCCGATCCAGGTCAAGGGCAAGGTCCGCGGACGGATCACTGTCGACGTCACTGCCGCGACGTCCGATATCGAGGCGGCGGCGCTGGCCGAACCGCGGATCGTCGAGCTGCTGGCCGGAGCCGCGCCCCGCAAGGTGGTCGTGGTGCCGGGCAAGATGATCTCCATCGTGCCGTGAGCGAGGCTTGCCGAGTGAACCATCGACACGGAGCGAGGCCTGCCGAGTGAACCATCGACAC
>JBDHZW010000393.1:0-4556 GCA_039812105.1 Nakamurella sp.
CATATCGGGCGCGGATAGGAGACTACGATCAGCGCACCCAGGCCACCCAGCGCACCCAGGCCACCCAGCGCACCCGGGCCACCCAGCGCACAAAGCGCACCCGGCGCACCCGCCCGGCCGACCAGCCTCCCACCCCACGCCCCGCACCGCCGAGGCCCGCGGCGGGCACGATCAGCCGGGCACCGGCCCCAGGTCCACCCGCACCCCGAGCAGCCGCACCGGCCGGCGCAGTTCGAATTTGTCCAGCAGTGCCACCGCCGCGTCGGCCACCGGCTCGACGGACGTGGTCGGCACCGGCAGGGTGCGGAGGTGGCTCTCGGTGAAGAACGAGGAGTTCCGGACGATCACCGCGACCTTGCTGATCGTCCGCCCCTCGGCGACGACATCGGCGACCACCCGCTGCGCCAGCACGCGCAGCTCCCGTTCCACGTCCGCACGTGACACCAGGTCGTCGGGGTAGGTGGTCTGGTGGCTGCGGGACACGGGCACCCGGGGCGCCGTGCGGATGGTGGTCTCGCCCTCGCCGCGGGCCAGCGCCCGGTACCGCGGCCCGATGGTCGGACCCCACCACCCTGCCAGCTCGTCGACGTCGGCTGAAGCCAGGTCGGCGACCGTCGCGATGCCGTGCTCGGCGAACCGGGCGGCCCCGCGCGCCCCCACCCCCCACAGCGCCCGCACCGGGCGGTCACCCATCACCTCCATCCAGTTCGAGCGGGTGAGCCGGTAGATCCCGGCCGGCTTGCCGAAGCCGGTGGCGACCTTGGCCCGCAGCTTGTTGTCGCCGATGCCGATCGAGCAGGGCAGCCCGGTCGCCTCCCGCACCAGCGTCTGGACCGACAACGCCAGCGCCGAAGGATCGTCGACGGGCGCGGACAGGAACGCCTCGTCCCACCCCCACACCTCCACCGGCCGACCGGTGCCGCGCAGGACACCCATCACCTGCTCCGACACCGCCTCGTAGGCGGGCATGTCCAGCGGCAGGTACACCGCGTCGGGCGCCTTGCGCAGCGCCGCCCGCATCGGCAGGCCGGCCCGGACCCCGAGCGAACGCGCCTCGTACGACGCGCAGGTGACCACCTGCCGGGCCTTGGTCGGGTCGCCGTCGCCGCCGACGATCACCGGCCGACCCCGCAATTCGGGCCGGCGCAGCAGCTCCACCGACACCTGGAACTGGTCCAGGTCCACGTGGAAGAACCAGATCATGGATGCAGCGGCCAGACCAGCGGCACGAACAGCACCCCGACGATCAGCCAGAACACCATCGTCACCGCCCCCAGCCTCCAGTAGTCGCCGAACCGGTACCCGCCGGGCGCCATCACGATCATGTTGGCCGGCGTGGCGATCGGGGTGAGCAGCGACGCGGCGCCGGCCACCGCGACCATCATCAGGATCGCCTGCGGCGACACCCCGGTCTCGGCCGCCGCCGACATGGCGATGGGCATGACGATCAGCACGGTCGCCGCGTTGCTGATCACCTGGCCGAGCGCGGCGGTCAGCGCGAACAACGCCAGCATCAGCACATACGGCCCCGCGCCGCCGACCGCGTTGACCAGCGCCGAGGCGAGGATGTCGGCGGCGCCGCTGGTCTGGATCGCCGTCGACAGCGGGATCAGCCCGCCGATCAGCACGACCGTCTGCCAGGAGATCGCCCGGTAGGCCTGCTGCGGTTCCACCACCTTCAGCAGGATCATCGCGGCGGCCGCCATCAACCCGGCGATGGCCGGCGGCACCAGCCCGGTGGCCAGCAGCACCACCATGCCGATGAGCACCGCGATCGCCTGCGGCGCCTTCCGGCCGAGCGGAACGGTCTGCCGGCGCACCGTTTCCGGCGAGTTGACCACCAGCACGTCCCGGCCGGCCGCCAGCGCGTCGATCGCCCGCCACCGCCCGTAGTACAGGATGGCGTCGCCCTCGGCCACCGTCACCTGCTTGAGCCCGACGTCCTTGCCGACCCGCTGGATGGCCAGCACCACCAGCTGACCCTGCCGCACCATCCCCGGGAACAGCGTCTGACCGATCAGCCGCGACCGCGGCGGGACGATCACCTCGGCGATGCCGGTGGTGCGGGACAGGAACGACGAGCCCTGCCGGGTGGCCAGCGACGTTCCGGTGATCGTCAGGCCGGCCGCGGTGGCGAAGGTGCCGACCTGCGCCTCGTCGCCGGACAGCACGATCCGGTCGCCGTCGGCCAGCCGGTGGTCGTCGTCCACCGCGGTGCCGGCCGTGTCCTGCACCCCGACCAGCCGCAGCGCCGGGTAGTCGTCCAGAACCAGGTCCCCGACCTCGGTGCCGACGATCCGGGACGCGGCCTGCACCCGCACCCGGAAGACCGTCCGATCCAGGTCGTAGTGCTCGGCGACGGTGGCCGCGTAGCTGCCGAAGTCGTCCGGCAGCTGGCTGGACGTCCGGTCCGGCAGCAGCCGGTCGGCCAGCAGCAGCGCGATCGCGGTGGTGCCGAGGAGCAGCGGCAGGCCGACGATGGCGAACTCGAAGAACCCGAAGCCGGGGCCGCCGACGCTCAGCGAACCCTCCGACACGATCACGTTGACCGGGCTGCCGGACAGCGTGAGCAACGCCCCGGCACTGGCCGCGAAGGCCATCGGGATGAGCATCTTCGACGGCGAGGTGCGGGCCCGTCGGGCCACCGACACGGTCACCGGCACCGCGGCCGCGGCCGCCCCGTTCGGGGTGATCGCCGCGGACAGCCCGCCGGCCAGCAGCATGATCGCGGCCAGCAGCCGTTTGGGCTTGCTGCCCGCCCCGCCGACGATCACCTGGCCGGCCCAGGTGGTGACCCCGGACGACTCCAGGCCCTCGCTGACCACGAACAGGGTGGCGATGAAGGTGACGACCGGGTCGCCGAACCCGGCGACCACTTGGGTCGCGTCGAGCACACCGGTGAAATAGAGCGCCAGCCCGGTGAGGATCGCGACCACGCCGACCGGCAGCCGGTTCCAGACGAACAGGACGATGCACCCGACCAGGATGATCAGGCTGACCGCGGCGGAGGACACGACCTGATCCCACCATGCGACTCGGCGGCCGGACGGCCAAACCCCGGAGACCGGGGGATGGCCGGGTGGCCGGCGGCCCGCGCCGCCCCGGGCTGCCGGGCCGGCCGGTCGGGGCCAGGATGGGCGGCATGCTGATCGTTCACGTCGACATCGCCGTCGACCCGGGCCGGGTCGACGAGTTCCTGCGCGCCACCATCGAGAACGCCACCGCGTCGATCGAGGAACCCGGCGTCATCCGGTTCGACGCGATCCAGGACCGGGCCGATCCCGGACACGTCGTGCTGATCGAGATCTACCGGGACGCCGATGCCGCGGCGGCGCACAAGGCGACCGAGCACTACGCCACCTGGCGGGACGCCGTCGCCGAGATGATGGCCCGGCCCCGGTCGTCCACCAAGTACGCAGCGGTGTTCCCGGTGGCCGAGGCCGACTGGACCTCGAAGGGATGACGGCGCCGTTCGAGTTCGCCACCGCCGCCCGGGTCGTCTTCGGGGCCGGTCGGGCCACCGAATTGCCGGCGATGGTCGGCGGCTGGGGGCAGCGGGCGGTCGTGCTCACCGGCTCGAACCCGGATCGGCACGGCGAGCTGATCGCGGCCCTGCCGATGGACGTCGCGGTGGTCACCGTCACCGGTGAGCCGACCGTGGACGCCGCCCGGGATGCGGTTGCCGCGGCCCGAGAACATGGGGCGCAGGCGGTCGTCTCGGTCGGCGGCGGCAGCGTCATCGACCTGGGCAAGGCGGTGGCCATGCTGCTGGGCAACGGCGGCGACCCGCTGGACTACCTGGAGGTGATCGGCCGCGGCCGGCCGATCGCCGAACCCTCGGCACCGTTCGCCGCCGTGCCGACCACCGCGGGCACCGGAGCCGAGGTGACCATGAACGCGGTGCTGGCCTCGCCCGAGCACGGCCGCAAGGCCAGCGTGCGGGCCCGCTCGATGCTGCCCGGGCTGGCCCTGGTCGACCCGCTGCTCACCGTCGACTGCCCGCCGGCCGTCACCGCGGCCAGCGGGCTGGACGCGCTGACCCAGTGCCTGGAACCGCTGGTCTCCCGCAACCGCACGCCGATCACCGACGCGCTGGCCGCGGACGGGCTGCGGCACGCGGCCGCCGGGCTGCGGGCCGCCCACGCCGACGGCTCCGACGTGGCCGCCCGCACCGATATGGCGCTGTGCAGCCTGCTCGGCGGGATGTCCCTGGCCAACGCGAAACTCGGCGCCGTTCACGGGTTCGCCGGTGTCATCGGCGGCCTGGTGCCGGTGCCGCACGGCGCGATCTGCGCCGCCCTGCTCGCCCCCGTCACCCAGGCCAACGTCGCCGCCCTGCGGGAGCGGGAGCCGGACGATCCGGCGCTGGCCGCCTACCGCCGGGCCGCGGCGCTGCTCACCGGCCGGGACGACGCGACGGTCGAGGACGGCGTCGAATGGATCGCGCAGACCGTCCGGCTGCTCGGCATCGCCGGGCTGGCCGCCGGCGGGTTGGACCCGGCCCTGGTCGACGAGGTGGTCACCAAGACCGCCGGCTCCAGCAGCACCAAGGGCAA
>JBDHZW010000394.1:0-4530 GCA_039812105.1 Nakamurella sp.
CCCCGCCCGCCGGCCCGGCTGCCGGCGCGGTCGCCGAGAGCACCGTCGCGGACCGAGCGGCCGCGGGCGGCTCCGCCGGCTGCGGCACCGTGCTGACCGGTTTCACGGTTCCGTGCGGGCCGCTCGTCGCGCCGGTGACCTTGTCCAGCCCCAGGAACCCGTTGATCCCACCGGCGGCGAACTCCTCACCCAGCAGGGTGTTGCCGATCAGCCGTTTGGGGTGCAGGTCGCGCAGGTCGCGCAGCTCCTGCAGTTCCTTCAGCGATTGCAGGTCGGCGATCTGCCGGCGCAGCTCGTCCAGCTCCGGCCCGATCTCCCGGTTCAGCTGAGCCTGCGCGCCGGCGGCCATGGTGCGCAGCTTGCGCAGGCTCTCGGTCACCCAGCGGACGGCGGTGGGGATGCGTTCGGGGCCCAGGACGAAGACGCCGACGAGCACGATGATGGTGATCTGACCCCAGGAGAGGCCGAACATGCCGCCTCCCTCTGCTCACGCCCGCGCGGTCAGGATATCCAGCGTCCGATCCCGGCCCGCTGCCCGCTCGGTGTCATTCCGACCCGAGGGTGACCTGGACCGTCATCTCCCGGCCGTCCCGGAGCAGCACCACCGGCACGGTCGCCCCGACCGGATTGGCCCGGACGGCGACGATCAGCTCGTCGGCGTTGCCGACCTGCCGGTCGCCGACCTTGGTGATCACGTCGCCCTCGGCGATCCCGGCGGCCGCGGCCGGCCCGCCCGCCTGGACGTTCTGCACCTGGGCGCCGTCGGTGACGCCGTCGGTGGCCGACCGGGCGTTCACCCCGATCGTCGAGTGCGCGACGGTTCCGGAGCGGATGATCTGCTCGGCCACGTCCTTGGCGGTGGTGATCGGGATGGCGAAGCCCAGTCCGATGGAACCGCTGGTGTCGCCGCCGAGGGTGCGGATCGCCGAGTTGATCCCGACGACGGCGCCGGTCGCGTCGACCAGCGGGCCGCCGGAGTTGCCCGGGTTGACCGCGGCGTCGGTCTGGATCGCGTCGATGACCGCGTCGGTGTCCGACCCGCCACCCTGCAGCCGGACCGGACGGTTCTTGGCCGAGACGATGCCGGTGGTGACGGTGCCGGCCAGGCCCAGCGGCGAGCCGATGGCGATCACCGGGTCGCCCACCGCCAACGCATCCGAATCGCCGATCTGCGCGACGGTGGCGTTGTCCACGTCGACCTTGATCACGGCCAGGTCGGTGAGCGGGTCGCGGCCGACGATCGTCGCCGGCACCCGGCTCTGCTGCCCGTCGTCGAAGATGACGGTCAGGGTGGCCGACGGGTCCGTGGCGGCCGTGGACACCACGTGGTTGTTGGTCAGGATGTAGCCGCTGCCGTCGATGACGACCCCGGAGCCGGTCTCCCCCACGTCACCGGTGCGGACCTCCAGCGACACCACGGACGGCAGCACCTTGGCCGCGATGTCCGCGACCGATCCCGGTTCCCGGGTGACCCCCGGCGACACGGGGGCGAGCTCGAAGGAGGGGTCGGTGGTCGGGGCGGGCAGCCGGCCGGCCGCGAACACTCCGATGGCCGCGCCGACCGCACCGATGACCAGGGCGGTGACCAGCACGCCGATGATCGCGGACGGGCGCAGCCGGCGCTCGAACAACGCCTGCCGCAGGGTGAACCGCTCGGCCGGCCCGGCCTCCGGCACCGGCTCGGGCTCGGTCGGCAGCGCGGGGGCGCCCAACCGGGCGCCCGAGGCCGGATCCCGCCAGGGGTCGCCGTCCGCCGGCTCGGGTGCCGCCGCCGGCTCCGGCGGCGGGCGCCCGATCGAGGATTCACCGGGGCCGGGCCCGAAGGCATCGGCCAGGTACTCCGGAACCGGCGGCGCGCCCACCGGGACAGGTCCACGGCCGGGCCGCGGGCCGAAGGATCCGTGCACGCCGCCCGGCCGCGCGTAGGCGCCGGCCAGTGCGGGATCCAGGGGTGGGACCCGGGCCGGCGTCGGCGCACCGGTCGTCCGGCGGATCGTGGACGACGGCGCCGCGCCCGGGCCCGGCGATCCATTGGTCGGCGATCCAGTGGTCGGCAGCCCGGTGGGTGGTGATCCGTTCGGCACCGGTCGATTGTGCTGGTCGGGCACCGCTAGGGGTTACCCCACCCGGCGGTCACCACCTGTGGCCCGCCGAGCGGGCTCACGTGCGCGACCTGCGGAGTGTCCGGGCGGCTGTCCGGTTCGGTGGCCGCCTCGGCCCCGACCAGGGCGCCCACGGTCAGGCCGGCCACCAGGGCACTCGCCCCCAGGAACCGGAACCGCCGGCCGCGGTGCGGATTGCGCTGGTGCGGCGTGGCCGGCCGGCCGAACTCGGCGGTCCTGGGCCGGTCCGGTCCGCCGCGGTGGCCGTCGGAATCGGCGGCCGGCAGCGCGACCGGGATGGAACGCAGCGAATCCAGCAGGCTGGTCGGCATCGCCGGCGCCTGCGCCGAGCGCAACCAGGAGCGGGCGACCGTCTGGGCCCGGACCTCGCCCTCGCATTGCGGGCACCGGGCCACGTGGGCGGCCGCGCGCTGGTAGGACACCATGGACATCTCGCCGTCGGCGTAGGCGACCACGGCGTCCAGCGTCAGGTGATCGATCGGACCCATGCTCATCCCGCCACCTCCAGGGTCGCCTCGCAGGCTCGGCGACACCCGAGTCGCCGGGAGCTGTACCGATGATTCGCTCGGCAAGCCTCGCTCATCCCACCGCCTCTACGCCGTCGCGTCCGCCGGGACCGGTCGTCGTTTCACCACGCAGCGCACGCCGTCGCTCCAGGCCGGCCCGCAGGGCCAGCCGACCACGGTGGATCCGCGAACGAACCGTACCCAGCTTGACCCCCAGGGTGGCACCGATCTCCTCGTAGGTCAGTCCCTCGACGTCGCAGAGCACCACCGCGGCGCGGAACTCGGGAAGCAGGTCGTCGAGGGCGGCCTGCAGGTCGGGGTCCAGATGGGCGTCGTGGAACGCCTGCTCCGGGGAGGGTTCACGACCGGCGATCCGATCCGTCTCCTCCGGCAGAGACTCCATCCGGATCCGCTGCCGCCGGCGGACGAGGTCCAGGAAGACGTTGGTGGTGATCCGGTGCAGCCACCCCTCGAACGAACCGGGCTGGAAGCCGTCCAGGGACCGGAACACCCGGATGAAGGTCTCCTGGGTGATGTCCTCGGCGTCGTGGGCGTTGCCGGACAGGCGGTAGGCCAGCCGGTAGACCCGGTCGCCGTGGTCGCGGACGATCTCGTCCCAGGCCGGCGGGGTCCACACGGGGCCGGTCGTGACGGGAACGCTGGACAGAAAAACCACCTCCGGATCGTGTGCCGGGTTCAACCTCCGGCGTCCGAGCATTCTTCCCGGCCCAGGTGTGAGCGGGATGTGAGCGGGCTGCCGGACGGATCTCGGGTCGCCCGGGCCGGGGCGGGGATCCGGGCTCCCCGCCGATCTCGAGGCGGATTCGGCCGTCGACGGAGGGCGATCCCGGGTCCGGCGCCGCACCCCCCGGGGCGCCTTCGGCCCCTCGGGCCGGCCGGCGCCGACGGTGCGCCTGTGCCGGCTCGGGGACGCGAGCCGGTAGGTTCGGCCGGGAGTACGGCCCGTCGGCGCCATACCGGCCCCCGGCCGGCCGACCCGTCGCCCATCGCGGCCGGGCGGTCGCGTCCGTCGGGTGCCCGTCATGTTGCAGATCTGTTCAGGAGGTTCCCGGTGACCACCAGCCGGTCCTACGCCGAATTCTTCGTACCCGAGTCCGACGTCGTGCTGGCGGCGCGGTCACGGGCGGCCGATCTGGGCTCGGCCCCGACCGGGTCCGGCACCGCCGCCGCGCTGACCTTCCTGGCCGCTGCCGTCTCGGCCCGATCGGTGGTGGAGATCGGCACCGGGACCGGGGTTTCCGGGCTGCACCTGCTGGCCGGCATGGCCCCGGACGGCATCCTGACCACCATCGACGTCGAGGCCGAGTACCAGCGGGCCGCGAAGAAGGCGTTCGTCGAGGCCGGGATCGCCCCCACCCGCACCCGGTTGATCAACGGCCGGGCGCTGGACGTACTGCCCCGGCTCACCGACGGCGCCTACGACCTGGTCTTCGTCGACGGCGCCCGCACCGAGTACCCGCAGTACGTCGGCGAGGCGCTGCGCCTGCTCCGGCCGGGCGGGATCCTGGTCGTCGACGGCGCGCTGGCCGGCGACAAGGTGGCCGACCCCACCCAGCGGGACGCCGACACGGTGGCCGTCCGGGACGCCGGCCGCCTGGTCCGCGACGACGAGATGCTGACCTCGGTGCTCGTTCCGCTCGGCGACGGACTGCTCGCGGCGGTCAAGCGCGGGTGAGGCAACGAATCCTCGCCCCGGCCGCCGCGGCCGGGGCGGTCCTGCTCGCCGTCGTGACGCTGACCGCGTGCGGCCAGTCGGCGGAGGAACGCCGGGCCGCGGAGTCGGCCGCGGCGGCGCTGGCCGCGTCGTCGTCCTCGGCCGCCGCATCGTCCTCGGCCGCGGCCGCATCGTCCTCGGCGGCAGCGGCCCGGTCGGCGGCCGC
>JBDHZW010000395.1:0-4463 GCA_039812105.1 Nakamurella sp.
TGACGAACGGGGTCAACCCGGCCACGTCCAGGGTCAGCGCGTCGACGTCGATGTTCTGGTCGTCGGCCGGGGTGGGCAGGCTGATCCGGCGCCGGCTGTCGGCGACCTCGGCGGCGCTGGGTACCAGGCGGGCCAGCGAGCCGGCGGCCACTCCGATCACCGCCCCGATCCCGACCAGCCGGAAGAACCCGCGCCGGTCCGTTCCCGGCGGCGGTGATCCGTCCGGATCGGGGTCACGGACCAGCGAGCGGCGGGCCAGCAGGATGAGGAAGGCGGCCCCGGCCAGCGCACCGGCGAGCAGCGGGAGCAGATCGAGCAGGTCGGCCCCGGGCCGGCTCACCACGGCCGCGCCGGCCACCACCACCAGCACCGCCGTGACGGCCAGCGCCAGCCGCGGGCTGCGACGGTTCAGCAATCCGATACCGACCGCCACGACCAGGAGGGTCAACGCCATCCCGGCGGTGAGCGCCACCTTGTCGTATTCGCCGAAGGTCCGGATCGCCAGTTCCTTGAGCCATTCCGGCGTGAACTGGATGAAGGTCTGGCCCAGGGCGACGAACGGTGAGGACGACGCCCCGAGCAGGCCGGTCCAGCGGCCCAGCGCGCTGAGCAGTTCGGCCACCCCCAGGGTCAGACCGACCGCGACGATCCCGCCGAGGGCCGAGCCGAGCCGCCCGGCCCGCCACGACGCCTCGGCGGCGCCGCTCATCCCCGTCGGGGGAACCTGCTCACTGGTGGTCACGCCGGAGGTTCGCTACCCCACGCTCCGTGGATTGGTCGGATCTTCTGGAAATTCAACCGGGTTCGGATCCCACCCGGATCCGGCCGGCGGCCGGCCACTTCGGGTCAGGCTGCGGGGGTGCGAGCGAGCCGGTGCACCCGGATGTCCACCTCCAGGTCGATGACCCGGGCGATGATGAAACCGGGCACCTTGATACCCAGGCCCGACCGGTCCAGCCGGCCGGTGACGCGGGCGGCGGCCGACCCCTCGTCCACCGCCGTCAGCGTGACCGTCAGGTCCACCGGCACCGAGGTCCCCCGGGCGTGCAGCTGGGCGGGCCCCGTCCACCCGTTGGACCCGGCCGGCGCCGGAGCCGCCTGCACCACGATCGTCGGGTGCCGATCCGCGGACAGGAACCGCGCGGTGCGCAGATCCCGGTCCCGGTGCCGGTTCCCGGTGTCGATCGACGCGGTCGTCAGCTCCACCCGGGCGGTGACGACATCACCGGCGGCACCGATCCGGATCGTCCCGGCCGCGATGGCGATCGTGCCCCGAGCCGTCGCGACCAGCTTGTCGCGGACCCGGAACCGCGCGGTGCTGCCGGCCGGATCGACGGCCCACCATCCGACCAACGCCGCGCTCGGCGTGACCGCCCGCGCCGGCGCGGTCATCGGGCACCGGCCCCGGGCCGGACATCGGTGACCCGGTAGCGCTCGACCCGGGACGGTCCGGGCAGCAGGGCCGGGTCCTCACCGGGCAGCAGTTCCGAGGTGGTGATCAACCGGATCGCCTTGTCCAGGCTGGCCTCGGACCGGGAGATGACCACGACCGCGGAGCCACCGTCGGGCTGGGTGAGGACGTAGCGGGCGACCAGGTCGGCGCGCAGCTCGGGATCGGCCTCCAACAGCGGGTCGATGCGCTCGGTGCCGGCGCGTTCGGCGGCGGCGACCAGTTCGGGCGAGCGCGGGCCGTCGAACAGGGTGAGCTGGGCGTACATGGCGACTCCCGGGGGTGAGCGGAATATGACCGCCTCACGGTCGCGCCGCGGGGTCCCTCCCGACCTCAGTGCCGCCACTGAGATCGCCCACTGAATCGGGGCGCTGACCCGCCACTGAGCGACCGCGGCATCAGCGTGCGGCCCATACTGAGGCGATGGTCGCCCTGTTCGGCCGGACGTCCGACCTCGCCGCCCTGACCGCGGCGCGGGCGGCGGTGCTGGGTGGTTCGGGTCGCCTGGTACTGATCACCGGCGAGGCAGGGATCGGCAAGAGTGCACTGGCCCAGCGGGCCTTGGAGGACGCCGCTGCGGACGGCTGCCGGGTCGCCCGCGGCTTCGCGGTGGACGATCCCGGTGCTCCCGCCCTGTGGCCATGGCGACGCGTCGGCCGCGATCTGCCCGAGGTGGCCCACGCCCTGACGACCACGGCCGGGGGCCACGCAACCCCGGACGCGGTCCCCGCTGCCCTTCCGGATGCCGGAGCCCGCTTCCGGCTCAGCGAAGCGATCGCCGACGCCGTGACCGCGGCGGCCGGGCCCACCGGGCTGGCCGTCCTGCTCGAGGACCTGCAGTGGGCGGACGCGACCACCGTGGCGGTGCTCAAGCACCTGGCCCAGGAGCTCGCCGCGGCCCGGCTGCTCGTCCTGGTCACCGCTCGGGACACCGAGGACACCCCGTTCGCCGGCGCGTGGGCCGAGTTGACCCGCAGCCCAGCGGCCGTGTCGATCCCGCTGCGCGGCCTGCCGGAGCCGGCGGTGCGGGACTGGCTGGCGGCCACCGGCGATCCCCACGGCTGGCTCGAGGCGGCCCCCGAGCTGGCCGAGCGGACCGCGGGCAACCCCTTCTATCTCGCCGCGATCACCGCGCAGCAGCGGCCGCCGGGTTCCGCCCAGCCCACCGTGGACCGGCTGGTGCTGGACCGGGCGGGGCTGCGGACGATCCTGTTGACCCCGCTGCGCTCGTTGCCCGAGGGCCACCGCCGGACGGTGGCCACCGCGGCCGTGCTGGCCGAGCGGCTGTCCCCGATGTTGCTGGCCGCCGCGCTCGGCGTGCCCACCGAGTCGGTCAGTGCGCAGCTGGCCGACGCGGTCCGGGTGGGGCTGCTGCATTTCGGGGCCACCGGTCTGGCCTTCCGGCACGCCATCGTCCGGGATGCCGTGCTGGCCGAGATGTCCGCCGACGAGCGCATCGTCGCCCACGAAGGCATCGCCACCGCCATGGACCAGATCGCCGACGACGCGCTGGTCGGCCCGAGCGCGGGCCACTGGAACCAGGTTCCCGGCCGGCCCGGCGCGCAGCGCTGCCGCGACCGGGCGGCCCGGGCGGCGGCGCTGGCGGCCAGCGACACGGCTCTCGACCGGGCCGTCGGCTTCGCCCGGATGAGCCTGCGGCACAGCCGCGAGCTCGACGATCCGATCGCCGACCTGGCGCAGCGCACCCTGGACCTGGCCCGCTACCAATGGGCGGCCGGCCTGCTGCCGGACGCGCTCGCCTCCTGCACCGACGCGATGGACCTGGCCGACCGGTGCGACTGCCCGGAGCTGATGGCCCAGGCCGCCCTGGTCCCGCAGGGGGTGGGCTCCCTGGACGTCTCGCGGGTCCGCGACGGGCTCTGCCGGCGCGCCCTGGACCGCCTTCCGGCGGGTGATTCCCCCTGGCGGGCCAGGCTTCTCGGACTGCTCGCGGTCGCCGCGGCGGACGAAGCGGTCGACTCGTCGGCCGAGGTGCTGTCCGCCCGGGCCCTGGCCATGGCCCGCCGCACGGGCGACCCGCACGCCGAGCTCGACACCATCGCGGCGCGACACTTCGTGCTGAGCTACCCGCAGGCGATCGCCGAACGCACCGCGCTGGCCCGGCGCACACTCGAACTGGCCCCCCACGGTTCCATGGGTCGGGTCTGGGGACTGCTGTGGCTCTCCGACATCGCCCTGCAGGAAGGCGACATGAGCCGCTGGGACACGCTCGTTCAGGACATCGAGGCGCTGGCCCACCGGACCGGCTCCCCGGTCGCGCGCTGGCACGTGGCCCGGATGCAGGCGCTGCGGCTGGCCCTGGTCGGGGATTTCGCGGCATCACTCGAGCAGGCCGACCGGGGACGCCGGCTGGCCGAGCAGGTCGGGGACATCTCCATGCTGGGCATGTATTTCGCTCTACGGGCGCAGGTGGCGCTGCTGCGCGGCGAGCCCGACGACGTCCTCGGGTCGGCCCTCGCGCTGATGGATCGGGCGCCGGCCATGCCGCTGATCACCGTCAGCAAGGCACAGATCTACCTCGCCCAGGGCCGCCGGGACGCAGCCGCGGCGGCGATCGCACCGCTGCACGACCTTCCCGACCGCATGCCCAAAGGTCCGCGATGGTCGGGCTCGCTCGGTTCGCTCGGCATGGTCGCCGTCGATCTGGACGACGGCGATCTGGCCGCCCGGTGCTACCGGGCGCTCGCACCCACGGCCCACTGGTGCCTGGGCGACGGCGGCGGGACGCCCTACTCGCTGGGTTCGGTCGACTGGCCGCTGGGCGAGATGGCCCGCTGCGCCGGGCGTCCGCAAGCCGCCGTCGACCATTTCCGGCGGGCGATCGAGATCGACACGCGGCTGGGCGCGCGACCTTTCGTGGCCATGGCCCAACTGGGCTGGGCCCGCTGCCTGACCGATGACGACCCGGACTCACCGGCCGGCGGCGACCTGGCCGGCACCGCACTGGCCGAATTCGAGCGGTTGGCGATGCCCGGACCGGCGGCCGCGGCGC
>JBDHZW010000396.1:0-4459 GCA_039812105.1 Nakamurella sp.
GGCGTGCCCGTGGTCGCGCATCTGTCGGTGGTCGCCGCCGTGATGGTGGTCGCCGTGCTCGTCGCGGTTCGTTTCCTGCAACCCGACCCCGCTCTGAACGCCGCCGAGGAGGCACAGGAGGCGCAGGCCAAGGGCGACTGGCGCAGCCGGCTCGCCGTCTGGCGCGACCGGCGCACCCTGCTGATCGGGCTGATCGTGCTGGGCATGGCGTTCGCCGAGGGGTCGGCGAACGACTGGCTCGCCCTGGCCATGGTCGACGGTCACGGCGTCGACAACGCCACCGGTGCGCTGGTGTTCGGCATCTTCGTCACCGCGATGACCGTCGGCCGGGTCGGCGGCGTCGTGCTGCTCGACCGGTTCGGCCGGGTTCCGGTCCTCCGGGTCTCCGCCCTGTTCGCCGCGACCGGTCTGGTGACGATGATCTTCGCGCCAAGTGCCTGGCTCGCCGCGGTCGGTGTGGTCGCCTGGGGTCTGGGCTCCGCGCTGGGCTTCCCGGTCGGCATGTCGGCGGCCGCCGACGACCCGAAGACCGCGGCCGCCCGGGTCAGTGCCGTGGCCACCATCGGCTACCTGGCATTCCTGGTCGGGCCGCCGCTGGTCGGGTTCGTCGGCGAACACGTCGGCCTGCTCAACGCGCTGCTGATCGTGCTGGGCCTGGTCGCCATCGCCGGCATCGTCTCGCCGGCCGCCCGCGAACCGAGGCGCCCGACGGCCCGCCTGGCCGGCTCGGCCGACACGCCCGCTGCCGGCTGATCCGGCCGACCGGCGCCGCTACCGTGGTGGCGTGCGCAACGACCCCAACTGGCGGGAACCGAGGTGGCCGGCGATCCTCATCTGGACGATCGCCGGGCTGTTGGTGGGGGTCGCCGGCGGCATCGTGCTCGGCCTGATCGTGCTGCTCCCGGTGGTCGGTACCGGTCTCGGCCTGCTCTACGGGCTGTTCACCACCCGCCGCCGCCAGGTGCCCGACGACGACTGAGCATGCTCACACAGCGAAAATAGCGTTGTGCGGCAACGGTTTCGCGTACCATCGCGGCCGTGATGACGACGATCGAGATACCCGAGGAACTGCTGGACGCGGTGCGCCGTGCCGCGGCCGCGGACGGAACCTCGGTGCCGTCGATGGTCGAGTTGGCTCTGCGCAACCTGATCAGGGAGCGGGTGATCCGTCAGGACGCGTCCCGCGATCCGCTCGACCCGACCGGCACCCGGCCCTACGGACGTATGCAGGACGTGTTCGACAGTTACCTGATGGAGGGGTTGGCGCCCGCCCACGACGGGCACTGACAACGGCGCACCATCAGTGGCCGACCGCGAATTTCAGTCCCACCACGACCAGGCCGATGACGACGTTGAGGGTGATCACTCGCACCATCGCCAGGCCGGTCATGTTCGACCGGCGGACCGCGGCGTAGCCCCACACCTGCTGCTCGACGATCGCCACCACCAGCGCGATCCAGGCGCCGTCGGTCGGTGAGATGTCGGGGAAGAACGCGGCGGTCAGCGCCGCGAGAGCGGGTGGGATCGCCGCGAACGCGACCGGCCATTCCTTGCGCAGGCCCTTGCGGATGGCGCCGAACTCCCACCCTCCGTGCACGTTCGCGACGGTCAGCGCGTACACGTGGGCGAGCCAGAAGACGATGCCGCTGACCACCAGCAGCACCGCGAGGGCGATCGGCGGCACCGGACCGGCGCTGACCACCACGGTGCCGGCCACCACCGATCCGTAGACCGCCGAAGTGAAGTCCGCGTTCCGGCGCCGGGACGGGACGTCCCGGCGGGGTCCGTGCATCGGTCCGAGGGCCGACGCGATCAGCGCCTCGGGAGTCGATCCGGGGGTGTTCGTCGTCGGGTTCGCCGGTCCGGGCGAGTCGGGCGGCGGGGGGTCGGAGGGCATCGGGCCGTTCGGCGGCGAAGCAGTCACCCGCCCATTGTCGCGGTCGCGGCCGGAGCGGTCCTCACGTGTGCTCGCTCCGACGAGGGACCGGCCCGGCTATCCTGTCCGGTGACATGCACGCCCTGGTGGGGCGTCCGGTGCAGGGGCAGACCCGAGTCCGGCCATGCGCGCCGTGATCGGCACGGCGGCACAACCGAGCCCCGCGAAGGAGCACAGCCTTGTCCCAGACCACATTGGCCACCGAGCTGACCGTCGACCGGTCGGGCGACCTCGACTGGAAGGTCGCGTCGCTGGCCCTGGCCGACTTCGGCCGCAAGGAGATCAGCCTGGCCGAGCACGAGATGCCCGGCCTGATGGCGCTGCGTCGCGAGTACGCCGAGGTCCGGCCGCTGGCCGGGGCCCGGATTTCCGGGTCGCTGCACATGACGGTGCAGACCGCCGTGCTGATCGAGACGCTGGTCGAGCTCGGCGCCGACGTGCGTTGGGCGTCCTGCAACATCTTCTCCACCCAGGATCACGCGGCCGCGGCCGTGGTCGTGGGCAAGTACGGAACCGTGGACGAGCCGAAGGGCACCCCGGTGTTCGCCTGGAAGGGCGAGACGCTGCCCGAGTACTGGTGGTGCACCGACCAGATGCTGCGCTGGCCGGACGGCGCCGGCCCGAACATGATCCTCGACGACGGTGGTGACGCGACCCTGCTGGTGCACAAGGGCGTCGCCTACGAACAGACCGGCGTCGTGCCGTCGATCAACGAGGACGACCCGGAGTACTCCGAGGAGTACGCCGTCATCCTCGACCTGCTGCGGGCCTCCCTCGAGTCCGACAACCAGTACTGGACCCGGACCGCGCCGTCGATCATCGGCGTCACCGAAGAGACCACCACCGGCGTCAACCGGCTCTACCAGCTGGCCGCGGCCGGGGAACTGCTGTTCCCGGCGATCAACGTCAACGACTCGGTCACCAAGAGCAAGTTCGACAACAAGTACGGCATCCGGCACTCGCTGATCGACGGCATCAACCGCGGCACCGACGTGCTGATCGGCGGCAAGGTCGCGCTGGTCGCCGGTTACGGCGACGTCGGCAAGGGTGCCGCCGAGTCGCTGAGCGGGCAGGGGGCCCGGGTGATCGTCGCCGAGGTGGACCCGATCTGCGCGCTGCAGGCGCTGATGGACGGGTTCGAGGTGGCGACCGTCGACAAGGCGATCGACCGCGCCGACCTGGTGATCACCACCACCGGCAACAAGGACATCGTCACCGTCGAGCACATGAAGCGGATGAAGCACCAGGCGATCCTGGGCAACATCGGCCACTTCGACAACGAGATCGACATGGCCGGCCTGGCCCGCTCCGGCGCGACCAAGGTGGAGATCAAGCCGCAGGTCGACGAGTGGCGGTTCGCCGACGGCCACACGATCATCGTGCTGTCCGCGGGCCGGCTGCTGAACCTGGGCAACGCGACCGGGCACCCGTCGTTCGTCATGTCGACGTCGTTCTCCAACCAGGTGATCGCCCAGCTGGAGCTGTTCACCAAGCCGGACGAGTGGGACAAGGAGGTCTACCGCCTGCCCAAGCACCTGGACGAGAAGGTCGCCCGGATCCACGTCGAGGCGCTCGGCGGTGAGCTGACCAAGCTGTCCAAGGACCAGGCCGAGTACATCGGGGTCGACGTCGAGGGTCCGTTCAAGCCGGAGCACTACCGGTACTGAACCCCGGCGCCGCACCCCGCCGACTTGCCTCATTCGCAGGTTCGCCGCCTCCGCGAACCTGCAGATGAGGCAAGTCGGCGCAGCCCGGGGCGGGTCACCTGGTCAACGATCGTTAACGGACACCCAGCAGGTCGATGACGAAGATCAGCGTCTTGCCGCCGAGCCGGTGACCCCCGGGCGGTCCGTAGGCGAGCTCCGGCGGGATCGTCAGCTGCCGGCGGCCGCCGACCTTCATCCCCGGGATGCCGTCCTGCCAGCCCTTGATCAGCCCGCGCAGCGGGAATTCGATCGACTCGCCGCGGTTCCAGGATGAGTCGAACTCGGCCCCGGACTCGTAGTCGACCCCGAGGTAGTGGACCCGCACGGTGTCGCCGGGCTTGGCCTCGGCGCCGTCGCCGACGGTCAGGTCGGCAATGACGAGTTCGGTCGGGGGCGGACCGTCGGGGAAGTCGACCTCGGGCTTGGTGGCATCGGTTCCTGGCATTGGCCCATCCAACACGACGACCCAATCGGTCCGCCCGGTCGGGCTGCCCGATCGGTCCGCCCGGCCGAGCCCGGTCGGGCCCGGGCAGGAGCCCGGTCGGGCCCGGGCAGGAGCCCGCGCCGTCAGTCGGACCGCGCGGATGAAGTCGTTGACTCGCGTCCCACGGTTCACATTCGGTGCGGTTTGATCCGCGCTGTCGTAGTTGATCCGCGCGGGGAGGCGGGACCGAGGGGGGTGGGGACGCGCGGGTCAGGCGACGCGGTGCACCGGGCAGCCGGTGGCGCCGGGGGCAGCGGCGGCGGGGACGGCGTGCACCGACCGCCACGGCTCCGGCTGCGCCTCGAACGACGGCGTGCCGGGACCGGCCTCGGC
>JBDHZW010000397.1:0-4446 GCA_039812105.1 Nakamurella sp.
TCGTCGGCATCCTCCACGGCTGCCTCAAGACCCACACCACCTACGACCAGGCCACCGCCTGGTCACACCGCCAACAAGCCACCGCAGCTTGACACCAAAGCTCCAGGGGTGTCTGACCCGCCACGAACTGCACCGCGACGGCCAGCTCGTGCAGACCTTCGAGGTTCAGCTCACCCCGCTACAGCAGCAGATCCTCGACCTGCTCGACGTCCCCGCCACCGTCTACACCCGGAACTGAACCCACAGGATGGGGAGCCAAATCAGGCGCGAGAAGTGCGGAACGTCAGTTCGACCCGGTGGAGCTGTCCTTTTACGGACTGACCTTCGGCCAGATAGCGGCCATCAGCTTCGGAACACTGGTGCTGTCGCAGGAGTTCCACCACGGCGCGCTGCGCGTCACGCTATCTGCGGTGCCCCGGCGAGGTCTGTTCTACGCCGGCAAAATCGCGATGACGGGGGGTGCGGCCCTCGCCGTCGGACTGCTGTCCGGATTCACCACCCTGCTGCTAGGCCAGGCCCTACTCGGCGACGCCGGCGTCGACATCACCGGTGACGGCGCGCTGCGGGCCGCGGTCGGCGGTGGCATCTATGTGGCCTTGATGGCACTGTTCGCCGCTGGGTTGACGGCGGTGCTGCGCAGCGGTGTCGCGGTGCTGAGCCTGCTGATCCCGTTGCTGCTGATCGTTCCGTTCATCTTTACCGACTTCGCCCCCGGGGTCGGCAGCTATCTGCCGGACCGGGCGGGCCAGGTGATCATCCGGCAGTACCCGGACGGTCCGATCGGGCCGTGGACCGGGTTGGGTGTGACCGCCCTCTGGGCCTGCGCCGCGGTCCTGGCTGGCTGGATCTCGATCAGCCGCCGGGACGCTTGAAGCTCGCTCCCGGTGTGTCAGCCCAGACCGTTGGCGCCGGTGGCGACGCAAGGAACGGATGTCCTACAGCAGCACCGAGGCACCGAACATGCTGCGTCGACCGACTGGTCGCCCTGGATGCCTGGCGACCCCCGAGCCGGGGTGGGCGTCGCGCCTGGCGGGGCCTTCCCGGGGTTCGGCTCAACTGCACGAACGCCGGGGCGTGGGTACGCAGTCTCCTTGCCCGGCGAAGTCCGGTCGGTTCGCGCCATTCTGGGCCGATGCGAATCGCATCCGATGCGCCTATTCGCAACCCTCTACCTCGGATAATGCCCGATCGTCGCCATGCCCATCGATGCTGGGGCTGATGGGCACGTTCTGCGATTTGATGGGCATCTGCCTTACGTTTCCGCAGGTCAGAGGGGTGTCCGAGGGGGGACTTGAACCCCCACGCCCTTGCGGGCACTAGCACCTCAAGCTAGCGCGTCTGCCATTCCGCCACCCGGACCGGGTCCGCACCACCCGTCCGGGGCGCTGCGACGGTCAAGCTTACTCGATCGTCGGGTGATTGGATGACGAGATGAGCCCAGCCGACCAAGCCGACCCCGAACGCGCCGCGGACGCCGTGACAGCGGCCCAGCACGAGGTCGTCCAGCTGTGCAGCGAGCTGATCCAGATCGAGTCGGTGAACACGGGTGATCCGGACACGATCGGCGACGGCGAGGCTCGCGCGGCCCGCTACCTGCAGGAAAAGCTCGAGGAGGTCGGCTACGAGACCAGCTACCTGGAGGCCACCCCGGGCCGCGGCAACGTGATCTGCCGGCTACCCGGCGCATCCGCCGATCGGGGGGCGTTGCTCCTGCACGGGCACGTGGACGTCGTCCCCGCCGACGCCGCCGAGTGGACCGTGCACCCGTTCTCCGGCGCGGTCCAGGACGGCTACGTCTGGGGACGTGGCGCCGTCGACATGAAGGGCATGGTCGCGATGACCGTCGCGCTGGCCCGGCAGTACCGGGCGCACGGCGTCGTCCCTCCCCGCGAACTTGTCTTCTCCTTCATGTCGGACGAGGAGGCCGGAGGCGCGTTCGGCGCGCACTGGCTCGTCGACAACCATCCAGAGCTGTTCGCCGGCGTCACCGAGGCGATCTCCGAGGTGGGCGGCTTCTCCATCCCGCTCGGTGACCAACGCCGCGCCTACCTCGTCGCGGCCGCCGAGAAGGGCGTGGCCTGGGCCACCCTGCACGCCACCGGAACCGCCGGGCACGGTTCGATGATCAACCAGGACAACGCGGTCAGCCGGATCGCGGCGGCGGTCACGAGACTGGGCACGCACCGCTTCCCGATCGTGCACACCGCCACCGTCGACGCTCTGCTCGCCCGCATCCACGACCTGACCGGCCTCGAATTCCCGGAGGAGGACCTCGAGGGTGCGGTCGGCAAGATCGGGCCGGTCGCCCGGATCGTCAACGCCACCCTGCGCAACACCGCCAACCCGACCATGCTCCGCGCCGGCTACAAGGCCAACGTCATCCCGTCCACCGCGCAGGCCACCGTCGACTGCCGGGTGTTGCCCGGACAACAGGACACCTTCCGGGAGCAGGTGCAGCAGATCGTCGGTGACGAGGTCGAGATCGACTGGGTCTGGCAGCCGCCGCTGGAGTACCCGTTCGAGGGACGGCTGGTCGATGCGATGGTCGCCGCCATCACCGCCGAGGATCCGGACGGCGTCGCCGTGCCCTACATGCTCTCCGGCGGGACCGACAACAAGGCGTTCGACAAGCTGGGCGTCGCCGGCTACGGGTTCTCGCCGATGCGGCTCCCGGCCGACCTGGACTTCACCGCCCTGTTCCACGGGGTCGACGAGCGGATCCCGGTCGACGCGCTGACCTTCGGCGTCCGGGTGCTGGACCGGCTGATCCGCACCGGCTGACGTCGTGCGCCCGCGGCCTTTGGCGGGAAACGGGCCGATGGCCGACCATGTCTCTGCCGAACCGCGCCCGCCGGCCGCACGACCCACGACCCCGGCAGGGCGCGCGGATGAACCGACACCGAATGTGACCGGCGGGACGGAAGTTGACGATTTCATCCGCGCCGGCGTAGTTGATCCGCGCGACACGAGGCGAGCCCGGGCAGCGCGCGAGGCGGGGTCAGGTGCCGGGGAAGACCAGCCGGACCAGGGCCGTCGTCAGCGCGGCCAGCCCGACCACCACCAGGAACGGCGCCCGCCGCCACACGGCGACCCCGGCCACCGCCAGGCCCGCGGCCCGGGCGTCGAGCACCAGCGCCGGACCGGTGGAGAACGTCTGCACGGCCACCAGCGCGGCCAGCAGGACGATCGGCAGCAGTGCAGAGATCCGGTGCACCCGCGGCCGCCGCAGTACCGACTCGGGCACCGACACCCCGGCCAGTTTCAACAGGTAGCAGCCCAGGCAGCCGACCAGCACCCCGATCCAGAGCATCACGACGCGCCGTCCGACCGCGGGTCGATCTCCTCGACCACCTCGTCGACGCCGGTCGGCTGCGGGCCCGGCCGGCCGGGCAGGAACCCGGCGACGATCCCGACCAGCGCGGCGATCAGCACCGGGAAGCCGACCGGCACGAACGGCACCGCGACGATCGCCACGAGGGCCGCGACCAGGGCGATCGCCCACGCCTCGCGACCCCGCAGCCGGGGCGCGAGCAGGGCCAGGAACGCGGCCGGCGCGGCGGCGTCCAGGCCCAGCGCCCGGGGGTCGGACAGCCATGCGGCGCCGAGCACCCCGACCAGCGTGCCCAGGTTCCACAGGGTGAACACGCCGAGCCCGGTGGCGTAGAAGCCCAGCCGGGCGGCCCGTTCGGAGTCCCGGCCGATGGACATCGCGGTCGACTCGTCGATGATCAGCTGCGCGGCCGCGAACCGGCGCCACCCGTGCAGCCGCAGCAGTTCGGTCAGCCGCAGCCCGTACAGGGCGTTGCGGGCGCCGAGCATGATCGCGGTCGCCGCCCCGGCCAGCGGCGCCCCGCCGCCGGCGATCACTCCGACCAGGCCGAACTGGCTGCCCCCGGTGAACATCAGCAACGAGAGCGCCATCGTCTGGCCCAGGTTCAGCCCGCCGGCCAGGGAGATCGCGCCGAACGAGATGGCATAGGCGCCGGTGGCGATCGACACGCCGGCGGCGTCCCGCAGGACCGCGGACCGGGTCAGCCGCCAGGCCGGATCGACCTCCCGGCTCACCGGTCGGCGCGCTGAACGGTCACGGGATCAGGTCGGGCAGTAGCGCGGGGGAGCGCTTGCGCCGCAACCAGACTCGCCGTGTCCCGTCCGGGAACCGGAGCACCCGGGCCAGCTCCCAGCCGGCGAACTCGGCCCGGATCGCCAGCATCGACGCGGCCGCCGACCGCGAGACGCGGGAGTCGATCCGCAGGGGCTGATATTCGAACTCGTCGCTGGGCGCCCACCGCGGCCGGACCGCCGGCGCCCGGGAAGACCCGGATGCGTCGTCGCCGACGGCCGCCTCCACGCCGGCGTCGTTGGAACCGAACATGCCGCCATCATGCCGAATTCGTCAGCGGGAGGGCAGCCTGCCCCGATTCGACCTCCGGCCGGGGAGCGAGC
>JBDHZW010000398.1:0-4378 GCA_039812105.1 Nakamurella sp.
GATTCGACGGCCGCTGGCGCCGTGCTGACGGTCAGGAAGATCGCGAACGTCGGCGGCGCGGCCCGGCGCAGTTCCAGCCGCCCGCCGTCCGCCTCCACGAACGCCCGGGCCAGGCCGAGCCCGATGCCGGTGGACGACGCCGTGGAGACTCCCCGGTCGAAGATGTGCGCGACCAGCCCCTCGGGGATGCCCGGGCCCTCGTCACTGACTTCCAGTGCCACCATCCCCCCCGAGCCGCGGCCGGCAGGTCGGACGAGCACGCTGACCGTTCCGGCGCCGTGCCGCAGCGAGTTCTCCACCAGCACGCCGATCGCCTCGCGCAGCCGCCCCGGAGTCGCGTGCACCCGCACGTCCCGGGCGCAGCGCACGGTCAACGACCGGCCGACCGCGGCCAGTTGGGGCGCCCAGTCCGCCTCGATCTCGGCGAGTTCGTCGAACAGTTCCAGTTCGCTCGCGCCGGCCGCCCGCTGGGAACGGGCGTTGGCCAGCAGGTCGTCCACCACGGTGACCAGCCGGTCGGTCTGCTCCAGGGCCTCCTGCACCTCCTGCCGGACGTCGGGGTCGGGGTATTCGGCGAGTTCCTCGAGCCGCAGCCGCAGCCCGGTGAGCCGGGTGCGCAGCTGGTGGGAGATGTCGCCGGCCAGGTCGCGCTCCCGGGCGATCAGGGCGGAGATGTCCTGCGCGGAGGAGTCGAGCACGTCGGCGACCCGGTCGAGCTCGGGGATGTCGTAACGGCGGCGGAAGGTGCGGAAGTCGCCCGATCCCAGGCGGGCGGCCCGCCGGGCGACGTCGGTCAGCGGGGTCGCCAGCCGCCGGGCGGTGAGCACGGCGACGCCCGCCCCGACCACCACGGACAGCGCGATGGCCAGGGCGACCAGGGCCAGCGCCTTCCACTGCTCGGCCCGCAGGTAGCTCTCCGGCACGGACAGCCGCAGCGTGCCGCCGCCGGCCATCGCCAGCTGTTCCGAGTAGACCTGATTGGTGGACGTGGTGCCGATCGACTGGTCGATCCGCCCGGCCATGGTGATGTCGAGGCGCCCGCCCGAGGGCACGGCCGCCTCCAGCTGGCCCAGGTCGATCGCCGACGAGCTCGACTGGTTCGCGATCGACGCGGCGATCGATTCCAGCCGACTGGACAGGTCGCTGCGCATCAGGTCGTCGACCACCCGCCACGACACGATCGACAGCGGCACCCCGAGGGTGAGCACGGTGGCCGCGATGACCAGCAGGATCGAGACCAGGACCCGGCGACGCATCAGTTCTCCGGGTGGGTCATCGGCTCAGTCCGCCTCTCGGATCGGTCCGGGGCTTGTCCGGTCAATCGGTCTCGAAGCGGAAGCCGACCCCCCGCACGGTCGAGATCCGCTGATCGCTCCCGTCCACCCCCGGCCGGGCGATCTTGCGGCGCAACCACGACATGTGCATGTCCAGCGTCTTGGAGGTCTTCATGGTCGGGTCGTTCCACACCTCGGCCAAGATCTCGTCGCGGGTGACGACCTGGCCGGCGCGGCTCATCATCACCCGCAGCAGCTCGAACTCCTTGTTCGACAGGGTCACCTCGACGCCGTCGACCTCGACCTTGCGGGACCCGGTCTCCACCCGGACGCCGCCGATCTCCATCAGCGCCGGCACCCGGCGGCGGAGCAGCGCCCGCACCCGCGCGAGCAGCTCGGCCATCCGGAACGGCTTGGCGACGTAGTCGTCGGCACCGGCGTCGAGCCCGACCACGAAGTCGGCCTCGTCGGTGCGGGCGGTGAGCATGAGCACCGGCAGGTCCTTGCCGGCCGACCGGATCCGCCGGCAGACCTCCAGCCCGTCCAGGTCCGGCAGGCCGAGATCGAGGATGACCAGGGTGATTTCGGACCCGTTCTGGTTGAACGCGGCGACCGCGGCGCCGCCGGTGGGCGCGGGCCGAACCTCGTAGCCCTCCCGCTGCAGCGCGCGGGTCAGCGGCTGCGCGATGGCCGGATCGTCCTCGACCAGCAGCACCGTCGTCACGACGACCACCATACGGTGCCCGGCCGACATGCTCGGCCGTCCGCCGGGCGACGGTCCGGGTCGAACGGCTCAGGCGCGTTGGTCGGGTGGGCTCTCGGTCTCCGCGCTCGCCGGGTCGGCCGTCGGCGACCGCATGGCGACGGTCGGGTCCGGTTCGGCGAAGTTTGGCAACCGGGTCTGCTCGGTGGGTCGCGCGTGCCGTCCGCGCGGCGAGGTGCTGGACGCCGCCGCCGCTTCGTCCGTGCTCGGGGGCCTGGTCAGCACGGTCGGCTCCGGCTCGGCCGGCGGCTCGTCGGCGGACGCCGGGGGCTGACCCTCGGGTGCCGAGGGCAGCCTGGTCATGACGGTCGACTCGGCCGACGCGGGCGGCTCGCCATGGTCCGCCGGTGCGCCCCAGGACGAACCGGCCTGATCCGCGGGCGGTCCCTGGTTCGGCGCCGTCGGGGTCCATTGGGGGGCGGCCGGCTGGTGGCCGGGCTGCTGGTATCCCTGCGGCCCGCCCCCGGCCGGTGGATACCCGCCCTGCTGATAGCCGCCGGCCGGAGGGTAGGCGCCCGGCTGGGGATAGCCGCCCGGCTGGGGATAGGGCTGCTGATAGCCCTGCTGGTAGCCCGGTTGCGGTCCCGGCTGATATCCCTGCGCCGGGTAGCCCTGGCCGTAGCCGGGCGGCGGGTAGGCCTGGGTGAACCCCTGCGTCGGCTGTCCGGGCTGCGGCGAGTAGCCGCCGTAGGCCGGCTGCCCGTACGCCGGCTGCTGACCCTGGGCCGGATCCGGCTGCGCGGGCCAGCCGCCGGTCTGCGGGTGCGGCCCGGTGGCCGGCGCATCCTGGCGTCCGCGATCGGCATCGTCGGCGGCGTAGTCGTCGACCTGCATGCCGCGGTGGGTCAGCTCCTTCTCGTCCCGGATGAGCTGATTGAGCATCGACTGCACCTTCGGCAGGTTCGCCACGTTCCGGAACTTCAACGGCTGGTCGGCCGATGACTCGACGATCAGCGAGCCGTAGCCCATCAGCCGGCCCCAGAAGGTGACCTCGGTTTCGATGTTGGCGATCTGGCCGAGCGGGATCTGGTGCTCGCGCCTGGACAGCAGGCCGGTGCGGAAGAAGATGTGGTGGTTGCTGATCACGAAGTGCTCGGTCCGCCAGCGGATCACCGGCACCAGCACCAGGATGATCAACGCGATGACCGCGACGCCGATGATGGCCCAGTAGGCCCAGCTGGGCCAGTTCCAGCCCTTGTTGTTGACGAAGGCCAGCAGCGCCGCGCAGCCACCGACGATCAGGATGAAGAAGATGATCGGAAGGATCAGCACCTTCCAGTGCGGCCGCTTGCGCACGTAGATCTTCTCGCCGGAAACCAGCAGATTGTCCGGGTACGGCATGGCGGTCTCCCCTGGAGTCGGTCGGCCGGGGCCGGCTCGTGGCGCGCGCGTCGAGCGCCCAGCGTCACGCTACCGCCGTGCGCTCGCGCCGACATCAGGACGCCCTGGTCAGGTCGGGTCGGGCTGGCGGCCCGGCTCGCGGCTCGCGGCCAACCCGAGCGACGACCACCGGGGGGATCCGGTGACGGGCCGGCCCCCTGCGCTGATCCAAGTCTCATTGAAACGAACACAATCGGCGCGGATCTGGGACTTGGATCAGCGCACCCGTGGGCGCAAACCGCACCCGCCCACGCGCGGCCAGGATCAGCGCAGGGCGGGTCGGGGGCCGAAGATCGCCGAGCCCAGCCGCACGATCGTCGCGCCCTCGGCGATCGCGTCCTCGTAGTCGCCGCTCATGCCCATCGACAACTCGGTCGCCGCCTGTGCGCCCGGCCAGCTCCCGGACAGGGCCTGATCCCGGATGTCGGCCAGCTCCCGGTACCCGCGCCGCACCGCCGCCCGGTCGGGCGAGTTCAGGCCGATCGTCATGAAGCCGCGCAGCACGAGCCGGGGAGCGGCCGCCACCGCCGCCACCAGGTCGCGCACCTGCGACGCCGGCACACCCGCCTTGGTCGACTCGCCCGACACGTTGACCTGAATCAGCACATCCAGCTGGGTGTCCAGCGCAACGAGCCGGGCCTGCAACCGCGCGACCAGGGGTGCCGAGTCGACCGTTTGCAGGCACCGGACGTGCGGCAGCAACTGGTTCACCTTGTTGGACTGCAGATGCCCGATGAAGTGCGTCTCGTGCGGGACGCCGGCCAGCTCGTCGGCCTTGGCCAGCACCTCCTGGACCCGGTTCTCCCCGATCAAGCTCACGCCGGCCGCGATGGCGTCGCGGATCACCGGCGCCGGCTGGGTCTTGGTGGCCAGCAGGATCCGCACCGACGACGGATCGCGGTCGCTCGCCTCGGCGGCCACCCGGACCCGCTCCCGGGCGACCGCCAGGCGCTCGGCGACG
>JBDHZW010000399.1:0-4352 GCA_039812105.1 Nakamurella sp.
AGCCATCCGCACCAACGGAGACTGGGACGCCTACTGGGCCTTCCACCTGACCCAAGAACGCCGACGAGTGCACGACTCCCGCTACCTCACAGACCAGATCCCCGCAGCCGCCTGAAGTCCCCCCAGGGGAGCCGCACCCGGACGAATAGGGGGTCGGCTGCCCGCGGTTCGGCGAACTCAGAACGTGCCCACCGAGTGCGGAACCAGTTCCCGTCCCAGCACTCCCGGCTCCTGCATGTAGCCGGGGACGGTCACGCCGAAGGTGTGCAGGATCGCCGGCGTGACTTCCAGCACCGAGACATCCCGTCGGATACCGGATTTGGTCGAGGTGTCCTGCGGATCGTAGATCGCCAGCACACCCTCGGGCACATGGTAGGCGGTGGTGTCGGAGCGCTCCTCGATCTCCACGGTTTCGAGGCCCAGCTCCGCGGGGTCCCGGACCACGCCGGCCACCCGCACCGCGTCGGGCGCGTCGTGCAGGTTCGGCTGACCCCAGTCCATCGAGAAGAACCCGTCCGCCGCACTCCGGAACACCAGCGGCTGCCCGGCGACGGTCACGGTTCGCAGGGCCGCATCGACCGCCGCCACGTGCGCCGGCGCCACCCGCACGTTGCACTGCGGGTTCATCGCCGGACGGCGGCTCCACCCGTCCTCGGGAACCCCGGCTACCTCGCGCAGGAACAGCCCGGGATCCTGTAGGTACAACTGGGTCTCCAGGGCCTGGGCCAGCGTCGGACCCTGCCCCATGCTGGAGGCGATCCACAGTTCGTAATCCGGGTTCTCGTCGGCGAAGTCGGCCAGCCGGCCGATCATCCGGTCGGCCCGGGCCATCGCCCACGGGACCTCGGCGCGGTACCGGTCCATCCAGTCCTCGCCCAGGCCGATCTCGTCGTAGTCGTCCGGGTGCCCGGCCGCCCAGTACCGGTGCATGGCCGACGCGACGTGATTGGTGAAGAACGTGCTGAACGCCGGCCGGGTGTCGGTCAGCGCCTTGGTGTAGACGTCGAACGCCACCACCGCCTGCATGGTGCGGCGGCGGGTGCTCAGCCACGGCTTGCGCCGCTCGACGGCGAGCTGCCCGGCGAGCGCGGCGAACGTGCTTGCCCGGACACCGATCCGGTGGCTCGTCCGGAGGAAGTGGAGCGCGGCGTCGCGTGGCACCGCGGTGTCCACGTTGCGGGCCGACGCCCGCACCATCATCAGTTGAAACTCCTGGAAGGGAACGAGTTGCTCGGGAAAGGCGGTCGGCTCGGTGGCGAACGGGTCGGGCAGGTAGAAGCTGTAGCCGTCCATGTCGTCCGGGACCGGGAAGCTGTGCAGGGACCCGCACACGCCGACGGACACCCCCGCCGACCGCAGCAGACGCCACACCGGCGGGAAGCACTCGTCGACCTCGCTGCGGTCCTGCCCGAACGCGCTGATCATGTGCTGCTCGTCGTTGACACCGCGGTGCAACGTCGGCCAGGTGGTCCACGGCGAAAGATGGCCCCGGTCCGCCGCGATCGACGTGTAGCAGCGGCTGCGCGGCAGTAGCCGGGCCAGCGCGGACGTCGGGTGGTCGGCGACGAATTCGTCGACGATCCGCCACGGCACCTCGTTCAGTTCGAACAGCATGATCCGACGGGTCATGCGCCGAAGGTACTGTGCGTGATGCTGATCACCGGGGATTTCGGCAGGCGATTCAGCAAGAGCCGGATACGGCACCGCAGAACCGGATCCGTGACGACGGCGACCTGGCGGCGACTAAGGCGAACCCTGCAGGATCGTCCGACCGTCCGCCAGCCTGATCTCGAACTCCGAGATCCGGTCCCGCGGAACGGCGGTGGCCACCGGCACCCGCGCGGTGACACCCGGGACCCCGCTCCACGACCCGGCCGACGTCTCCTGCCCGTCCACGTCGACGATCGCCAGGTCGTAGGCGACGGAGTCGCGCATCGCCTCGTCGTACGAGCAGACGACGGTGATCGCGGTCCCCCAACGCTTGTCGGCCAGCTCCAGGGTGGCGTTCATCGGCCCGGGCAGCACCTGAGCCAGCGGGACCGTCTGGTCCGGAGCCACCGGCGGCGACGGTGACGGTGACGCGCTCGCCGCGGCACCTGGTCCGCCGCTCGCCGCGGGCGTCGCCGCCGGCCGCGCGACCACCCACACGACCGCGACCAGCAGCACCGCGGCGGCCGCCGCCAGCCCGCTGATCAGCCAGCGGTTGCGTCGGCGGCTGACCCGCGCCCGGCGCAGCAGGCCGGGCAGCAACGTCGGCGGCAGCTCCGGCTGATTGCCGGTGATGACGTCCTCGGTGGTCAACGCCAGCAGCCCGGGCATGCCGGCCAGGCTGCGCACCGACGCCTGGCAGGTGGCGCAGTCCCGCAGATGCTCCTCGTAGACCCGGCGGTCGGCCGGCGACAGCGCGCCCAGCACGTAGGCGGCGTCGTCATGACAGAGGGCCGGATCGCCGGATCGTTCGTCGGTCATGTCACCACCCCCATCTCCTCCAGCACCAACCGCAACGCGTGCAACGCGTAGTGCAGGCGCGACTTCACCGTGCCGATCGGCACGCCCAACCGCACCGCCGCCTGCGCCGCCGTGCAGCCGCGGTAGTAGCACTCCAGGAGCACTGCTCCGTGGTCGTGGCTCAACCGCCGCATCGCTTCGGCGACCACCATCGACTGCAACGCCCGGTCGGTCGCGTCGGGCTCGAGCGGCTCCGGGACCGATTCGATCGACGCGGTCGGTCGGCGCCGCTCCGCCCGCCACCCGTCGACGACGATGTTCCGGGCCACCGTGAACAACCAGCCGCGGGCGGACGACTCCTTCTGGGACAGCACCGCCGGCCGCTGCCAGGCCCGGAACAACGTCTCCTGCACCACGTCCTCGGCCCGCGACCGATCACCCCCGGTCAGGTGCAGCACGTAACCCCACAGCGCGGGGGCGTGCTCGTCGTGCAGGGCCCGCAGCAGCTCGGCGTCGTCCGCTTCCGGCGGGGCGGGGTCGCCCGGCGCCTGGTCAGGGGCCACGCTCACCTCCCACGTCACCGGACGGACGACCGCACACAGTGGCCGGACGCACCTGCCCGACACGCTGCCAGAACCACGTCGGGCGGGCCCGGGAAGTTCGATTCCGAAGTTCGCCCGAGGGCCGCGTGGATCGGGCGCCCGACCTGGGTACGTCACGACTGTCAGACCCCGAGGACACACTGGGGCCGGTTGCCGATCCCATCCACCCAGGAGGCCATCCGATGAGAGTCATCGCCACCCGTCCGGTCGATTCCGCACCGCCGGAACCACCGCTGTCCGAGCCGGCCGCCGAGGCCTGGATCCCGCGGACCTGCTTCAAGAAGGGCCCGCCCGGTCGCATCGGCGTGGAACTCGAGTACCTGGTGGCCGGTCCCGGGCCGGACGGTCGGACCACGCACTACCCGCGGCATCGTTATCCGCAACTGATCAACGCACTCGGCGCCGATCCGCACGGTCGTTCGCACAGCGGCCTGGACGGCCGGCTGACCGTGGAACCCGGTGGGCAGGTCGAGCTCAGCTCCCGCCCCGGAGACACTCTGATGGACACGGTCGGCGTGGTGCATCGCGACCTGGCCCTGCTCCGCCGCCGGGCCCGATCCTGCGGGACCCGGCTGATCGGAGCGGGGGTCGACCCCCTCCGCCCGCCCCGCCGGATCACCGACCAACGCCGCTACGTGGCCATGGAGCGCTACTTCCGGCCGTGGGGGGAGGCCGGGCCGGCGATGATGTGCTCGACCGCATCCGTGCAGGTCAACGTCGAGGCGGGCACCTCGCGGGTGAACCCCGCGGATCGTTGGGATCTGCTGCACGCGGTCGGTCCGGCCCTGGTGGCCGCCTTCGCCAACTCGCCCCGCCGGCACGGCCGGGCCACCGGCTTCAAGAGCAGCCGGCAGGCGATCTGGCAGGACCTGGATCCGGCCCGCACCGGCGGGCCGGTCCGGCAGCGTGATGCCGGGCTTGCGGACGCCTGGGCGCGGTGGGCCCTGGACGCGCCGTTGATGATGGTCCGACGGGACACCGGTGACTGGACGGCGCCGCGCGGCCTGAGCTTTCGCGGCTGGTTGCGGCACGGCCGTGGGGCCGTGCCGGATCGGCCGCCACCGTCCCTGGACGATCTGAGCTACCACCTGACGACCCTCTTCCCGCCGGTCCGGCCGCGCGGCCACCTCGAGGTCCGCTACCTGGACCAGCAACCCGGCTGCTGGTGGATCGTGCCGACGGCCGTGCTGGCCGCCCTGGTCGACGACCCGTCGGCGGCGCTGGCGGCGCTGGCGGCCTGCGAGCCGACCCGGGACCGGTGGCTGACCGCGGCCCGGCACGGCCCGGCCGACCCGGCCCTGG
>JBDHZW010000400.1:0-4351 GCA_039812105.1 Nakamurella sp.
ACTACTCGCTGTTCCTGTCCGAGACCGGGCTGCTGGACGGCTACTTCGAGGCCGACGACCGCATCCTGGCGCAGGCCCGGATGGCCGCCACGGAGGTCAACGCCCGGTGGCAGGCCGCGATGGCCCAGCTGTTCGCCGCCGGCGCCGGCACCACCGACACCGACACCGACACCGCCGGCGTCGGGTCGGCCGGCGGACCGGGCCGGCCCGACGAGGAGTTCCAGTACCTGCCGGAGGTCTTCAACCTGGCCGACCAGCTCCGCGCCGCCGGCCTGCCCACCGGCTGACCCACCCCGCGCCCCCCACCGTCGAGGAGTTCGCCATGGTTGCCCGCAGTTCGCCCCGCATCGTGACCGTCGGAGAGACGATGGCGTTGCTCGGTACCCCCGATCATTGCCTGCTCCGCCCCGGGACCGGCCCGACCCTGACGATCGGTGGCGCCGAGTCCAACGTCGCGATCGCCGCGGCCCGGGTCGGCGTCGCGTCCGGCTGGATCGGCCGGCTCGGCGACGACGACCTCGGGACGCTGATCGAGCGCGAACTGCTGGGGCAGGGGGTGCACGTCGCCGCCGCCCGGGACCCGGACGCCCCGACCGGCCTGATGCTCAAGGAGTACCGGCACGGGGTGCCGACGCGGGTGCGGTACTACCGGGCCGGCAGTGCCGGATCCCGGCTGTCCGCCGACGATCTGGACCCGGACCTGCTCGGCGGGGCCGACATCGTCCATCTCACCGGTATCACGGCCGCCCTGAGCGGCAGTGCCCGGTCCGCCCTGCACCGGGCCATCGAGCTGGGCCGCGGCGGGGGTGCGGCGATCAGTTTTGACGTCAACTACCGGGCCACCCTGTGGAGCCCCACAGCGGCCGCGCCGGTCCTGCACGACCTGGCGACCGCGGCGGACATCGTTTTCGCCGGGCCGGAAGAGGCCGCCCTGCTGCTCGACGGCGACCCGGACCCGGCCCCGCATCCGGACCCGTGGGCGCGGGCCGAGGAGCAGGCCCGTCGCATCGCCGCGCTCGGCCCCCGGACCGTGGTGCTCAAGCTGGGTGCGCTCGGCGTCCTGGCCCTGGCCGATGGCGCCGTCCACCGCCACGCGATCGTGCCCCTCGAGCCGGTCGACCCGGTGGGCGCCGGCGACGGGTTCGTCGGCGCCTTCCTGGCCGAACTGGCCGATCGGCGGCCGCTCCGCGACTGCCTGGCCGCCGGCGCGCGGATGGGTGCGCTGGTCTGCGCCGTGCGCGGGGACTGGGAGGGCACCCTGGACTGGGCCACCCCGGACGGACCGCCGGCCGACGTCCGGCGCTGACGCGCAATAAAACGACTCAGCAACTGCCGCGCGCGGTCAGACACTGCAGGACAAGGTTTTTTCGCCTGCAAATCCCTCGTTCGGGTTGACAACTGAAACGTCTCAATAAAAGATTGAGGCATCCGCCACGACCGAGACGAGGACGTCCCATGACCACCACCGCCACACGTGCCGATCTGGACGATTTCGGGATCGAGGTGCCGTCCTGGGCCTACGGCAACTCGGGCACGCGGTTCAAGGTGTTCACCACCCCCGGCACCCCGCGGGATGCGTTCGAGAAGGTCGCCGACGCCGCGCAGGTGCACGCCCTGACCGGCCTGGCCCCCAAGGTCTCCCTGCACATCCCGTGGGACCGGGTCGACGACTTCGGCAAGCTCGCCGCGTTCGCCGCCGACCACGGTGTGGCGATCGGCGGGATCAACTCGAACCTGTTCCAGGACGACGACTACCGCCTCGGCTCGCTGACCAACGGCGACGCCCGCATCCGGGCCAAGGCGATCGACCACCACCGCGAGTGCATCGACATCATGCGGCAGACCGGATCGACCGACCTGAAGATCTGGCTTCCGGACGGCACCAACTACCCCGGGCAGGACTCCCTGGTCGGCCGGCAGGAACGGCTGGCCGACGCGCTCGCACAGATCTACGCCGAGCTGACCGGCGACGAGCGACTCCTGCTGGAGTACAAGATCTTCGAGCCGTACTTCTACACGATGGACGTCCCGGACTGGGGCACCTCGCTGCTGCACTGCCTGGCCCTGGGTGAGCGGGCCAAGGTCATTCTGGACACCGGGCACCACGCCCCGTCGACCAACATCGAGTTCATCGTCATGCAACTGGTGCGGGTCGGCCGGCTGGGGGCGTTCGACTTCAACTCCCGCAACTACGCCGACGACGACCTGATCGTCGGCTCGGCCGACCCGTTCCAGCTGTTCCGCATCATGGACCAGATCGTCGCCCAGGGCGCCCACCGGCCGGACTCCGGCGTGAACTTCATGCTCGACCAGTGCCACAACATCGAGGAGAAGATCCCGGGCCAGATCCGGTCGGTGCTCAACGTCGAACAGGCATTGGCCAAGGCGCTGCTGGTGGACCGGGACGCGCTGGCCGCCGCGCAGCGGGCCGGTGACGTGCTCGGCGCGAACGAGATCCTCACCGACGCCTACGAGACCGACGTGCGCACCCGGCTGGCGGACCGGCGCGAGGAGCGCGGCCTGCCCCGCAACCCGGTCCGCGCGTTCGCCGAGTCCGGCTACGCCCGCCGGGTGGCCGACGAGCGCATCGGGGGCACCCAGGCCTCCTGGGGCGCCTGAGCATCCTGTCCCCGCTTCCCACCGATCTCGACACCTCCAGGAGCAGAACGACAATGAGCCTCAATCCCACTGTTGCCGCCCTCGTCGCCCGGTCCAACCGGCTGGGCGCCGACCCGCGGAACACCAACTACGCCGGCGGGAACACCTCCGCCAAGGGCACCGAGATCGATCCGGTCACCGGCGCCCCGGTCGAGCTGGTCTGGGTCAAGGGGTCCGGCGGTGACCTGGGCACGCTGACCGAGCAGAACCTGGCGGTGCTGCGGCTGGATCGGCTCCGCGCCCTGGCCGACGTCTACCCGGGCGTGGACGCCGAGGACGAGATGGTCGCGGCGTTCGACTACTGCCTGCACGGGAAAGGAGGGGCGGCGCCGTCCATCGACACCGCGATGCACGGGCTGGTCGACGCCGCCCACGTCGACCATCTGCACCCGGACTCAGGGATCGCGCTGGCCACCGCCCGGGACGGGCAGAAGCTGACCGAGCAGTGCTTCGGTGACCGGGTCGTCTGGGTGCCGTGGCGGCGTCCGGGATTCCAGCTGGGACTGGACATCTCCGCGGTCAAGGCGGCCAACCCGCAGGCCATCGGCGCCATCCTGGGCGGGCACGGCATCACCGCCTGGGGCGAGACGTCCGAGCAGGCCGAGGCGAACAGCGGGGAGATCATCCGCAGCGCCGAGGCCTTCCTGGCCGAGAACGGTGTCGCCGAGCCGTTCGGTCCGGTGGTACCCGGCTACCAGGCCCTGCCGGTGGACGAGCGGCACGCGAAGGCGGCCGCGCTGTTCCCGACCGTCCGCGGCCTGGCGTCGGCCGACCGGGCGCAGGTCGGCCACTACACCGATTCCGACGTCGTCCTGGACTTCCTGTCCCGGGAGAAGCTGGCCGCGTTGGCCGAGCTGGGCACGTCCTGCCCGGATCATTTTCTGCGGACCAAGGTCAAGCCGCTCGTGGTGGATCTGCCGGCCGACGCCCCGGTGGAGCAGGTCATTACCCGCCTGCGTGAGCTGCACGAGGCCTACCGGGCCGACTACCAGGGGTACTACGACCGCAACGCCACCGCATCCTCGCCGGCGATCCGGGGGGCCGACCCGGCGATCGTGCTGGTGCCCGGGGTGGGCATGTTCTCCTTCGGCAAGGACAAGCAGACGGCCCGGGTCGCCGGCGAGTTCTACGTCAACGCGATCAACGTGATGCGGGGCGCCGAGTCGGTGTCGGTGTACGAGCCGATCAGCGAGGCGGAGAAGTTCGCCATCGAGTACTGGGCCCTGGAGGAGGCCAAGCTGGCGCGGATGCCCAAGGCCAGGCCGCTGGCCACCCGGGTCGCGCTGGTCACCGGCGCCGCCTCCGGCATCGGCAAGGCCATTGCCACCCGGATCGCCGCCGAGGGCGGCTGCGTGGTCGTGGCCGACCTGAACCTGGACTCCGCCCAGCAGGTCGCCGACGCCCTCGGGGGCCCCGACGTCGCCGTCGCGGTGCAGGCCGACGTCTCCAGCGAGGACGCGGTCGCCGCGGCGTTCCGGGCCGCCACCCTGGCGTTCGGCGGGGTCGACCTGGTCGTCAACAACGCCGGCCTGTCGCTGTCCAAGCCGCTGCTCCAGACCACCGTCAAGGACTGGGACCTGCAGCACGACGTGATGGCCAAGGGCTCGTTCCTGGTCTCCCGGGAAGCCGCGCGGATCATGATCGAGCAGAACATGGGCGGCGACATCGTCTACATCTCCAGCAAGAACAGCAT
>JBDHZW010000401.1:0-4334 GCA_039812105.1 Nakamurella sp.
CGGAGGCCGTGCGCCGGGCGATGCGCGCCGTCCCGGGCGTGGCCACGGCGACGGTGGCGGTCGCCGGCCCGCCGAGCGGGTACCCGGAGGCCCACCGGATCGCGCGCGGGGCGCTGGAGATCGCGCTGGCCGGCGGGCGGTCGGACGTCACGGTGACGCTCGACGGGCTGGGCGTGTCCGGGCTGCTGTTGCAGCTGGACGATCCGGCGCCGCTGCTGGCGTTCGCCGACCGCACGTTGGCGCAGGTGCGGCGGCACGACGCGCGCCGGGGCACCCGCCTGATGCAGACGCTGCGCAGCTATCTCGACCACCGGCAGAACCGGGCGGCCACCGCGGCCGCCCTGCACCTGCACCCGAACACCGTCACCCAGCGGCTGCAGCGGATCCAGGCGCTCGCCCGGCTCGACCTGACCGACCCGGAGGCGGTGGTGCAGGCCCGGACGGCGCTGACCGTGCTGGACGCCGCTCGGGCCGGGCTCGAAAATGACGGTTGATGAACGACCCCGATCCGGCATCGCGTGTCGTCGGGCCCCCGTCCGGACCGACCGGGCTGGACGGCGCGACCGTCCGCCAGCGGGACGGGACGGTGGTGCTGGACGGCTTCACGCTGCTCGCCGCGCCGGGTGAGCTGCTGGCCGTGCTCGGCCCGTCCGGGTCCGGGAAGTCGACCATGCTGCGGGCGATCGCCGGACTGCTGCCGGTGAGGTCCGGCCGGGTGCTGATCCGCGGCCGGGACGTCACCAGGCTCGAACCGCCGGGCCGGGACGTGGCCATGGTGTTCGAGAAGACGGCCCTGTACCCGACCCTCGACCTCGCCCGGAACATGGGATTCGGGCTGGCGCAGCGCCACACGGATCCGGTCGAAACGCGGCGTCGGGTCGAGACGCAATCCCAACGGCTGGGCATCTGGGGCCTGCTGCGGCGCAAGCCCGCGGAGATCTCGATGGGTCAGCGCGGCCAGGCCGGCGTCGGCCGGGCCCTGGTCCGGGAGCCGGCGGTGTTCCTGCTGGACGAGCCGCTGGCCAACCTGGACCTGCCGGAGCGGGTGCGGATGCGCCGGGTGATCGCCCAGACCGTGAAGGCGACGCCGGTGAGCACGTTCTACGTCACCCACGACCAGACCGAGGCGTTGTCGATCGGTGACCGGATCGCGGTGATCGACCAGGGCCGGCTGCGGCAGGTCGGCACGTCGGCGGAACTCTACGAGCGTCCGGCGAGCCTGTTCGTGGCCGACTTCGTCGGGCAAACCCCGCTCGGCGTGCTGCCGGCCCGGCTGGTCGTCGCCGGCGGCGTCGCCGCGTACAAGGTGGGCGACCGCACCCTGATGACCTGGCGTCCGGTCCCGGACGAACTGGCCGCGGTGGTCGACCGGCCGGTCACGCTGGGGCTGCGGCCGGAGTCGGTGACCGCGGTGCCGCCCGACCCGGACCCGGACGCCACCGTGCTGGCCGGGGTCGTCCGCGGGGTCGAGCGCACCGGCCGGGAGACCTTCCTGACCGTCGGCCTGACCGTCGGCCTGACCGTCGGCCTGGCCGCCGGGAACCAGCTGGTCGCCCGGTTCGGCGGGCGGGCGGCCATCCGGGTCGGCGATCCGGTGGCGGTGTCCGTCGACGCCGCCGCGGCCCACGTCTTCGACGCGCGGACCGGTCGCGCCCTGCACCATCCCGACCCGGTCGATGACGGCCGGTGATCGTCGGGTGACCGGCGGGTCGTCAGAAGTTAACGTGTCGCGACTTGCCCGACCGGGGCTCCGGTTGATTAGCTGGGAGGGCATCGGACCACGGCCCCACCCCAGGAGCGGCCGAGACCGATCCGAATCGCCGCAACGGCCCCGGAGCGACGCTCCGTCGAGTCGCCGGGCGGCAACACCTTCTCCACCGGCCCGACCTGTCGTCGGGCCGCCCATCGTCATCCGAAGGATCCGTGATGAGTGCTCCGGTCCCCGCCACCCGGGCGGGCCGCTGTGATTGTTGTTCGACCGCCTACCCGGCGGGCACGCCGATCGTCTGGGACCCCGTCATCGCCGGCTGGGTGCTGGCCGGGCACCGCAGCGCGGGGAGCCGCCGCTCCGCCTGACGCCGGTCGCCGACCACCGATCGATGGCCCGGTCGGGATGAGCCGACCCGTCGGAGCCCTCTGGTAGACCGGACCCATGACGTCCGAGCACCTGGAGATCGAGCGCAAGTACGACGTTGCGCCGGACCTGCCGTGGGTCGATCTGAGTTCCCTGCCCGGTGTGCGGTCGCTGGCCGACCCCGCCGTCAAGCACCTGGACGCCACCTACTACGACACCGACACGTTGGCGCTGACCCGGGCCGGCATCACCCTGCGCCGCCGAACCGGAGGCTCCGACGCCGGCTGGCACCTCAAGGTGCCGGCGGCGGCCGGCGCCCGCACCGAGTTCGGCGAGCCGCTGGAACGGCACGAGGCGCCCCCGGCGGCCCTGGTCGACCGGGTCCGGGTGCACGTGCGCGACCACGAGCTGCGGCCGGTGGCCCGGCTGGAGAGCCGGCGGACAGTGCACAAGCTGCTCGGCGACGACGACGCGGTGCTGGCCGAGGCCGCCGACGACACGGTCACCGCGAGCGCCACGTCCGCCGATGGCTCGGCGGACGTGGCCGACTGGCGGGAATGGGAGGTCGAACTCGTCGAGGGGTCCGACGCGCTGATCGAGGCCGCCGACCGGTTGATCCGCGCCGCCGGCGCCGCCCCGTCGCCCTGGCCGTCCAAGCTGGCCCGCGCCCTGCACGGCCGGCTGGCCGCCGGTCCCGGCGGTCAGGGTGGGCCGGCGCCGGCGGGTCGCCTGCGGCCCAAGAGCCGGGCCGGCGACGTGGTGCGCGCGCACCTGGCCGAGCAGGTCGGCGTCATCATCGAACGCGATCCGCTGGTCCGCACCGACGAGCCGGACGCGGTGCACAAGATGCGGGTGGCCACCCGGCGGCTGCGCAGCGCCCTGGCCACCTTCCGGCCGCTGCTCGACCGGAGCCGGACCGACCCCATCCGCGACGAACTCAAGTGGATCGCCACCGAACTGGGCGGGGCCCGCGACGCCGAGGTGCTCCGCGCCCGGCTGCTGGCCGAGATCGCCGACGAGCCGGACGAGCTGGTGCTGGGCGCCATCGCGTCCCGGATCGGCACGGAACTGCAGGTCCGGCACAAGAAGGCGCACGACGAACTGCTCGACGCCCTGGGCTCGGCCCGCTACTTCCGGCTGCTCGATTCGCTCGACGAGCTGGCGCAGCGGCCGCCGTTCACCGCCGACGCCGACCGCAAGGCCCGCACAGTGCTGACCCGGTGTGTGCGCAAGTCGTACCGGCGGGTGACCCGGCTCGTCGAGGGCGGACCGCCGGACGCCCGGCACCGGGACGAGTGGTACCACGAGATCCGCAAGGCCGCCAAGCGATTGCGGTACGCGGGGGAGTCGGTCGCCCCGGCGTTCGGTGAACCGGCCACCCTGCTCGCCGAACGGGCCGAGGATCTGCAGGAGGTCCTTGGCGAGCATCAGGACAGCGTCGTCGCCCGCGCCGCCCTGCGCGACCTGGGTGTGCGGCTGCACCTGGACGGGGACAACGCGTTCAGCCTGGGCCGGCTGCACGCCCTCGAACAGGTCAGGGGCGACCGGGCGATCGCCGAGTTCGAGCGGGCCTGGCAGCAGCTGGCCGACCCGGCCACCACGGCCTGGCTGAAGAAGAAGTAGGCCCCGGCGGCGAGGCGGACGAACCTCCCGCGGAAACCGGCATTCCGGGCGCGATTCCGGGACGTTCGTCCGCGATGTCAGCGCTCGGTGCCGCTCGCCGGCGCACCCGCTTCCGGCAGCACCGCCGGCAACCCGAACCGCTCGAACAACGAGGTGTCCAGGAAGTAGGTGATCCGGCCGATCCGGTCGCCGTCCAGGTCGAGCACCTGGATGGCGAACGGCCGGTGGCTGCCGTCGTCGGCGAGCTTGTAGGCGGCGAACGCCGGCGACCCGTTGACCTCCAGCGGCACCAGCCGCGACCCGCGGCAGCCGTGCCCCGGACCCAGGTGCCAGGCGGCGATGTCGTTCCGGCCGTCCAGCCACAGCGCGAACGGCGGCATGGACGCGGTGGCGTCCTGCCGCAACAGCTGCACCAGGGCGTCGATGTCGTAGCTGGTGAACGCCTTCACGTAGTCGGCCAGCAGGGTCTTCTGCTCCTCGCCCATCGGCTCGGCGCGGCGATCGACGTCGGCGTCCACGGTGGCCAGGGTGGCGCGGGCCCGTTGCAGCGCGCTGTTCACCGAGGCCACGGTGGTGTCCAGCAGGTCGGCGACCTCGGCCGCGCTCCACCGCAGCACCTCCCGCAGGATCAGCACCA
>JBDHZW010000402.1:0-4281 GCA_039812105.1 Nakamurella sp.
CCACGTCCGGCACCAGCGACCAGCGACCGACCACCGACGGCGGGGCGCCTCGCCGGACCCCGCCCGCGCCGTTCGTCCCCCGCTGACCGGCCCGCAGCTGACCGGACAGCATGGCCAGGCCCGTCGGCCCACGCATGCGGGCCCGGGGCGTCGACGGCTTGGGCTTGTGGGCGGTCCGGCCGCCGGTCAGCCGGGCCCGCAGCGGCGCCAGGGTGTCCGACGACACCAGACCGGCGAACACCAGCTCCCACAACGCGTCCGCCACCTCGGCGTCGGTGGCGGTGTGGCCCGCGCCGTGCACCGCGTCGACCAGGGGCCCGAAGAAGAACCCACCGCCCCCGTCCAGCACGTCCAGCAGCGACCGGTGCAGCGGACCGTCGGGCAGGACCGCGTCGGCGGCGGGCAGCGGGATGGTCAGGGCCGCGGATTCGGCCGGGTGCAGCGCCACCCACCCGTCGTCGCCGGCCAGCGATCCGTGCCCGGTCCACAGCACCTCACCGGCGGACATCACCTCGTCCAGCATCGACGGCCGGTAGTCGGCCACCCGCGCGGGCAGGATCAGCGACTCCAGGGCGGACGCCGGCAGCACGGCGCCGGCCAGCTGCTCGACCGCCCGGAGCACCCCGTCCACCCCGCGCAGGGCGCCGCGGCCGGCGCCGACGCCGTTCCAGGCGGGCAGGAATTGGGCCAGCGAGCGCTTGTCGACCGGTTCGACCTCGGCCCGCAGCGCGGCCAGCGACCGCCGCCGGAGCAGGCGCAGCACCTCGGCATCCACGAACTCCGGCCCGGCGTCACCGGTACCGCCCACGCCGAGCGGCCGGAACTCCCCCTCGGCCAATCGCCCGGACGACACCTGCCGGCGCAGCCCGTCGGTCACCACCGCCACGCCCAGTCCGAACCTGGCCGCCGCGTCGGCGGCCAGGAACGGCCCGTGGGTGCGGGCGTACCGGCGCAGCAGCCGGCCGAGCGGATCCTCGACCGGTTCCAGCAGCGACTCGGCGACCCCCGGCGGCAGCGGGGTGCCCAGCGCGTCGCGGAGCATCGCCGCGTCGGTGGGGTCGGCCCACTGGTGCGTCCCGGCGATCCGTACCGGCATGATCCGGCGGGCGGCCAGCAGGCCGTCCAGGGCCCCGGACAGGTCGGCCACCGACGACCGCAGGTCGATCTCGGCCGTCGACAGCGGTCCGAGAATCCTCAACAGGTCGGCGATCTCGTCGGGATTGCGGGCGCGCCGGTCCTCGGCCAGCCGCTGCAGCTCGGCCTCCACCGAGGCCAGCGCGTCGGGGTCGAGCAGATCCCGCAGGGCCAGCCCGTCGCCGTGCCCCAGCAGTTCGGCCAGCAGGGTGGGGTCGACGGTCAAGGCCGCGGCCCGGCGCTCGGCCAGCGGCGAGTCCCCCTCGTACAGGAACTGGGCGACGTACCCGAACAGCAGCGACGACGCGAACGGCGACGGTGCCGCGGTGGCGACCTCGACGATCCGCACCGTCCGCGCCTGGATCTCGCGGAGCAGCCCGACCAGCGAGGGCACGTCGAACACGTCGGACAGGCACTCGCGGACCGCCTCGGCGACGATCGGGAACGACGGGTACGCCGACGCCACCTCCAGCAACTGGCTGGCCCGTTGCCGCTGCTGCCACAGCGGTTGCCGCTTGCCGATCTGCCGGCGGGGCAGCAGCAACGCGCGCGCCGCACACTCCCGGAACCGGGACGCGAACACCGCGGCCCCGCCGATCTCCGCGGTGATCTCGGCCTCCACCGTCTGCGGGTCCAGGGCCAGGAACTCGGTGAAATCCGGCGGCCCGTCCTCGTACTCGACATCCGGCAGGCGCAGCACGATCCCGTCGTCGGCGTGCATGGCGGCGACGTCGACGCCGTACCGTTCCCGCATCCGGGCGCCGATCACCAGCGCCCAGGGGGCGTGCACGGCGGCCCCGTACGGTGAGTGCAGGACGATCCGCCAGTCCCCCAGCTCGTCCCGGAACCGTTCCACCACCAGCGTCTTCTCGTCCGGGACGACGCCGGTGGCCTGCTTCTGCTCGGCCAGGTAGGCCAGCAGGTTGGTCCGCGCGAACTCGTCCAGCCCGGCCGCGGCCAGGCCATCGGCGGCCGCCCGGGGGTCGGCGGCCACCAGATCGCGGACGAACTCGCCGTGCGCCCGGCCCAGCTCGGCCGGCCGGCCCAGGGTGTCGCCCTTCCAGAACGGCAGCCGGCCGGGCAGGCCGGGAGCGGGCAGCACCAGCACCTGGTCGCGGGTGATGTCGACGATCCGCCAGGAGCTGGAGCCGAGCGCGAAGACGTCGCCGACGCGGGACTCGTAGACCATCTCCTCGTCCAGCTCGCCCACCCGCCGCCCGGGACCGTCCCCGCCGGCCAGGAACACGCCGAACAGGCCCCGGTCCGGGATGGTGCCACCGGAGGTGACGGCCAGCTTCTGCGCGCCCGGCCGGCCGGCGAGCAGACCGGTGGTGCGGTCCCAGGTGATCCGCGGCCGCAGCTCGGCGAACTGCTCGCTCGGGTAGCGGCCGGACAGCATGTCCAGCACCGCCTCCAACGCGCCCCGGCCCAACCCGGCGAACGGCGCCGAGCGCCGGAGCAGGGCGAGCAGGTCGTCGACCGCGATCGGGTCCATCGCGCAGATCGCCACGATCTGCTGCGCCGCGATGTCCAGCGGGTTCGAGATGGTGGACAGCGACTCGATCGCCCCCGCCTGCATCCGCCCGGCCACCACCGCGGCGGAGATCAGGTCGCCGCGGAACTTGGGGAACATGACGCCGTGGCTCGGCGCGCCGACCTGGTGCCCGGCCCGGCCGATCCGCTGCAACCCGCTGGCCACCGACGGCGGCGCCTCCACCTGCACCACCAGGTCGACCGCGCCCATGTCGATGCCCAGCTCCAGCGACGAGGTGGCCACCACCGCGGGCAGCCGGCCGGTCTTGAGCTCGTCCTCGACGATTGCCCGCTGCTCCCGGGACACCGACCCGTGGTGGGCCTTGGCCAGCACCGACGGCGCCCCCAGCGACGCCCCCGACTGCGCGATCGCCTGGGCCGGCGAACCCAGCCGCTCGGCCTCCGCACGCAGCGCGGCCTCGCCGATTCGATCGGCGTGGATCTCGTTGAGCCGGGCGGTCAGCCGCTCGGCCAGCCGCCGGGAGTTGGCGAACACGATCGTCGACGAGTGCGCCTCGATCAGGTCGACCACCCGCTCCTCGACGTGCGGCCAGATCGAGGAGCGATTGACCTCGCCGGCCGCCTTGCCGGTGAGGTCGTCGGTGACCTGGCCCATCGCCGCCATGTCCGGGACCGGCACCACCACGTCGACGTCGATCTGCTTGGTGGACGGCGGCTGGACCACCGTGACCGGCCGCCCGCCGGTCAGGAACCTGGCCACCTCCTGCACCGGCCGGACGGTCGCGGACAGCCCCACCCGTTGGGCCGGCGCCGCCAGCAGCGTGTCCAGCCGGTCCAGCGAGACGGCCATGTGCGCGCCGCGTTTGGTGCCGGCCACGGCGTGGATCTCGTCGACGATGACCGTCCGGACGCCGGTCAGCATCTCCCGGGCCCGGCTGGTCAGCAGCAGGAACAGCGACTCCGGGGTGGTGATCAGGATGTCCGCGCCGTCCCGGGCGAACAGCCGCCGGTCGGTCGCGCTGGTATCGCCGGACCTGACCGCGACGGACACCTCGGGCAGGGTGGCGCCACGAGCGGTGGCCAGTCCGCGCAGGCCGGCCAGCGGCGCGCGCAGGTTCCGTTCGACGTCGACCGCCAGGGCCTTGAGCGGGGACAGATAGAGCACCGAGCAGGCCGGCCGGTCCGGACCGCCGCTGACCAGGTCGTCGATGGCGGACAGGAACGCGGCCAGGGTCTTGCCCGACCCGGTCGGCGCGACGACCAGGGTGTGCTCGCCCCGGCCGATCGCGTCCCACGCGCCGGCCTGCGCCGCCGTCGGCGCGGCGAACGCGCCGGTGAACCAGTCCCGCACCAGCGGATGGAAGCGGCCCAGCGCGTCCGGCCCGTCGCCGGATCTCTCGATGCCCACGCGAACATTGTGCTGGCGACCTCTGACAGTGCCCGGCCGGCGCCCCGACCTGCGGCTTCACCGCGGCGACGGCTACCGTGCTCGCACGGGTGGACTGGGAGGTGGCGGGGTGGCGGTCGACGCACGCGGGGCGCTGGCCCTGGCCTCGGCGACGGCGATCGCCGGCACGGCCGGGCTTCACCTGGCCCGGCCGCTGCGGCTGCGGTCCCGGGCGGCCGTCTCCGCGGTCACCCTCGCCCCGACCT
>JBDHZW010000403.1:0-4252 GCA_039812105.1 Nakamurella sp.
GACGCGGCGGCCGCCCAGGCCCAGGCGCAGGCCGAAGCGGAGGCCGAGGCCGAACGGCTGTCCGCCGCGCAGGAGGCCGCCAACCAGGCTGCCCGCGCCGCCCAGGAGGCGCAGAACAACAGCGGCGCGCCCTACTACGCCAGCTGCGACGACGCCCGCGCGGCCGGCCGCGGCCCGATCCCCCGGGACGACCCGTCCTACCGTTCCGAACTCGACCCGAACAACAACGGCATCGCCTGTGACGGCGGCACGTCCTCCGGCAGCGGCCAGGCCAGCGCCGAGCCGTACTACGCGACCTGCGACGACGCCCGGGCCGCCGGGGTCGCGCCGATCAACCGCGGCAGCGCCGGGTACCGGGCGGCGTTGGACCCGAACAACAACGGCATCGCCTGCGAGGGCACCGTCGCGGCCGCCGCCCAGACGGTCTCGTACTCGTCGTCGTCCTCGGGCGGGGATTCGTCGTCACGGGGTCAGCAGGTCGTCGACGCGGCCATGAAGTGGCTCGGTACCACCTACGCGTGGGGCGGTGGCGACTACGACGGACCGACCCTGGGCATCCGGGACGGCGGCGTGGCCGACCGCTACGGCGACTACATGAAGGTCGGCTTCGACTGCTCGGGTCTGGCCCTGTACGCGTGGGCCCAGGTCGGGGTCTACCTGCCGCACTACTCCGTGTACCAGTACACCGGCCAGTCCAACAAGATCTCCAAGAGCAACCTGCAGCCCGGTGACCTGGTGTTCTTCGCCAACAACACCTCCGATCCGAGCACCATCCACCACGTGGCCATCTGGATCGGGAACAACCAGATCATCGAGGCGCCGAACTCCGGCAGCTACGTCAAGATCTCCACGATGTACTGGAACGGCTACATCGGGGCGGTGCGGCCGGGCTGACGGTGGTCAGGGCGCACCCAGCTCGTTGAGCTTGATCAGCAGCCCGTCCGGGGTGCGCAGGATCAGTTGACGTCCGAAACCGGTGTCGACCACCGGCGACGCCACGTCGACCCCGGCGTCCGCCGCGGCCCGTTCCAGCTCCTGCAGCCCGGCGGCGCAGGTGAAGGCGAGTTCGACGGCGCCCTGGTCCTGCTCCGGGTTGGGTGGATGCGCGAGCAGGCCGATCCGGGCGCCGCCGATCGTCAGCTGGACCCAGTCGCCGTCGGGGCTGCCGGCCCGCACCGTCGCCCCGAGGACCGCCTCGAACAGCGCGAGCGAGCCGGCCAGGTCGCGGACGTGCACCAGCGGTTCCAGGACGACGTCCGGCCGGTCGGGCTGCTCGGTCATGGTGCTCCGATCGTCGGTGCTGCAGGTGGGCGGGGTCCCGCCGGGATGTTCCCGACCGGACCGGACGACAATCGGGCGTCATGGGGGATCTGCCGGCCGCGGCCATCGTGCTGGCCGGTGGCCGGGGGCGGCGGCTGGGCGGGGCGGACAAACCCGCCCTGCGGCTGGGCGCGCGCACCCTGTTGGACGTCGCCCTGGCCGCGGTGGCCGGTGTGCCGACCGTGGTCGTCGGACCCGAGCGGGCGTTGCCGGCGGGCGTCCTTGCCGCCCGGGAGGATCCGCCCGGCGGCGGACCGGCCGCGGCGATCATCGCCGGCCTGGGCGCGTTGCCGACCCTGCCCGACGCCGCCCTGCTCGTTGTCCTGGCCGCCGACCTGCCGGCCATCGACGCGACGACGGTCGGCTGGCTGTGCGCGGGCGTGGGCGGCCGGGACGGCGCGGTGCCCGTCGATGCCGAGGGACGGCGGCAGTGGTTGGCCGGGGTGTGGCGATGTGGCGCCCTGGTGCGGACCGCGGCCCGTCGGGCCGACTGGTCGGGCCGATCGGTCCGCGAGCTGCTCGGCCCGCTGCAGCCGGTCGGGCTGACCGGTCTCGAGGGGGCGACGGTCGACGTCGACACTCCCGAGGATTGGTCCCGCGTGCTGGCGGACGAACGCGGGGGGCGGCGGACGGCGCCGAACTCACCCCGCGCCCATTCGGACAATGGCAATCTGGATGAGGCGCCCGCACGTCGGGCGGCCCGCGGACAGGAGGATCGTTGAGCAACGAAGCGTCGAGTGGGGGAGCCGGGGCGGCCGGGGGTGCGTCGAACGGCCCGGGGCCCGGTTCCGGCGGCGGCCCGGCGCCGTCGCTGCACAAGCCTCTGGCCGGTCCCACCGGCCATCCGCCGGCCCCGAATCACCAGCATCACCAGCCACCGCCGGTCCAGTCACCGCCGAGCGCCGACGCGGCCTTGCTGGAGCGGACCGTGTTCGAGGTCAAGCGGATCATCGTGGGCCAGGACCGGCTCGTCGAGCGGATGCTGGTCGGCCTGCTGGCCCGGGGTCACCTGCTCATCGAGGGCGTGCCCGGCGTGGCCAAGACGCTGGCCGTCGAGACGTTCGCGCGGGTCGTCGGCGGCACGTTCAACCGCATCCAGTTCACCCCCGACCTGGTGCCCTCCGACCTGCTCGGCACCCGCATCTACCGGGTCGGCCGGGAGGAGTTCGACATCGAGCTCGGGCCGGTGGTGGCCAACTTCGTGCTCACCGACGAGATCAACCGGGCGCCGGCCAAGGTGCAGTCGGCGCTGCTGGAGGTGATGGCCGAGCGGCACGTGTCGATCGGCGGCAAGACCTTCCCGATGCCCGACCCGTTCCTGGTGCTGGCCACCCAGAACCCGATCGAGAACGAGGGTGTCTACCCGCTGCCCGAGGCCCAGCGGGACCGGTTCCTGTTCAAGCTGCTGGTCGACTACCCATCGCCCGACGAGGAACGGGAGATCGTCTACCGGATGGGGGTCACCCCGCCCACCCCGAACCAGGTGCTGCCGATCAGCGAGCTGGCCCGGCTGCAGCGGGTCGCGGCCAACGTCTTCGTGCATCACGCGCTGGTCGACTACGTCGTCCGGCTGGTCTTCGCCACCCGCACCCCGGCCGAGCACGGCCTGACCGACGTCGCCGGCTGGCTGTCCTACGGCGCCTCGCCCCGCGCGTCGCTGGGCATGATCGCCGCCGCCCGCGCGTTGGCCCTGCTGCGCGGCCGCGACTTCGTCGTCCCGCAGGACGTCATCGACGTCGCCGCGGACGTGCTGCGGCACCGGCTGGTGCTGTCGTACGACGCGCTGGCCGACGGCGTGCCGATCGAGGCGGTGCTCACCCGGCTGCTCCAGGCGATCCCGTTGCCGCAGGTCAGCCCGTACGTGCACGCCGGTTCGGTGCCGGTGACCGCTTGATGGTCGCCGACCTGCCGCCCAACCCGGGGGCGCCGCCGCGGACGGCCGACCCGGCCCGGTTGGATGCCGCGCTCAACACCCTGGAGCTGACCGTCCGGCGCCGGCTGGACGGCCTGCTGCAGGGCAACCACCTGGGCCTGGTGCCCGGGCCGGGCACCGAACCGGGCGACGCCCGGCCCTACTACCCGGGCGACGACGTGCGGCGGATGGACTGGTCGGTCACCGCCCGCACCACCGAGCCGCACATCCGGCAAACCGTTGCGGACCGGGAACTGGAGACCTGGCTGGTCGCCGACCTGTCCGCGTCGCTGGACTTCGGCACGGTCGGCTGCGAGAAGCGCGACCTGGTGGTGGCCGCCGCGGCGGCGATCGGGCACCTCACCCGCGGCGGTGGCAACCGGATCGGCGCGATCGTGGCGTCCGGCTCCACGCTGTCCCGGATCCCGGCCCGCGGCGGGCGACCGCACCTGGAGTACCTGCTGCGCACCCTGGCCGGCAATCCGCGGGCCACCCCGGGCGACCGGGGGGATCTACGCACCGCGTTGGAGCAGCTGCGCCGGCCGCCGCGGCGGCGGGGGCTGGCCGTCGTCATCTCCGACTTCATCGGGCCGGTGGACTGGGAACGGCCGCTGCGGGGCCTGTCCGCCCGGCACGACCTGCTGGCGGTCGAGATCATCGATCCCCGCGACCTGGAGTTGCCGGCCGTCGGGCTGGTCACCCTGGTCGACCCGGAAACGGGTCGCACCAAGGAGGTCTCGACCAGCGCGGGACTGCGGGAGGCGTTCGCCAAGGCCGCCGCGGCGCACCGGGCCGAGGTGGCCGCGGCGCTGCGCCGGTCGGGGGCGGCGCAGCTGACCCTGCGCACCGACGGCGACTGGATCGCCGACGTGCTGCGGTTCATCGTCGGCCGCAAGCGCGGCTGGACCGGAGCCGCCGCCCCGGGCACCCCGAACCGCACCCCGCGCGGTGGGGAGGCGTGGCAGTAATGAGCTTTGCCTCGCCGTTCTGGCTCGCCGCGGGCCTGCTGGTGCTCGCCCT
>JBDHZW010000404.1:0-4214 GCA_039812105.1 Nakamurella sp.
CAGGGCGGCGGCCTCGGTCGGGGAGCCGCCGCCGACCTCGACCATCAGCCAGCCGGCGCCGCGCGGCAGGTCCGGCACCGCGTGCGCGCCGCGGGCGCGGCGGAGGATGTCGACGATCCGCGCGTCCAATCCCTCGACGGCGTGCGGGCGGTGCGCGAGCAGGGCGGGGACCGCGTCGGCCGCGTGCGCCATGTCGGGGTAGCCGAGCACGACCAGCAGCCGGACCGGGCTGATCGGCACCAGCCGGAGGGTGGCCCGGGTGGCCACGCCGAGGGTGCCCTCGCTGCCGACGAAGGCGCGGGCGGCGTGCCGGCCGTTCTCCGGCAGCAGGTGTTCCAGGCCGTAGCCGGAGACCTGCCGGGAGAACCGGCCGAACTCGGTGCGGATCGTCGCCAGCGACGAGTCGACCAGGACGTCGAGGTCGGGCCATCGATCCGGGCCCGCGCCGAGGACGAGCCGCCGTCCGCGCCCGTCCACGACGTCCAGCTCGTGCACGTTGTCGCTGGTCCGGCCGTAGGCGACGGCGTGCACACCGCAGGCGTTGTTGCCGATCATCCCGCCGAGCGTGCAGCGGTCCTGGCTGGACGGGTCGGGCCCGAACCGCAGGCCGTGCGGGGCGAGCCGGCGCTGCAGGTCGGACAGCACCACGCCCGGTTCGACCACTGCGGTGCCGGCCTCGACGTCCACGGACAGCACCCGGTTCAGCCGGCGGCTCAGGTCGAGCACGATGCCGGGGCCGACCGCGTTCCCGGCGATGGACGTGCCGGCGCCCCGCGCGGTGATCGGCACACCCAGTGACCGGGCCGTCTCGACGACGGCGGCGACGTCGTCGGCGTCGACCGGGTCGACCACCACCCGCGGGAGCACCCGGTAGTTGCCGGCGTCGGAGGAGTACTCGGCCCGGCGGCGGGCGTCGTCGTGCACGACGCCGCGCGCGGTGCGCCGCAGGGTCGCGGCGAGGTCGTCGGGCACGGGTCGAATCCTGCCCGATGAGTGCGCGGGCGTGGGATCGTCATCATCGACATGACCATCGACGACGCGACGTTTGCCGAACGGACCGAACTCCACCGCCGGGAGCTGCGGGCGCACTGCTACCGGATGCTGGGCTCGTTCGACGAGGCCGAGGACCTGGTGCAAGAGACGATGCTGCGGGCGTGGCGGCACCGGGACGGGTTCGAGGGGCGGTCGTCGCTGCGGACCTGGCTGTACACGATCGCGACCAACGCCTGTCTGGACCATTTGCGTCGCCGCCCGCGGCAGCCGGGGGAGGCGGTGCGGCTGCCGGGCCAGCCGGAGCTTGTTGAGATCTCCTGGCTGGAGCCGTTTCCGGATTCGCTGGCGGAGCCGGCCGCACCCGAGCGGGAGCGACCGGACGCGGCCGCGGTGGCCGCGGAGACCATCGAGCTGGCGTTCCTGATCGCCATCCAGCAGCTGCCGTCGCGGCAGCGGGCGGTGCTGATCCTGCGCGACGTGGTCGACTGGTCGGCGGCGGACACCGCGGCCGCGTTGGACCTGTCGGTGGCGGCAGTGAACAGCGCCCTGCAGCGGGCCAAGGCCACCCTGCGGGAGATCGCGCAGCGGCAGGACCGGGAGTCGATGCGGGTGCCGGCGGCGTCGGCGGAGGAACGGGAGCTGCTGCGCCGGTACGTCGACGCGCACGCCGCCGGCGACCCGGCGGTCATCGTCGACATGCTGCGGGAGGAGGCCAGGATCTGGATGCCACCCGAGCCCTTGCACTTCCTGGGCAAGGCGGCCATTGCCGAGCTGTTCCAGGAGCTCTTCGTGACCAGGCCGGTCGGCGAGTTCCGGCTGCTGCCCACCACGCGGTCGAACGGGCACCCGACGGTGGCGAACTATCTGAAAGCCCCCGGCGACACCGAGTTCCGGGCGGTGGCACTGGACGTGATCCGGCTGGTCGACGGCCGGGTGGACGAGATCGTGGTGTTCGCCAAGCGGTTCTTCCCGCTGTTCGGCCTGCCCGAGGTGTTCCCGGGCTGAGAGAATGGCCGGCGTGTACGTGCCCGCCCACTTCGCGGTTTCCGACGACGACGTCGCGCAGTTGCTGCACGGGCACGGCGCCGCCGACCTGGTCACCGTCACCGCGGACGGCCTGGTCGCCACGTTCCTGCCGTTCCTTTTCGACCCGTCGGCCGGTGAGCGGGGGGCGCTGCTCGGCCACGTCGCCCGGAACAACGACCAGTGGCGGCGCGATCCGGTGGGGGAGGCGCTGGTGATCGTCCGCGGCCCGGACGCCTACGTCACGCCGTCCTGGTACGCGACCAAGACCGAGCACGGGCGGGTGGTGCCGACCTGGAACTACGTCACCGCGCACGTCTACGGGCGGCTGGTGGTGCACGACGATCCGGCGTGGGTCGAGGATCTGGTGCGCCGGCTCACCGCCAAGCACGAGGCGTCGCGCGCCGAACCCTGGTCGGTGGACGACGCGCCCGAGCGGTTCGTGGCCGGTCAGCTGCGGGCGATCGTCGGCGTCGAGGTGCTGATCAGCCGGATCGAGGCCAAGGCCAAGCTCAGCCAGAACCGGTCGGACGCCGACATCGAGGGCGTGATCGAGGGTCTCGCGTCCGACGGGGACAAGGCGTCGGCCGCGGCCGTGCGGGCGGCGCGGGGCTGACGCCGGGTCAGACCCAGATGTCGCGCAGCTTGGTCATCAGTGCCATCTGGGCGTCCTGGTTGTCGTTGCGGTTGCAGGCCACCGCGATCGACGTGTGCCGGTCGGGGGCGACGAGGAATTCGGCGTTCTGACCCCAGGTCCAGCCGTTGGCCTCCAGCGTGCCATCGTCGGTGATCACGATCCCGGCCCCGATGCGTTCGGTGTTCGGCGCGGACGTCATCGGGAAGGCATCCGCTGTTTGCGCGGCCAACAGGTCGGGACCGCCCACCTGCCCGGTGCGGTAGTTGTCGGCCCACCGGACCAGTTCGGACGGGGTGGTGACGAGGTAGCCCGGCCCGAACATCAGCCAATCCCCGTGGTCGGTGACGACCTTCCCGAGCGTGGTCGTGTAGCCGGTGGGCATCGTGTCGCCGGCCACCGGGCCGACGCTGATGTCCAGCCCGAGCGGCCCGAAGAGGTTGTCGCGCAGGTAGTCCGGATACTCCTGGCCGGAGGCGGTGTGCACGACCTCGCCGAGCAGCAGGTAGTTGGTGTCCTGGAACTCGAACACGGTGCCCGGCTCGAAGCGCAGTTCGTCGAGCTTCGCGAGCTGGGCAAGCGCGTCGTGCTGGGTGACCGGGTCATGGGCGGTGTAGCCGGCTCCGAATAGTTGTGCATTGACGTCGCCGATGCCGCTGGTGTGGTGCAACAGGTCGGCAATGGTGACCCGGTCACCCCACGCGGGCAGGTCGGGGACGTGCGCGGACACGGGGTCGGTGAGGGCCAGCTTGCCCTGCTGGGCCAGGAGCAGGATGGCGGTGCCGGTGAATTGTTCGGCCACCGAGGCGATGTCGTACCGGTCGTCGATGGTCAGGGGCGTCCAGGCGGCGACGTCGGCCAGGCCGCTGGTGTCGGCCCAGACGACCTTGCCGTCGATCCCGACCGCCACCGAACAGCCCGGCTCGTTCGACGGCATCGATTTCTGCAGCAGGTCGGTGCTGCGCAGGGCGCGGTCGGCCACCGAGGCCACCGTCGCCGGGGCCATGGAGGGTGATCCCGCGACGGCGCTCGCGGTGCAGCCGGCGGCACCCACGCACGTCACCATCGCCAGCGTCCAGAACACCTTTGTCCGGAACATGCCTTACTATCCCATTCGGGGACGGTGAGCGCGACTGTTTGCGATGCTTCAGGTCCGGACGGCGATGAGCAGGGCCAGATAGACGACGTAGCCGAGCACGAAGCCGATGCCTTCGCCGCGGCTCATCCGCCGGCCGGTGAGGAAGACGGGGATGCACAACAGCATCACGCCGGTCATCACCGGCAGGTCGACATGGATCAGTTCGGGCGTCACCGCGAGCGGCGCGACCAGGGCGGATCCGCCGAGCACCAGGCCGATGTTGTAGGTGCTGGATCCGATGAGGTTGCCGATGGCGATGTCCCGGTCGCCGCGGAAGGTGGACACCAGGGTGGTGACCAGCTCCGGGGCCGAGGTGCCGATGGCGACGACGGTCAGCCCGATGACGGCCTCGGAGACGCCGAACGACCGGGAGAGGTCGACCGCGCCGGTGACGAGCAGGTCGGCGCCGACGACGATGACCGCCAG
>JBDHZW010000405.1:0-4207 GCA_039812105.1 Nakamurella sp.
CGGCCGGCGGCAGCGGCGCCAGGTCGAGCACGGCGGCGCCGTCGGGCGCGTCGGCATCGACCCCGGCCACGTGGACGACCAGCTGACCGGGCGGCGGGCCCGGGCGGGTGCCGGCGGGCCGGTCGGTGACGAGCAGCCCAGGTCGGCTCGGTCCCGGTCCCCCGCCGGGGTCGCCGGGCGGCGGATCGATCACCCCGCCGAGATCCGCGACCACCGGCGCCCGTTCGGCCGCCTCGGCGGCCAGCTCCTGGACCAGCCGCAGCCGGTCGGACTCGCCGGGACCGCGCAGCACGGCCAGCACCGGCCGGCCGGCGCAGGCCAACGACCACCACCGGCGAAGCGTGGCCAGCTCGGCCTCCCGGCCGACGAGACGACCCGCCGGAATCAGCTCGCGCGGCAGCGGGTGCGGCGCGCGTACGTCCAGCCGGGGGTCCTGAGCCAGCACCCGGGCGTGCAGGTCGCGCAGCTCCCGGCCGGGCTCGACGCCCAGATCGTCGGCCAACCGCCGGCGCACCCGGTCGAACGCGCCGAGCGCGTCGCCCTGCCGCCCCTGCTGGTACAGGCCGCGGATCAGCAGGGCCCAGAGCCGTTCCCGGTACGGGTGGTCGTCGACGAGCCGCTCCAGGTCGGGGACGACCGCTTCCGCCCGGTCCAGGTTCAGCTGGGCGGCGGCCAGTTCCTCGCTCGCGGTGAGCCGTAGCTCGTCCAGTCGCCGGGCCTGCGCCCGGGCGACATCGCAGGTCTCGAAGTCCAGATAGGCCGTCCCCCGCCACAGGGCCAGGGCCGACCGCAGCCGATCGACAGCGGCCTGCGGGGCGTCGGGCAGGTCCTCGACCAGGGCGGTGAACCGGTCGGCGTCCACCGCCGCCCCGGGCAGGGCCAGGCGGTATCCCCCGCCGTCGGTGACGACCACCTCCGGGGCGCTGCGGTCGGGCCGCAACGCCTTGCGGACCCGCAGGACGAAGGTCTGCACCGACTTGTGCGCCGACGGCGGCGGCCGCTCGCCCCACAGCGCCTCCACCAGCACCGGCAGCGGGACGGTCCGGTCCCGGTGAGCGGTCAGCACCGCGAGCAGGGTGCGTTCCTTCACGCCGCGGAGCGTGACCGGGCCGTCGGGGCGGTCGATCGTCAGCGGGCCGAGTACCCCGATCCGGATGCCGGGATCGTCCGGTTCGGCGGGCACGGGCGACTCCCTTCGGTCGACCCCCAAAGGCTCCGGCGGTTCGGTCGCCATCCGGTCGCGGTGCGGTCGACAGCCCACGGTCCCACGATCCGACGACTCGGGCATATCGACCAAACGGCGACCCGATCGCGACCGGTGCGGGTCATTGTCCGGCGGCTGGCCGGGACGTCGAGGGGTGCACCGGCCCGCGAATCCGTTTCGGTGGCCGCCCCACCCGGAGGTGTGTGATGAAACGTCAGCGACCCGGCACCGTCGTGCTGTGCGCCGCCGCACTGCTGGTCGGCGGCGCCCTGATCGCGCCGATCCCGGCGACGGCCGGCGGGTCCGGGTCGGGCCCCGGGTCGGGCGGCCGATCTGCCGGCTGCGTGACCGTCGTCGACGCCTCGCCAGCCGGCAGCACCGGCGGTACCGACAGCGGCGCCGACGGGATCGCCGCCGGACCGGGCGGAGTCTGGTTCTCCCGCGGCGGAACCATCGACCGGGTGGGCCGCACCGGCACGGGGCCGATCGGTGGGCCGATCACCGTGCCGGATGCCACCACCGCGGACGTCGGCGCGCTCGCCGGGTCCGGCTCCTCGGTCTGATTCACCGACGCCGGCAACGGACGCGTCGGCCGGGTGGACGACCGCGGCCGGGTCACCGGCTACCCGGTGGCGGACACGGCGGCCGGCCCGGCCCGGCCACGGGATCTCGTCGTCGACGCCGGCGGGGTGTGGTTCGCCGACCCGGCCGCCAACGCCATCGACCGGCTCGACGTCCGGACCGGCCGGGTGACCGGCACGGCGGTGCCCACCGCCGGCAGCGATCCGGCGGCCCTGGTCCGCGGCCGGGACGGCGCGGTGTGGTTCGTCGAACACGCGGCCGGCAAGGTCGCCCGGCTGGCCGGCGGGGGGATCCGGGAGTGGCCGTTGGCGGCCGGGGCGGCGCCGGCCGGGACCACCGTCGGAACGGACGGCGCGGTGTGGTTCACCGAGCCCGGCGTGGGCCGGGTCGGCCGGATCGACCGGGACGGCCGGTTGACCGATTTCCCGCTGGCCGGCGGCCCGACCGGGATCGTCGCGGGTCCGGGGCGGGCGCTGTACGTCACGCTGACCGATCTGGGCGCGCTGGTCCGGCTGGACCTGTCCGGCCGGGAGACCGGCCGCTGGCACCTGCAGGGCGCCGGCGGCCCGCGCCGGGTGGTCGAGATCGACGGCGACATCTTCGCGACCGACCCGGTCAACGACATCGTCTACCGCGTCCGGCCGACCTGCGCCCAGCCGTGGGTGGACGCGGAGCTCGCCGCCGGGGCCCAGGCGGTGCTGGACGCGGCCTTGCCGGCCGACGGGCCCGGCTGCTCGGTCGCGTTCGGCGAGAAGGGGGACGTGGTGTGGACCGGCGTGCGCGGGCTGGCGGACCTGTCCCGCGGGATCCCAATCACCCAGCGGACGATCTTCGACGCCGGCTCGATCGCCAAGCAGTTCACCGCGGCCGCGGTGCTGCTGCTCGCCCAACGGCACCGGCTCTCGCTCGACGACACCCTGGCCCAGCACCTGGACGGCTTCCCGGCGTGGGCGGGCACTGTCACGATCGACCAGATGATCCACCACACGACCGGGATCCCCGAGTACATCTACCTGTTCGACGCGAAGGGATACACCCGGACGGATCTGGTCAGCCAGCAGATGATCGTCGACGAGCTGCGCGCGGTCCCGACCCTGGAGTTCCCGCCCGGTGACCACTGGGAGTACTCGGACTCGAACTACATCCTGCTGGCCGAGATCGTGGCGAAGGTGTCCGGCGTCGACTTCCCGACGTTCCTGCGGCGCACCATCTTCGATCCGCTCGGCCTGGCGATGGTGGTGGACGCGAGCACCAACCCGTTCCCCGGGGCGGCGGTCGGCTACGACACCGACACCGGCGTACTGCGCAGCAACGAGGACGAGCAGTGGCAGGCGATCGGCGAGGGTGCGCTGCAGACCACGCCGTCGGAGCTGGTGCGGTGGGCGGACCACTACCGCAAGCCGCTGATCGGCGGACCGGCCCTGCTGGCCGCCCAGCTCGCCGATCCGGTGCCGACGTGGCCGGGTGGACCGCCCTACGCCGCCGGCATCCACATCGGGGCCGATGGTGGGCTCTGGCACCCCGGCAGTTGGATCGGCTATCAGAGCGAGTTCGAGGTCAGCGCGGATCGCACCCGATCACTGGCGGTGTTCTGCAACGACTGGAACCTCGACATGCGCCCCGTGGTGAACCCGCTCCGGGAGATCTGGATCGGCCCGTCGGCGTGAACCGTCAGGTGATCAGGTCGACGGACCGCTCCCCGGTCCGCTCCACTCGCAGACCGGCCCGGCGGGCCACCCGGACGATCGTCGGCACGTCGCCGACCTCGGCCCGGGTGGCGACCAGCGCCCGGGCCAGCCGGCCCTTGGCCGCCTTGGAGAAGTGGCTGACGATGCTGCGCGTCGTCGGGTCGCCGGGCACGGCCTCGGACAGCACCCGGACGGTCACCGCGCCGGGGGCCGGCGCGAACGCCGCGTAGGCACCGGACCGCAGGTCCACGGCGAGCCCGTCCAGGCCGGCCAGCACCGGGGTCAGCAGCGGCCGCCAGCTCGCGGCGACCGGGCGGTGACCGGCCAGCCGCGACCCGGCCGAGAACCGGTACGCCGGAACCGGATCGCCCCCGCGCAGCAGCCCGAAAAGGGCCGAGACGATGAGCAGCCGCTCGGCCGCCCGAGCGCGGGCGGCCGGCGGCAGGCCGGCCACGTCGAGATTGTCGTAGAGCACGCCGGTGTAGCGGTGCAGGGCCGGCCGGGTGGGGGTGGTCCGCAGCTTGGCGGTGGCGGCGATCTCCGCGTCCTTGGCCGCCGACACGCCCAGCGCCGCCCGGGCCACGGCCGGGTTCTCGGACAACGAGGTGAGCCGGTCGATCAGTTCGGCCCGCAGCGGGTTCAGTTCCGGGAAGCCCAGGGCGGCCAGGTCCAGCGGCGGCCCGTCGCCGCCGGGGGCCTTGGTCTCCGACGGAGGCAGCAGCACGTACACGGA
>JBDHZW010000406.1:0-4198 GCA_039812105.1 Nakamurella sp.
GCTCGGCGGGATACCGAAGCGAGCGCAGGCCGAGCATCTCGGCCCGCTCGTCCTCCGACCGTCCACCCCAGATGCCGTACGGCTCACGGGTTTCCAGGGCGTAATCCAGGCACTGCCGGACGACCGGGCAGGTCTTGCAGACCGCCTTGGCGGCGGTGATCCGCCTGCGGCGCCCCCGCGCCCGCTCCATGGACGGGTGGAAGAACACCTCGCTGTCCATCCCGCGGCAGGCCGCGGACGCCTGCCAGTCCCAGTTGTCGACGATGGGCAGCGGCAATCGATGGGTGTCGGCCATTGACAACTCCTCCGAGGCGAAGCGGCGCTCGTCAGTCCTGGACCAGTTCGATCCGCGGGTACTCGGGCTGCCACATCGCGTCGTACACCTGCTGGATGGGGTTGCTGAGCTCGACCCGGGCCAGGCCCTCGGCGTCCGCCGCCTTGGCCACCGCGATCGCCACCGCCGCCGACGCCGTGCGCAACCCGGTCATCGGCGGCAGCAGGCTCGCCCCCGGTTTGCCCGCGTCCGACATCGCCGCCACCGCGTCCGCCGCCGCGGCGATCATCCCGTCGCTGATCCGAGACGCCCGGGTGACCGCCACCCCCAGCCCGAGGCCGGGGAACACCAGGGCGTTGTTCGACTGCGCGATCTGGTATGTCACGCCCTTGTACGGGACGGGCTCGAACGGGCTGCCGGTCGCGGTCAGCACCTTCCCGTCCGTCCACTCGATCAGGTCGCCCGGCAACGCCTCGGCCTTGCTGGTCGGGTTCGACAACGGCAGGATGATCGGCCGCTCCGCGTACGACGCCATTTCCTTCACGATGGACTCGTTGAACGCTCCGGCCTGGGTCGACGTGCCGATCAGGATGGTCGGCCGGGCCCGGGTCACCACCGTGCCCAGGGTGATCCCGCCGGGTCCGGACGGCCAGTTCGCGACCTCGTCCCGGGACCGGGCGTAGGGCACCTGGAAGTCCAGCAGGGTCGGGTCGTCGGACACCAGCAGGCCCTGCTTGGCCAGCGGGTAGAACCGCCGCGTCGCCTCGGCCGGCGTCAACCCCTCCCGGATCATCTGGTCCCGCAACATGTCTGCGATGCCCAACCCGGCCGTGCCCGCCCCGTGGATCGCCACCGTCTGGTCCCGCAGCCGCGACCCGGATGCCCGCACCGCGGAGAACACGGCGGCCAACACCACCGCCGCGGTGCCCTGCATGTCGTCGTTGAACGTGCAGATCTGGTCCGCGTACTTGTTCAGGATCCGCCGGGCGTTGGTGGTGCCGAAGTCCTCCCAGTGCAGCATCGCGTGCGGGAACAACTTGCTGCAGGCGGTGACGTAAGCGTCGATCAGATCGTCGTACCGCTCGTCCCGGATCCGGGCGTGCCGTTCGCCGATGTACATCGGGTCGTTGAGCAGCTTCAGGTTGTCGGTGCCCATGTCCAGCACCACCGGCAGCACCCGCCGCGGGTGGATGCCGGCCGCCGCCGTGTACACCGACAGCTTGCCGGTGGAGATCTCGATCCCGCCGATGCCCTGGTCGCCGATCCCCAGGATGCCCTCCGAGTCGGTGGCCACCAGCAGGTCGACGTCGTCGGCCTCCAGCCCGGTGTTCCGCAGCGCGGTCTCCACCTGGTCCGGATGGTCGACCGACAGGAACACCCCCCGGGGCCGGCGGAACTCGTGACTGAACCGTTGGATCGCCTCACCGACCGTCGGCGTGTACACCACCGGCAGCATCTCGCTGAGCCGCTCGGTCAGCAGCCGGTAGAACAGCACCTCGTTGCGGTCCCGCAGATTGGCCAGGTACACCCATTTGGCCAGGTCCGACGGCTGCTGCTGGTACTGCGCCCAGACCCGCCGGGTCTGACCCTCCAACGTCGTCACCCCGGTGGGCAACAAGCCGGTCAACTCCAGCTGCTCCCGCTGCTCCAGCGTGAACGCCGTGCCCCGGTTGATCGTCGGCGACGTCAGCACATTCCGACCGCGCGCCCGGATCCGGGCCACGACCTCCCGGGGACCGTGCACGAGTTCGTACGGGGCGACAGCCATTGTCACGCGCCTCTCAATCGATGGTGGGTCAGAGGTGATCGCAACACAGCATCCCGCCACGGGCCCGCCGGGTCACGGATAAGTTCATAAAGACCGGTTGAGCTCATGACGAATCCCACGCCGCCCGGCGAGATGCGAACGATTCCCGACTGGGCACGAGCCTAGGATCATCGACATGACGACCCCGGCCCGGCAGACGCTGCGCGATTGGAGCCGCCGGCTCACCGTCGACGCGATCGACCCGGCCGATCCGGCAGAAACCCGGTATGTCGCGCTCCGCGAGGCCGGCCGCGGCGCCGTCGACGAATTGCAGGCGACGATCGAGTTGGCCTTCGACCCGACGACGCAATTGATCTCCGGACCCAACGGCTCGGGCAAGACGACTGAGCTGTACCGGTTGCGCGGCGATCTGCGGTCGCACGGCTACACGGTGACCATGGTCAACATCCAGAATTACGTCAACGAGTCGTCGGCGGTCGACGTCACCGAATTCCTGATCGCCTTGGCCATCGCCGCGCACGACGCCTACGGCATCCCGCCGGAGGTGCACAAGCCGAGCTTCACCACACGATTCGTCGCGCTGCTACGCCGGTTGAAGGTCGACATCGAGATCGCCGGCGTCCGCGCGCAGGCATCGAGCGACGGAGCCAGCATTGAGGTCCCCGGCGCGTCGATCGGCGTGAGCAGCCTGAAGTCCGAGCTGAAGAGCAGCCGGCCGTTCGTCGACGAGCTCCGGACGAAGCTGTCGTACCACGTCGGCGAGCTGTACTCCGACGTTTCGGAGTTCCTGGCGGAACTGGCGCGAGCGGCCACCGAGGGCACCGACTCGTCCGGCGCGGTGCTGATCGTCGATGGCCTGGAGAAGCTGCAGGGCACCAGCACGAACGACCGTGAGGTGCAGGAGTCGATCGAGCGGTTGTTCGTGGCGCACGCCAGCAAGCTGAAGTTCCGCTCCCACCACGTCGTGTACACGGTGCCGACCTACCTGATGTTCACCAACCCGGGCGCCCTGCCCTACAGCTCGCGGGTGCTGCCCGTGCCGGTACCGCATGTGCGACCGCGTGGGGGTGCGACCTCCCCGGCGGCGCTCGAAGCGGTCGGCATCGTGCGCGCGCAGCTGCGCGAGGTCGTTGCCAGGCGGGTTCCGGTGGATGTCCTGTTCGGCGACCCGGACAAGCTGGACCGGTTCGTACTTGCCTCCGGCGGCCACCTGCGTGACCTGTTCCGGCTGCTGAACCAGTTGCTGAACCTGATCCTGCGCCGGGGCCTGTCGCTCCCGATCGACGACGAGGCGATCGACGAGGCGATTTCCAACGTCGCGCACGACTTCGCCTCGGTCACCCTGGAACAGGCCGAGTTCCTCATGAAAGTGAACGACAGCGGTGACGGCACTGTCATTCCCGCGGAGGACGAGGTCGGCCTGATGGCCCGTCTGCTGCAGCAGCACATGCTGCTCAGCCACCTCAACGGGTCGGACTGGTACGAGGTGCATCCCCTGGCCAAGCAGGCCCTCGGCATCGCCTAGTCAGATGCCGGTCAACGAGCCGGAGGGCACCGGCTTCGAGGAGATCTGGCACCGGGTCTGGGCGGAATTCAGCCTGCAGGACGGATTCTGGCTCGCCGCCATCTTCGGAACGGAGCCGTTCGAGGCGAACGAGCTGGCATCCCGGGCGACCGCGCTGCTGCGCCGCCGCGCGCTGCACGCGCAAGAGGTGAGCCTGCGGGACGGACCGGTGGGACAGGTCGTCGATGCCTTGGTGCAGGCACCGCCGCCGTCCGTCGGCGCCACCCTGGTGACCGACGTCGGGCTGCCGACGGCCGACCGGGACCTGACCTGGCGGCAGTTGTTGCGCCGGCTCAACGAGCGGCGTGACGCGATCGTCGGCCGGCATCGGGTGCCGCTGATCCTGCTCTGCCCGGCCGGTTCCCTTCCGCTGGTGCGGGAGGAGGCGCCCGACCTCTGGGCGTTCCGCACTCTGACCGCGACCGTGGCCCGCCGCCCGACGGGTCCGGCGACGGTGGGCCCGGCGTCGGTCGAACCGGCTGAAGGTGCGCTGATCCCCCCACCGGCCGCCGGCCAGCCCGCCCGGCCGTCGCCCGAGATCGCCGCGCTGCTGCGGCCGCTGGCGGCAGCGCTGGCCCGGGGCGACGCGGAC
>JBDHZW010000407.1:0-4189 GCA_039812105.1 Nakamurella sp.
GGCGCCGGCCTCGGCGTTGGCCAGATGCCGCCGCGCCTCGGCCAGCCGGGTGCGCGCCTGGCTGCCCACCGCGCCGCGCCGGGTGTTGATGAAGTCCTCGGCCGCGCTCACCTCGGCCCGAGCGGTGGCCAGCGCCTGGCCCAGGGCCGCCCGGCTGCGTTGTTCCTGCTGCTGGGCGTCCCGGGTGCTGGCGAGGATGCCGTCCAGGGCCAGGTCCGCCTCCTCCACCTTGTGCAGCGCGGTCAGCGGGTCGGCCGCACCCTGCGCCGAGCGGGCGACCGACAGGATCGCCTGGATCTGATCCAGCTGGGCCCGGATCGCCGCCTCGTTGGGGCCGGCCGCCGCCGAGTCGAGCGTCGACCGGACGCCGGCCAGTTCCTGGTCGACCGCCGCGATCGCGCCGGTCAGCCGGCCGACCGCGGTGGCCAGGTCGGAGCCCGTGCGGTCGATGGCGTCGAGCAGTGTCCGGGCCTGATCGACGGCCTCCTGGGCGGCGCCGGCGGCCAGCACCGCCGCGGCCGCCGGCTGGGTCGCACCCGGTGCCGGCTGCCCGGGCAGCGGCAACGTGCTTTCGGCGGGGGTCGGCGCGTTCGCCTGCTGCCGGGCCTGGTCCAGGCTGGTCCGGGCGAACTGCAGCCGCTCCCCGGCCTGGTCGACGTTGGCCGTGACGGTGGCCAACGCGGTCGGCGCGAACTGTTGCTGCAGCCGTTGCAGGGTCGACGCCGCGGCGGGCAGGCGTCCCTGCAGGGTGTCGATCGCCCCGGGCAACTCCGCCAGCACCTGCGGCAGCCGGGAGCGCAGGTCGCGCAGCTCGTCGAAGCGGTCGCTCTGCTCGTCCAGCTTGGCCGACGCGTCCGCGCAGCGGCCGATGATCTCGTTCATCATGGCGCGCTTGGTGGCGTCGTCCTCGGGCTGGTCGTCGTCCACCTTCTGCCGGATCTCGAAGGCCGCGGTCAGCGATTCGCGGGCCGAGTCGAAGGCCGCCCGGAACGGTGCCACCGCCTCCTTGCCGAACTCGGATTCGGCCGCGTTGAGTTCGAATTCACTGGCTCGCACAGCATTGTCGGTCTCGATCAGCACCTGCACGCTGCGCTCGGACAGGGCCTCCAGCGGTTCCGGCGGCTCCGCCGGAGCCCCACCGGGTCCGGCCGCCGGGCCGGTCGGCGCCGCGGAGTCGGACTTCCGGCGGCGCCGGTAGATCAGGTAACCGCCCACCCCGACGACGACGATGCCGCCGGCGATCCACCACCACACCGCCGACGAGCCACCGCCGAGCGCGTCGCGGTAACCGTTGGCGGCGGCGATGGCCGCCCCCGCCCAGTCGTCGCTGCGCAGCTCCGGCTGGATCTGCGTGGTCGCGACCTGCTGGAGTTGCGCGTCGCTGATCTTGAAGTTGTCCGGCACGTCGACCGCGTAGGCCCGGCCGCCGGTCGCGATGGCCAGCAGCATCTGGTTCGACCCCAGGTCGGACAGCTGGGCGGTCTGGGCGGCCCAATCCGTGGCCGTGCTCGGATCGTCGAAGGTGTCGACGTAGACCACCCACAGATCGATGTTCTCGTCGGCGGACAGCTGATTGAGCGCGGTCTGGACGTCGGTCCGGTCCGAACCGGACAGGACCCCCACGTTGTCGGTGATCTGGCTGGGCAGCCGGAACGGAGACTCGGCGGACGCCCCCGGGGCGCCGGCCAGCCCGGTCAGCCCGACGATCGTGACGGCCGCGAGTGCCGCGGCGGTCCGCTGGATGCCCCGTCCGATGCGCATGCTCGACCCTTTCGATCCGCCGGTGCCGCGAACCGGCGCGCACCGTGAATCGACCCTACCCAGCCTCCGCGCCGCCGACCGCCGACGCCGCGGACGGGCGAGTTGCCGGGCCGGACCCGGCCGCCGGGCCATTGAGTCCGGCGGGGGTCCGGCCGGGTCCGGCGGGGGCCTACCGGGTGACCATCACCCCGACCGAATGCCCATTCGTCGAGCTGGTTTCCAGGGAGCTGGTCAGCTCGAGGGCCGAGCGTGGCTTGTCGTAGAGGTAGCCCTGGGCCCGCCGGCAGCCCAGCGCGACGAGGGTGGCCGCCGCCACGTCGGTCTCCACCCCCTCGGCCACGAGCTCCAGGCCGAACGCGTCGGCGAGGCCGATGATGGACCGCACGATTGCCAGGTCGTTGGCGTTGTGCCCGAGTTCCCGGACGAAGGTGCGGTCGATCTTCAGCTCGTCGACCGGCAGCGACCGCAGTTGCTCGAACGAGCTGTAACCGGTGCCGAAGTCGTCGATCGCCACCTTGACGCCGATCGCCTTGAGCCCGCGGAGCGTGATCAGCGCCTGCTCGGTGTCGCGGACCAGCGCCTTCTCGGTGATCTCCAGGATGAGGTACCGCCCGTCCAGGCCGGTGTCCCGCAGGATCCGGCGCACGGTGTCCACGAAGTCGGTGGTGAGCAGCTCGGCGGGAGACACGTTGACGCTCAGGGTGAGCGGTGTGCGACCGGCGAACTGGTGGTGCCATTGGGTCATCTGCCGGCAGGCCGTCTCGATCACCCAACGACCGAGTTCACCGGCGAGGTTGGTGGTCTCGATGACGTCGATGAACGCGCTCGGCGGCAGCAGTCCGAGATTCGGGTGCGGCCAGCGGACCAGCGCCTCGACGCCGGTCACCTGTCCGGTCTGGATGGCCACCTGCGGCTGGTAGTACAGCACCAGGGAGTCGTTGCGGATGGCCGCGATCAGGTGCAGTTCGATGTCCGTGCGGATCTCGTTCTGCCGGCGCATCTCGGCGGAGAAGAAGCAGATCCCGTTGCCCCCCTCGGACTTGGCCTGCAACATCGCCTGGTCCGCCTGGTTCATCAGCTCGGAGGTGGTGCTGATCCCGGGCTCGCCGATCGCCACCCCGATGCTGACCCCCCGAGTGATCTCCTCGCCGCCGACCTGAACCGGGGTGTTGGCGGTCGCGCGGAGCAGCTCGGCGTAGGCGGTCACGTTCTCCTCGTGCGCCGGTCCGCCGAACACCGCGACGAACTCGTCACCGCCGAGGCGGGCCAGCAGGTGGTCGCCGGCGGACACGTCGCGCAGGCGCAGGGCCAGGGTCTGCAGGTACTGGTCGCCGGCGGCGTGACCGAGGAAGCTGTTCAACGCTTTCAGCCGGTCCACGTCGATGAAGATCACCGCGACCGGCCCGGCCGCGCCGGCCTCGAGCCGTTCGGTCAGGTGATCGGTCAGCCCCCGCCGGGTGGCCAGCGTGGTCAGCTCGTCGTGATAGGCCAGGTACCGCAGTCGCTCCTCGGCCTCCACCCGCCCCTGCAACTGGGTCAGCAGGGCGGCCACGGCCTGCAGGGCGTTGACCTCGTCGTGACGCCATTCCCGATCGCCGTACTTGATGAACCCGAGGGTGCCGGTCGTGCGGTCGTTGGCGATCAGCGGGACGGTGGCCAGCGAGACGCCCTGGACACCCGAGCCCTGCCGGACGCGATCCTGGTATTCGACGTCGTTGCCGGGACGGGACGTGAACACGGTCTTCAGGTCCCGCAGCGCCGCGAAGGTGGGATCGGCGTCCGCGAACGGGATCACGCCCAGCGGGTCCGGTTGGGGAACGTCCGTCCGGGGCGGCCATTCCGACACCAGGATGGTGGCGTCGAGATCGTGGTCGTTGCGCCGCAGGAAGCTCAGGTCGACCTCGAAGTAGTCGACCAGCCGGTGCAGCAGTCCCTGGGTCGCCGCCGGCATGGTGGCGACCGTCACGCCCATCAGCTCGGTGGCCACCGACGTGACCAGGTCCTCCAACGACAGTTTCATCAGACCGCTTTCCGTTCAGTTCAACTCGCCGGGGCCGGACATCACCGCTGCTCGATCGAGCCGGCCGCTGCGCGCCGTCGGCGGCACGTCCCGGCTCAACCGGAGGACCAGAATCGGCACTTCCCACTCCATCAGCCCGACCGTCCGGGCGAACCGTTCCTGCAGTTCCCCCAACTCGGCGGTGAAACCCACGGACAGGTTCGCCCGGTCCTCGTCGGATCTGGCGTAGAGGAACACCGGGGACACCGGCTGGACGCCGAGCTGCTCGGCGCACGCCCTGATCCACAGCCGTTCCAGCGCGCGGCCGCCGCGCAGGTAATGCCCGGGGGAGTCGCCCGGCACCGTCAGCACGGCCACCGCCGAGCTGAGGTTCACCCGGTCCCTGGTGGTGTCGCCCAACGCGCTGCC
>JBDHZW010000408.1:0-4179 GCA_039812105.1 Nakamurella sp.
TTGGCCGTATGCGTGCTCGGGACATCATGACCAGATCGGTGCTGTCCGTTCTGCCCTCGGTGCCGGTGGGCAAGGCGGCGGCCATGCTGGCCAAGCGTGGATTCACCGCCCTGCCGGTCGTCAACGAGGCCGGCGAGCTGATCGGCATCGTCACCGAGGCCGATCTGATCGGGAACCGCTTTCCGGTCGGCGAACCGGCCGCGGAGGCGAGCGCCGAGAACGGTCCGGCCGCGACCGTCGGCGAGGTGATGACGACGCCGGTGGTCGGGGTCGGCCACGACACCGACGTGTCGGTCGTCGCCCGGGAGATGCTGACCGGCAAGCGCCGCAGCCTGCCGATCGTCGACGGCACGGTGCTGGTCGGGGTGATCACCCGCCGCGACATCGTCCGCGCCCTGGCCCGCACCGACGAGGAGGTCGCCACCGACGTCCGGGCCAAGCTCGGCGTGATCGGCGGTCTGAGCCGGTGGTCGACGCAGGTCAGCCAGGGCGACGTCGTGCTGACCGACCGCTACCGGGAGGCGTCCGACCGGGCGGTCGCCCGGGCGCTGGTCGAGTCGGTGCCGGGCGTCATCTCGGTGACGATCCTGACCCCCGCGGGAGTCTCTGCCTGACCCCGGCACCGCGCGCACGATCCGGGCGATTGACCCTATTCTCGGGTCGCCCGACATCGTCGACAGGGGTGGGCCGCTCATGCCACAGGAGATCGCCGCGCACCGACCGACCGGCATGATGGCCTCCGATCCCGGGCTCATCGGCCTGCTCGGGTTCGTGATCGCCACCCTGACCGCACAGCTGGAGCACCTGGGCGTGCAGGAGGTGGCGCCGGTCTTCTGGGTCGGCGCCGCGTTCGGCGGGGTCGTGCAGGTGACGGCCGGCATGCTGTCGTACTTCCAGGGCGACAACTTCCACTTCATCGTCTACAACGCGTTCGGCTGGTACTGGATCGTGGTGCCCGGCTTCCTGCTCGGCGAGGAGATCGGCTTCTTCGGCGTGACCGACACGGCCCGCGGGGTGTTCGCCCTGGTCTTCGCCGTCCTCGCGCTGGCCTTCGCGCCGGCCGGATCGGTGCACAACACCGTGCTGCCGATCACCCTGCTGTGCGTCGCCCTCGGCCTGGGCCTGCAGTCGGCCAGCGCGTTCGCCGATTCGCCGGGCATCGGCCGGGTCGGCGCCTATGTGCTGCTGGCGGCCTCCGCGCTGGCGGCGTACATGTTGATCGAGAAGTTCTACTGGCTCACGTTGGGTCGGCATGTGGTGCCGCTCGGCCGCCCCTGGATCGCCGGTAGCGAGGACCGCGAACCGTAGGGGCGCCGATCGAGAATCTCCTTGAAGACCGCTCTATCGCGATATATCGTCGACCTATCGCGATACAGCTTCACCCTTGGAGGTTCCCGATGACATCATCCGCCTGCGGCGCATCCGGCCCCTGGGATCTGCCCGGCATGCTGCGAAAAGCCCTGATCGACAGCGGGTTAGGCGGTCCCGGCGGACCGTTCGCCCCGCCCGGCGACCGCCCGGGTCCCGGACCGGGGCCCCGGCCCGGACCAGGACCGCACGGCCCGCGCGGCGGCCCCTGGGGTGGCGGCCGGAAGTGGGACTGGGGACCGGGCAGCTGGGATCCGTGGTCCGGCCGGGGCGGCGGACCGGGCGGCCAACGCGGCTCCCGGCACCGCGGTCGGGCCGGCCGGGGCGACGTCCGGTCGGCGGTGCTGGCCCTGCTGGCCGAGGAGCCGATGCACGGCTACCAGATCATCCAGGAGATCGAACGGCGCAGCCACGGCGCCTGGAAGCCGAGCCCCGGATCGGTGTACCCGACCCTGCAGCAACTGGAGGACGAGGGCCTGGTCCGCGCCGAGGAACAGGAGGGCCGGCGGGTCTACCGGCTGACCGAGGAGGGCCAGCGGGTCACCGCCGACAAGGCGCAGGAGTACGCCTCCATGTGGGACGCGTTCGCCCCGCGCGAGGACGACACCCAACTCGGCGACCTGGTGTTCCAGGTCGGCGCCGCGTTCGTGCACGTGATGCGCACCGGCAACCCGGAGCAGATCGCGCAGGCCCGAAAGGTGTTGGCCCGAACCCGAGCCGATCTCTACAAGATCCTCGGAGACGAGCAGGACGAGCCCGACGATGCCGGCGACGCCGCCGACTCCGACGAGCGGTCATGACCGAGCCACCCCGGATGCGGGCCGGCAACTCGGACCGGCAGGCCGCGGTCGATCGGCTCAGCGCGCACTTCGCGGACGGCCGGCTGGACGCCGCGGAGTTCGACCAGCGCGTGGCCACCGCCTACGGCAGCACCTACCTGGACGAACTGCAGCCGCTGTTCGTCGACCTGCCCGAGGGTCGTTTCGAGCGGCCGGCCTGGGATCGCGGCCCGCAGTTCGGACCTCGCTCGATCCCCGGGGCCGGCGGGTACGGGCGGCGGCCCGGCGGTCCGCCGCCGCCGATCCGGCTGGCCCTGTTCGCGCTGTTCGTGATGGTGATGATCTGGTCGGTCGCCGCCGTCAGCCATGGGTTCTTCCCGTTCCCGCTGATCTGGCTGGTCATCGCGATGATGCTGATCGGCCGGCTGCGGCACCGGCGACACCATTACCACGGACGCCGCTGATCTACGCTTTCGGGCGTGAGCATCGAGCCGGACACCAAGGACTGGACCTGGGTTATCGAGAAGCCCTGCCCGGAATGCGGTTTCGACGCATCGGCGGTCGACCTGGCTCGGATCCCGGAGCTGATCCGGGGCAACGCCGCCGCCTGGCCGGCCGTGCTGGGTCGGCCCGACGCGCACCGGCGGCCGGACGCGGGCACCTGGTCGCCGGTGGAGTACGGCTGTCACGTCCGGGACTGCTGCCGGGTGTTCGGCGACCGGCTCACCCTGATGCTGGAACAGGACGACCCGCTGTTCGCCAACTGGGATCAGGACGTCGCCGCGGTGCGGGGCCGGTACGCCGAGCAGGATCCGGCCCAGGTCGCGGACGACCTGCAGCGCAACGCCGAGGCGATCGCCACCGCGTTCGGCCAGGTCGCCGGCGAGCAGTGGCGGCGGACGGGCCGCCGGTCGAACGGGTCGGCGTTCACCGTGGCGAGCCTGGCCCGCTACTTCGTGCACGACCCGGTGCACCACTTGCACGACGTCCGCGGCTGACGTCGTGTCCGGTGAGCGAGCGACCCGACGCACCAGCGGCGAGGTGCATCTGGTGCTGATGCTGGCGCTGACGTTCAGCACCGGCATCGTTGATGCGATCGGCTACCTCGGCCTGGACAAGGTGTTCGCCGGGAACATGACCGGCAACGTGGTGATCCTGGGGATGGCCGCGGCCGGGGCCGACGACCTGCCGCTGGTCGGGCCGTCGATCGCGCTGGCCGGGTTCCTGCTCGGCGCGCTCGCCGGCGGCCGGGTGGCTCGTCCGGTCGAGGGCGGTCAGTGGTCGCGCCGGATCGGCGCGCTGTTCGCCACCGTCGGGGTGGTCCTCGCCGGACTGTCGATCACCTTGTTCGTCGTCGGCAGCAGCCCGGCCAAGGCGCCGCTGCTGGTGATCGTCGCCCTGCTGTCGGTGGCCATGGGGCTGCAGGCGGCGACGGCCCGGCACCTGGCGGTCAAGGACATCACGACGGTCGTGGTGACGTCGTTGATCACCGGGTTGGCGGCCGACGCGGCGGTCAGCGGAACCAGGCAACCGTGGCCGCGGCGGGTCCTGGCGCTGGCGCTGATCAGCGTCGGCGCGCTGGTCGGCGCGGCGACGCTCCAGGTGCATCCGGGTCTGGGCCTGGGCCTGGCGGCGGTGCTGACCCTCGCCGTGGCGGCGGTCGGCACGCTCAATCAGCGCAGGTAGAGGCCCGCGGGAATGTTGTGGTCGCCACGGCGCGATACCCGGTTCAGCGGATCCCCGTAGCGGATGTCGCAGTTGCGACACCACGGCCCGTGCTCCGCGTCGGTGTCCTTGGCCGCGCCGGCCAGGTAAGGGGCGGAGGGAGCCGACGCCGATCCGCACCGCGGGCACGCCTGGAACAGCTTCATGATCTCGTCTTTCTTCGTCTTCGGCTTCGTCATCGCACTGGGCAGTCCTGATCGGACCGCAGCCGTTCGCGACCCACGGTTGTGACGGCCTCCTATCATGCACCATCACGCCCATGTGCGCGAAATCACGAGCGGCTTTCCCATGGCATTCACACCTGCGG
>JBDHZW010000409.1:0-4159 GCA_039812105.1 Nakamurella sp.
CAGTGAGCGAGGCCTGCCGAGCGAACCATCGGCGCGGGCTGCGGCGCCGCATCCCGTTCGCCGAGCCTGCGAGGCGACCGGGAAAGGCGGGGCAGTGAGCGAGGCCTGCCGAGCGAACCATCGGCGCGGGCTGCGGCGCCGCATCCCGTTCGCCGAGCCTGCGAGGCGACCGGGAAAGGCGGAGCAGTGAGCGATTCGGCCGCCGGTGTCGCCGGCCGGGTCGCCACCTCCACCACGGGGGTGGCCGACCCGGCCGTCCGGGTCCGCGATCTCGGATTCACGGTCGGTGGGGCGGAGATCCTGGCCGACATCGACCTGACCATCGACCGCGGCGAGTTGCTCGCCGTCATCGGTCCCAACGGGGCCGGCAAATCCACGCTGGTGAACATGATCTCGGGGGTGGCCCGACCGACCACCGGTCAGATCCGGCTGGACGGGCGGGACGTCACCCGGTTGTCGGTCCGGCATCGGGCCCGGGCCGGGATGGGCCGCACCTTCCAGACGTCGTCCCTGTTCAACGGGCTGTCCACGGTGCAGAACGTGTGCTTCGCGGTGCAGTCGGCGGCACCTGGGCCGCTGAACCCCTTCCGCCGGGCCGCGTCCCGGGCCGTCGTCGACGAGGCGATGGTACTGCTGGAGCGGGTCGGCATGGCGGGGCGCAGCGCCTGGCCGACGGCGGCCCTGTCCCACGGCGACAAGCGCAAGCTGGAACTGGCGGTCGCGATGGCCCGGCGGCCGAGCCTGTTGCTGCTGGACGAGCCGATGGCCGGGGTGGCGATGGAGGACGTGCCCTCGCTCGTGCGGCTGATCGCCGACCTGAATGCGGACGGGGTGACGATCTGCATGGTGGAACACCACATGCACGTGGTGCTCGGGCTGGCCGACCGGATCGCCGTGCTGCACCACGGCCGGCTGCTCGCGGTCGGCACCCCGACCGAGGTGACCGCCGACCCGGAGGTCCGGCGGGCATATCTGGGGGACTCCCTGTGATCCTGTCGCTGACGGACGTGACCGTGCGGATCGCCGGATCGCACATCCTGCAGGGCATCGACTTCCAGGTCGCCGAGGGCGGGGTGACCGCCTTGCTCGGCCGCAACGGCGTCGGCAAGTCCACCACCCTGAAGGCGATCCTGGGCATCGTGCCGGCCGGCGGGCGGATCGAGTTCGACGGGCGGGACATCGCCGGTCAGCCGACCCACCGGATAGTCCGGTCCGGCATCGGCTACGTCCCCGAGGACCGGGACGTGTTCGCCGGGCTGACCGTCGCGCAGAACCTGGAACTGGCGGAGCAGCCCGGCGCGACCCCGGACTACGACACGGTGCACGAGCTGTTCCCCGAGCTGTTGGAGCGGCGGAAGCAGCAGGCCGGGACCCTGTCCGGCGGGCAGCAGCAGATGGTCGCGTTGGCCCGGGTCATGCTCAACCCGGCCCGGCTGCTGCTGGTCGACGAGCCGACGAAGGGCCTGGCGCCCAAGCTGGTCGAACAGGTCGGCGACGCCCTGGTCCGGATGGCCGAGCACACCACGGTGCTGCTGGTCGAGCAGAACCTGCCGCTGGTCCGGCGGGTCGCCCGGGACGCCGTCGTCCTGGACACCGGACGGGTGGTGCACCGCTCACCGGCCGCCGAGCTGCTGGCTGACGAGGCCCTGCTGGATTCGCTGCTGGGTGTCTCCGCAGTCGTTCCGGGAGCCGGTCTGGATGCGGGAAAGGCGGTGCGGGACAAGTGATGAGCGAGGCTTGCCGAGCGAACCTTCAACCCACTCATCGGGCCGCACCCTCCGGTGTGGCCGGGTCCGCGAGGCAACCCGGAGGCGCGGCGCGATGAGTACGCTGATCCTGATCCTGGTCACCGGCGTCGGCCTGGGCGCGCTGTACTTCCTGGTCGCCTCCGGCCTGTCGCTGATCTACGGGCTGATGCACGTGCTCAACTTCGCGCACGGCGCGTTCCTGACCGCCGGCGCCTACGCGGCCTGGGTGGCGATGGGACAGCTGTCCGGCCTGGGCGGCTGGGCGTTTCCGCTGGCGATCGTGATCGGCATGGTGTGCGGCGCGATCATCGGTGCGGCGGTGGAGTTCTGCCTGATCCGGCCGCTGTACCGGCGGCACATCGAGCAGGTGCTGGTCACCGTCGGCCTCGGGTTGATGGCGGTGGCGCTGTTCACCGGCATCTGGGGCGCCGACCCGCAGCCGTTCCCGCGTCCGGAGTGGACCCGGCAGACCACCGACATCCTCGGCGCCGCGATCCCCAACGACCGGTTCCTGCTGATCCTGGCCGCCGGCCTGCTGCTGGCCGGGCTGGTCGCCCTGCTCCGGTACACCCGGATCGGCCTGATCATCCGGGCCGGCGTGGAGAACCGCACCATGGTGCAGGCGCTCGGCATCGACGTGCGCCGCACCTTCACCCTGGTGTTCGCCCTGGGCGGCGCCGCGGCCGCGCTCGGCGGGGTGCTCGGCTCGGTGTACCTGGGGTCGGTGTCGCCCGGGCAGGGCACCGCCCTGCTGATCTTCGCGTTCATCGTGGTGGTCATCGGCGGGTTCGGATCCATCGGCGGCACCGCGATCGCCGCGCTGCTGGTCGGGCTGGTGCAGCAGATGGCCAACTACTACGTGGGTTCCGGCATCGGTGACGTCTCGGTGGTGCTGCTGCTGGCGGCGGTACTGCTGGTCCGGCCGGCCGGATTGACGGGCAGGACGGCATGACGGATCTCGCGCAGAAGCTGACCGACCGGGCGGTCGCCTCGACCGGTTCCCCGTCGTCCCGGCGATCCGGGCCGGGCCGCTGGCTGCCGGTGGCGATCCCGCTCGCCGTGTTGGTGTTGCTGATCTTCCTGCCGTGGATGCGGTTCTCGGTGCCGGGCGTGCTGCCCGGCGCGGTGAACTCCCCCGGGTCGATGCAGCTGCTGGCGCTGTGCCTGGTGACCGGCGGGATCGCGCTGAGCTACGACGTGCTGTTCGGCCGGACCGGGCTGCTGTCCTTCGGACACGCGCTGTTCGTCGGCGCCGGGGCGTACTCGGCGGCGATCGCGCTGGGCAGGTGGGGTACCTCGCTGCCGGTCGCGTTCGCGGTGGTGCTGGGCTTCGCGGTGCTGCTGCCGTTGCTGGTCGGCGCGATCGCGTTGCGGGTGAAGGGGATCGCGTTCGCCATGGTCACCCTGGCGTTCGCGCAGGCGGTGGCGATCACCGCGGCGCGCAACCCGGGCGGGCTCACCGGCGGCGAGGAGGGCTTGTCGCTGAACCGGGCGGCGCTGCCGGCGCTGCTGTCGGGGGTGGTGAACGCGCCCTACCGGTACTGGCTGGCGCTGGGCTTCCTGGTGCTGTCGGTGCTGCTGGTGTGGTGGCTGACCAGCGCGCGCACCGGGCACGCCTGGGCGGCGGTGCGGGAGAACGAGGACCGGGTCGAGGTGCTCGGCATGTCCGCCTACCGGACCAAGCTGACCGCCGTCGTCGTCGCCGGATTCCTGGGCACGCTGGGCGGTTTCGTCCAGTTGATCATCATCGGCGGGGCCAACCCGCACCTGCTGTCGACCGAGCTGACCCTGTCGCTGCTGATCATGGTGGTGCTCGGCGGCGCCGGCAGCCGGTGGGGCGCGGTGATCGGCGGGGTGGTGTACGTGCTGCTGGACAACCGGCTGCAGGAGCTGTCCACGTCGTCGACGATCGCCGACCTGCCGTCGGTGCTGCGGGTGCCGCTGAGCCAGCCGGTGTTCGTGCTCGGCCTGCTGTTCGTGCTGGTCGTCTACTTCGCCCCGGGCGGCCTGGCGGCCATCGGTGGGCGGGTGCGGCGGTGGGTGGCCGGCCGCCGGTCGCCATCCGCGCCGAGCGCATCAGCGGGCACACCATCGGGCTGATCAACTCGGCGGGAACTCCGTACTTCGGGCGGGATCTGCCGGGTTGATCGGCCGGGTCCGGCCCCCCGCTATTCCGGCGGCTCGCCGAGTTCGGGCTCCGACACCCGCCGCCGCGGCGGGACGCTGTTCTCGACGTTCTCCTCCGGCACCGGGTTCGGGGCGGGCGCCGGGCTGTCGGTCGCGGCCGGGGCGGTGCCGGCGAGGTCGCCCAGGTCTGGAACGGCCCCGCCGCCGGTACCGGCCGGAGCGGTGGACGAGGAGCCGGCCGCGCCTTCGGCGGCGAGGTCCGCGGCAGCGGGGTCGATCGCGGC
>JBDHZW010000410.1:0-4158 GCA_039812105.1 Nakamurella sp.
ACCGGCCAGCTCGCCGCCGAGCAGCGCCCGGTAGTCCGCGCAGCGGCCGAGCAGCTCGGGATGGGTGCCGCTGTCGACCACCCGGCCGTCGACCACGACCGCGATCCGGTCCGCCAGCGACAGCGTCGACCGGCGGTGGGCGATCAGAATGGTGGTCCGGTCGGCGGTGACCCGGCGCAGCGTGGCGTGGATCGCCGACTCGGTCGCCGGATCCACCGCACTGGTCGCGTCGTCCAGGACCAGCACCCGGGGATCGGTCAGCAGGGCCCGGGCCAGCGCCAGCCGCTGACGTTGCCCACCCGAGAGGGTCAACCCGCGCTCACCGATCACGGTCGCGTAGCCGTCCGTCAGGCCATCGATGAACTCCGCCGCCTCGGCCGCCTTCGCCGCCGCGCGGATGTCCTCCTCGGTCGCGTCCGGTCGCGCGTAGGCGATGTTGGCGGCGATGCTGTCCGAGAACAGGAAGGCCTCCTCGAACACGACGCCAACGGCCGACCGCAGGTCGGCCATTGCCGCCTCGCGCAGGTCCACCCCGCCGACCCGCAACGCGCCGGCCTGCGGGTCGTAGAAGCGCGGCAGCAGCAGCGACACCGTGGACTTGCCGGACCCCGACGGCCCGACCAGCGCCACCGTGGAACCGGCCGGCACGGCCAGGTCGAACCCGCGCAGCACCGGCTCGGTCGCCTGGTAGCCGAACCGGACGTCGTCGAAGCGCACGTCCAGCGGGCCGTCCGGCAACGGCCGCGGATGGTCGGGTTCGCGAATGCCGGGGAGGGAGTCGACGATCTCCAGCACCCGCTCGACCGAGGCGCGGGCCTGCTGGGCGACCACCAGCAACATCGTCAGCATCCGGGTCGGCGCCACCAGCTGCGCCAGGTAGAGGGTGAAGGCCAGGAACGTGCCGAGCGAGATGGACCCCTGGACCGCCAGCACGCCGCCCAGCGCGAGCACGCCCACCTGACCCAACGCGGTGAGGGCCGGCAGCGCCGGGCCGATCGCCGCCGCGCTGCGCACCGCACGCATCCGGGCCGCGAACAGTGCGGTGGCCCCGTCGGTGAGCCGCGCCAGCTCCCGGCGCTCCTGGCCGAACGCCTTGACCACCCGGACCCCGGTGACGTCCTCCTCGACGATCTCGGCGACCTCCGCCGCCGACTGCTGGGCGGCCCACGTGGCGGGGAACAGCCTGGTCCGGGTCAGCCGGGTGACCAGCGCGACCGCCGGCACGACCAGCAACGCCATCACCGTCAGCAGCGGCGAGAGCACCACCATGATGGCCAGCGACACGACGAACAGCACCACCTGGCCGGCCGACAGCGGCACCATCGCCAGCAGCGACTGCACCATCTGCAGGTCGGTGTTGGCCCGGGAGACCACCTGCCCGGTCCGCAGCCTGTCCTGGCCCGACCCGTCCAGTCCCTGCAGGGCGCCGAAGACGTCCTGGCGCATGTCGTGCTGCACGTCCAGGGACAGCCGGCCGCCCGCCCACCGGCGCAGGAAGGACGACCCGAACCGGATCAACGCCAGGGCGACCAGCGCGGCGATCACCCAGCCCAGGTTGTCCGTCGACCCCGCCGTCGCGTCGTCGACCGCGACCTGGGTGAGCAGCGGGGTCAATGCACCCAGGCCGACACCGCCGACCGCCGCCAGCCCGGCGAGCAGGGTGACCACCGGGTGTCGCCAGCAATAGCCCCACAGGCGACGCAGCCAGCCCCGGCCCTCACCGCTCGGCCGCGACGACGGACCCGCGCCGGTGGCGGCGGGGTCCGACGTCGTGGACGAGGTCGTGATCGATGGGGTGGGCGGCACAGACGACACGGTAGACGCGCGGTCCGACAGCCGGGCCCGCTCGGCATGACACCCTGTTCCGGTGCAGCAGACCCCGGCGCCGAAGCCCTGGTGGCGTCGCGGTGCCGTGTGGTGGCGGGTCGTCCGCGACGTCGGCTCGCTGGCGCTGGCGGTCGTCCTGCTGGTGTGGGGGCTGCCCCGGATCGCCGGCGTCGGCTGGAGCGAGATCGCCCAGCCGCTGGCCGGCCTGCCGGTGCTCGCGCTGCTGCTCCTCGCCGGCCTGCAGCTCTGCGCGCTGCTGGCCTTCACCTTCACCATCACCGGCGCGCTGCCCGGGATCAGTCACCGGCAGGCGTTGACGGTGAATCTGGCCGGTTCGCTGGTGGCCAACGTCCTGCCGTTCGGCGGCGCCCTGGGCATCGGGGCGACCTACGCCATCTGCCGTTCCTGGGGGTTCAGCCGGTCCGCCATCGGCATCTCCGTGGTGCTCGGCGGGGTTTTCGCCACCGCGGGGAAGGTGGTGCTGCCGCTGGTCGGGCTGGCCGCGCTGCTGCTGCAGGGCGGCCACATCGGCGACGCCCTGCGGGACGCGGCCCTGGTCGGCGTGCTGACCCTGGTGGCGCTGCTGGCGGTGTTCGTGGTCGTGATGGTCAGCGACCGGGCCGCGCACGCGGTCGGCCGGCTGATCCAACGGGCGGCCGAGGCCGTGCTGCGATGGATCCGCCGCCCCCGGCAGCTGGGCTGGGAGCAGGGCATCGCCCGGCTGCGCGCGCAGACCCAGGACGTGATGCGCCACGGCTGGCTGTCGATGACCTTGGGCACCATCGGCTACTTCGTCATCTACTTCGCGCTGTTCTGGATCTGCCTGCGCATCTGCGGCGCGGTGGTCGGGGTCGGCACGATGCTGGCGGCGTTCGCCCTCGGCCGGTTGCTCACCTCCGTCGCGGTCACCCCGGGCGGCCTGGGCCTGGTCGAGGCCGGATCGGTCGCGTTGCTGGTGGCGATGGGTGCGGGTCCGGCCGAGGCGGCCGCCGGCACCCTGCTGTTCACCATCTTCACGCACGTCATCGAGATCCCGTTCGGGATCGTCGCCTGGCTGGTCTGGTTGTGGGGCCGCAAGCGGCGTCCGGCCCACCCGACCGGATCGGACGACCTCGGCCCGGATCTGCATCGGCAGCATCCCCAGGCGATCGACCCGTGAGCTGTCGCCCACCCTCATCCGCGGGGGAGCGTCGCGAGAACATCGTCGAAGCGCTCGCCCGTCCGCAGGCCGGGCTGCCGGTACCACTCCCGGCCGAACACCAGGCCGAACAGTGGCGGCGGCACCCTGGTGAACACCGCCAGGGTGCGGGCGCCGGAGTCGGCGGTCGCCTGTGAGGCGTGTGCGCGCATGGATGCCCGCCGGGCCCGCGCGAACCGGCGCACGTCGATGCGGTGCGTGACGTCGGCGGCGGCGCTGTACGCGTCCGCCCACGGCGTCAGGTCGACCCGGCGGGACGGCGGCAGCAGCCGGTTGACCCGTCGGGCCGCCGCCAGCAACCGGTCCCGCGGCACCGTCGCCTCCAGCAGCACCGGGGTCCCGGCCAGTTCCCGCGCGGCGGCGGCAATGCGGTGCACCGCGACGTGGTCGGGATGGCCGTAGCCACCGTTGCGGTCGTAGCCGGTCACCACATCGGCCCGCTCCTGTCGCAGCAGGTCGGCCAGCCGTTCCGCGACCTCCGGCACGCGAGCGTCCGCCAACCGCGGCAACCGGCCCGGCGCCGGCGCCGGCGTGGGAGCGTCGGCCAGGCCGGAGTCGGCGTAGCCGAGCACCTCCACCCGGCTCACCCCCAGCACCTCGGCAGAGGCGTGCAATTCGGCCAGCCGGCGCTCGCCCAACCCGGAGCGCAGCTCGTCGGCGGCCAGACCGCCCTCCCCGGCGGTGGCCACCACCAGCACCACCCGGTGCCCGCGGGCCACCAGGTCGGCCATGGTGCCGGAGGTGAGCAGGGCTTCGTCGTCGGGGTGGGCGTGGACGAAGACGACGGTGCGGCGCACCGGACTAGCATGACCCAGACCGGGTCGACCGGGCGCGGGAGCGGAGGCGGTGGGATCGTGCGGGTGGCGCACATCTCGGACTGCTTCGTGCCGCGGCTGGGTGGCATCGAGATGCAGGTCAACGACCTGACCCGGCGGCAGCTGACGGCAGGGCTGGCACCCGAGGTGCTGACCGCCACCCCGTTGCCGCGCCGGATGGCCGGCCGCACGTTCCCGGTGCCGATCCACCGGTCCGGTCTGCCGATCCCGGCGGAGATCGCGAACAACCCGATCCCGTCCCGGCCCATCCGGCGCACCCTGCGGGCCGGCAGCTACGACCTGGTGCACGTGCACGCC
>JBDHZW010000411.1:0-4143 GCA_039812105.1 Nakamurella sp.
GCAGCCCTCGACGTAGTGCACGTAGGCGTCCTCGTCGACGATGATCAGCGTCCGCTCGAACTGGCCCATGTTCTCGGTGTTGATCCGGAAGTAGGCCTGCAGCGGGATGTCCACGTGCACCCCCGGCGGCACGTAGACGAACGAGCCGCCCGACCAGACCGCGGTGTTCAGCGCGGAGAACTTGTTGTCCCCGGACGGGATGACCGAGCCGAAGTACTTCTCGAAGATCTCCGGGTGCTCGCGCAGCCCGGAGTCGGTGTCCAGGAAGATCACGCCCTGCCGCTCCAGATCCTCCTGGATCTGGTGGTAGACCACCTCGGACTCGTACTGGGCGGCGACGCCGGCCACCAGCCGCTGCTTCTCGGCCTCCGGGATGCCCAGCCGGTCGTAGGTGTTCTTGATGTCGTCGGGCAGTTCCTCCCAGGAGGCGGCCTGCTTCTCGGTCGACCGGACGAAGTACTTGATGGTGTCGAAGTCGATGCCGGACAGGTCGGCGCCCCAGGTGGGCATCGGCTGCCGGTCGAACAGTTCCAACGCCTTGAGCCGGCGGGCGAGCATCCACTCGGGCTCGTTCTTCTTGGCCGAGATGTCGCGGACGACGTCGGAGTTCAGGCCGCGGCGGGCCGAGGCGCCGGCGATGTCGCTGTCGGCCCAGCCGAACGCGTAGCGGCCGAGCTTGTCGATGGTCGCGGCCTGCTCCAGGCGGGCCTGGCTCAGTTCCGGTTCCTGAGTGGTCGTCATGAACAGGTCCTTCCGATATCTCGAGGCAACGGGCGGTGCGGCGGCGGGCCCGGATGGTGCGGCGGGGGTCAGGGCTGGGTCTTCGGTTGGTCTCTGGGCGGCGGGATGGTGGACAGCGGGATGAAGGTCGTGCAGACCGGGTCGCCCCGGGCGATGGTGGCCAGCCGCTGGGCGTACGAACCGAGCGCGCGGGTGAAGACCGCCATCTCCTCCTCGCACAGCTGCGGGTACTGCGCCGCGACGTGCCCCACCGGGCAGTGATGCTGGCACAACTGGCGACCGACGCCGACCTCCTGCAAGGAGGCGGAGAACCCGGCGGCGGTCAGCGCCCGGGCCAGCACGTCGGCCCGGGTGGCGACGTCGGGCGCGGCGGCCAGCTGGTCGGTGAACGGCTCGACGATCGCCTCGGCCCGGCGCCGGGCGAACTCGGCCACCGAGTCCGGTCCGGCCACCTGCTGCAGGAAGTCCAGGGCCTGCACCGCCAGCTCGTCGTACTGGTGCGGCAGCCGCTCCCGGCCGACGTCGGTGAGCAGGTAGGAGCGGGCCGGCCGACCACGACCGCGCTGCACCCGGGGGGACGGCTCGCGGGAGGTGACGGCCCCCTCGGCGGTCAGCTGATCCAGGTGCCGGCGCACCGCGGCTGGCGAGATGCCCAGCCGGGCGGCCAGGTCGGCGGCGGTGATCGGGCCGTCGGACAGCAGCAGCCGGATGACGGCCTCGCGAGTGCGGCCCTCGGTGCGGTCAACTGTGCGGTCCACCGATCCCGGTGCCTCGGGGGCACGCGCGAGAGCGGCGGCGGTTTTCACAACACCAGTGTGACCTTTTTCGTCGGGAAGATCAAAGAGGGCAGTCAACGACCGGGTGTGGCCCCGGACACGCAGGTCAGCCTCACCTTTCCTGCAAAAAGTCACCGCATCACCCACCTAGACTGCGGCGGTGACGGCGCACGGGCAGGTGGCCGGCGCGCCCGACGTGCCGGCCGCCGGCGCTCTGGATGACGCCGAGGTCAGGCAGCTCGGCCGGCTGCGGCGGTGGGGCACGGTCGGGGCGCTGCTGCTGATGCTGGGCGCCGGCTCGTCCTACGGGGCGGCCACGCCCATCCCCAATCCGATCGACGGCATCCGCATCCTGGGCCTGCTGTCCCGGATCGGCCCGGCCGCCCTGGCCTGCTCGTACGCCGGGATCGGGCTGGTGGTCCTGTGCTGGGTGCTGATCGGCCGGCTGGCCGCGCCGGGCCGACCGCGACGGCTGTCCCGCAGCCAGCTGTCGCACACGCTGGCGATGTGGGCGGTGCCGCTGCTGGTCACCCCGCCGCTGTTCTCCCGGGACGTCTACTCCTACCTGGCCATCGGCTCGATGATGGCGCATGGCTTCAACCCGTACGAGTACGGCCCGTACGACACCCTCGGGGACGGCGACCCCTACGCGCACCAGGTGGACGTGCGCTGGCAGCACACCCCGAGTCCGTACGGCCCGGTGTACCTGCTGATCGCCCAGGGCGTGGTCAATCTTGCCCACCAGAACGTCATCGCCGGGGTGCTGCTGCAGCGGCTGATCGAACTGGTCGGCGTCGCCCTGATCGTCTGGGCGCTGCCCCGGCTGGCCCGGATCTGCGGCTTCGACCCGGTCGCCGCGTTGTGGCTGGGTGCGCTGAACCCGCTGGTGCTGTTCCACCTGATCGGCGGCGGCCACAACGAGGCGCTGATGCTCGGCGCGATGCTGGCCGGCATCGTCATCGCCGTGCAGCGGACGGTGATCGGCGGCGTCGTGCTGATCACGTTGGGCGTCGGGATCAAGGCCACCGCGGCGATGGCCCTGGCCTTCCTGGTGATCATGCTGGCGTTGCGGGCCGGCGGGCGATGGCGGGACCTGTTGCGCTGCGGCGTCCAGGTCGGCGTGGTCGCCGCGCTGACCTTCGCCGCGTTCACCGCCCTGGCCGGGGTGGGCTTCGGCTGGGTGGCCGCGCTCGGCGCGCCCGGTTCGGTCCGCTCGTTCCTGTCCGTGTCCACCAGCCTCGGCGTCATCGCCGGGCAGTCCGGGTTGCTGCTCGGCCTGGGCGACCACACCCAGGCGGTGCTGGACGTGATGCAACCGGTCGGCACCCTGCTCGGCTCGGCGATCGCGGTCGTCGTGATGTGGCAGTGCTGGCAGCGGCGGATCAACCCGATCATGGGGCTGGGCATGGCGATGGGCGCTTTCGTGCTGTTCGCCCCGGTGATCCAGCCGTGGTACCTGCTGTGGGCGGCGCTGCCGCTGGCCGTGTCCACCGACGACCGCCGGATCCGGACCGCGACGATCTGGCTCACCGTGCTGTTCTCGGTGACGATCATGCCCAACGGCGCCACCATCCCGGTCTTCGTCATCGTGCAGGCCGTCATCGTGGCGGCCGTGGTGGTCGGCGGCGTCTTCTACGGGCTCCGGCGGGCCGGGCTGCCGTCCGCGCATCCCCAGCCCGGGCTCGCGTCCGCCTCGCACTGAATCCGCAGGTCCACCGATCGACCTCGCCGCGCTTGACACATGTCCATATGGGAATATGATTGCCGGCATGGCCAGGGCGGCAACCACCACGGACGCGTTCAACGCCGTCGCCGAGCCGCGGCGCCGGCAGATCCTGGACGTCCTGGCCGGCGGCGGGCGTCCGGTGGGCGACCTGGTGCAGGAACTGGGCATCCCCCAGCCCCTGGTGTCCAAGCACCTCCGGGTGCTCCGCGAGGTGGACCTGGTGCGGGTCCACGATCAGGGCCGGCACCGCATCTACCGGCTCAACGGGCAACCGCTGGCGCCCATCTACGAATGGGTGCGGCAGTTCGAGCGGGCCTGGACCGCCCGCTACGAGTTGCTCGACGACGTTCTCGACGAGCTTGCGCAGTCCGATCAACAGTCCGACGAATCGGAGGAACAACGATGACCACGGCGACGACGCATTCCGCGACGGTGACCTTGCCCGCCGACACCCAGATCCTGATCACCCGCGACTTCAACGCCCCCCGGCACCTGGTCTTCCGCGCGCACATCGAGCCCGACCTGATCAGGCGGTGGTGGGCCGGTGAGCGCGGCGTCGTGGACAGCGCCGAGGTCGACCTGCGGGTCGGTGGACGCTGGCGGTACGTGATGACGGCCAACGGCGGCTTCGAGGTGGCCTTCCACGGCGAGTACCGCGAGATCGTGCCGGACGAGCGGATCGTCTGCAGCGAGGTCTTCGAGGGCGTGCCCGACGGCGACGCCGACCCAGCCGTCACGACCTACTCCTTCACCGATCTCGGCCACGGTCGCACCCGGCTGACCGTGCTGATGGAGGTGTCCGGCCGGGAGGTGCGGGACGCGATCATCGCGACCGGCATGGAGGGCGGCATGCAGGAATCGATGGACGCGCTGGAGCGGGTCGCCATCGGTCTGTCCTGA
>JBDHZW010000412.1:0-4121 GCA_039812105.1 Nakamurella sp.
GACCCCCGCAGCGGCCCCGGCCGCGGAAGCCGCGGCGGCGACCCCGGAGAACTGATCGCCGCAGCCCCGACGGCCGGCCCGCACCGCGGGCCGGCCGTCGCGTTTGAGCAAACGGTGTGGATCGTCTCCGGAACCCACGTACCCTTGACCCGTGGATTTGGTTGCGCCGGTGATCTATGTCGTGAACCTCGTCCTGGCCGTCGGGGGCGCGGGGCTGGGCGTGTTCGCCGCGATCGACGCGGTCAGCCGCCGGTCGGATGCGTTCGCCGCCGCGGACAAGCAGACCAAGGGCACCTGGGCCGGGATCACCGTGGCTTGCGCCGTCGCGCTGGGGCTGGGCTTCTTCGGCGGGGCGTTCGCGCCGCAAAGCCTGCTCTGGCTGGCCGGCCTGACCGGCAGCCTGGTCTACCTGCTCGACGTGCGGCCGCGGCTGCGCGAGGTGCAACGCGGGGGACGCTGGTAACGACCGCCCCCCGGATACGACGCGAGCCTGCCTCCCGGACGGGGAGACAGGCTCGTCGGTTTCTGACGGTCTAGCCCTCGGCGCGGTGGGTGTGCCCGTCGCCGGTCGCGATCGCTTCTTCGGCGACCAGCCGCTTCTTCTCCCGGTCGAAGGAGACCCGGATCTCCTCCTCGGCCTCCTTGCGCCCGACCCAGTTCGCGCCCTCCACGCTCTTGCCCGGCTCCAGGTCCTTGTAGACCTCGAAGAAGTGCTGGATCTCCAGCTTCTCGAAGATGCTCAGGTCCCCGATGTCCTGCAGGTGCGACTGCCGCGGGTCGTTCGCGGACACGCACAGCACCTTGTCGTCCGGGCCCTTCTCGTCGGTCATCCGGAACATGCCGATCGCCCGCGCGGTGACCAGGCACCCGGGGAACGTCGACTCCGAGAGCAGCACCAACGCGTCCAGCGGATCGCCGTCCTGGCCGAGGGTGTCGTCGATGTATCCGTAATCGGCCGGGTACTGGGTCGCGGTGAACAGGGTCCGATCGAGCCGGATCCGCCCGGAATGGTGGTCGACCTCGTATTTGTTGCGGCTGCCTTTGGGGATCTCGATGGTCACGTCGAACTCCACAAGTGTCACCTTTCACACCAGGAGGGACGGCAGCCCGCGGTCCTCACACGAATCTGACAGGAACTGGGGGCAAATGCGCCCCCGTCCGGTCCGCGCCCCTCGAGCGGCCCGGATCAGGACTGAACAGACTCTAGTCTGGACCGGGTACGAGGGCTCGCGGTGCGTCGCCGGGCGTGCTGTGGGCCTGCCGACAGTGACGCAGGCAACGCGGACGGCGCGTCCGCAGGACCGTGGACGCACGGCCGTGAACCGGCGCAGGAGGAAGTCAGTGGCCCCAGTGACCAGGTCCCGACGGGTCGGGATCATCGCTGCCGCCGTGGTCGTCGCGCTCGTCGCGGTCGGCGTCGTCGTCTTCGTCGCGACCCGCGGAGCCGGCAGTTCGTCGTCGAGCGCCGCGTCCACCTCCCAGGTGGTCGATCCGCCGGTCGCCGCGCCGCCCGCGAAGATCGCCCCGCTCGCCGTCTCGGACAAGATCCCGACGACGGCCGGGATCGAGTCCCAGCTGTCGGCCCAGTTGGGCAACCCGGACCTGGCCCAGTTCAGCGGGGTGATCATCGACCCGGAGAGCGGCACCGTCCTGTGGAACAAGGACTCGACCGCGCCCCAGTTGCCCGCCTCCACCGCCAAACTGCTCACCGGCACCGCGCTGCTCACCTCGGTCGACCCGACCAGCCGGTTCGTCACCAAGGTAGTCAAGGGCGACCAGGACGGCGACATCATCCTGGTCGGCGGCGGTGACGTCACCCTGTCCGCCCGGGCCGACGGGGTGGACACCATCTACAAGGGGGCGCCGCTGATGTCCGACCTGGCCGCGCAGGTGCGGGCCAGCGGCGTCGACGTCAAGCGGATCGTGCTGGACACCGAGTACTGGAGCGGACCGGACCTGGCCGACGGCTGGAACACGCAGGACATCCGGGGGTCCGAGTCCAGCGCCCAGGGTTACATCACCCGGATGTCCCCGCTGATGGTGGACGGCGACCGGGAGGACCCGTCCAACGAGAACTCGATCCGCACCGGCGACCCGGCGAACACCGCCGGCAAGGCGCTGGCCCGGATGATCGGCCAGCCGGACATCACCATCGTCGACGGGACCGCCCCCGAGGACGGCGAGGTGATCGCGCAGGTGTCGTCCCAGCCGATGTCCGTGCTGCTCGCGCAGGCGCTGGAGAACTCGGACAACGTGCTCGCCGAGGCCCTCGCCCGGCAGGTCGCCATCGCCCGTGGCGCGCCGCCCAGCTTCGACGGGGCGTCCGCCGCCACCCTCGAAGCGCTCGAGGACCTGGGCATCGACACCATCGGCATCGAGATGTCCGACGGGTCCGGCCTGTCCACCAAGGACCGGGTGCCGCCGTCGGTGATGGGCCAGGTCGTCGCCCTCGCGGTCAAGGGCGACCAGCCGGCGCTGCGGAACCTGCTGACCGGCATGCCGGTGGCCGGGGTGTCCGGCAGCCTGGCCGACCGCTTCCAGGACGACGCCTCCAAGGCCGGCGCCGGCTGGGTCCGGGCCAAGACCGGCTCGCTGGAGGTCACCTACGCACTCGCCGGTTACGTGCCCGACGTGGACAACCGGATCCTCGTGTTCGCCTTCGTCTCCAACGGCGTCGGCCCGGGCACGCGGCCCGCCCTGGACGCCGTCGCCGCCGGACTGCGCGGTTGCGGCTGTGCCTGATCCCGCGCTGCCCGATCCCGCGCTGCCCGATCCCGCGCTGCCCGATCCCGCGCTGGTCGACGCCGGGCCGATCGATTGGGCCGCGGCGGTCCGGGCCGGTCGCCGGCTGGCGCCGACCGGACCCGCGATCACCCCCGACGAGGCCGCCCGGGTGGTCGCCGACCTGCGGGAATTCTCGGCCCGCGCCGAACTGGTGGTGCGCGACACCACCGAACTCGGCCACGGGCTGCCGGTGGACGCCGCCGACGTGGTGGACCGGCCGGGCTGGGTGGCCGCGACCGCCGAGGGGATGGAGCGGCTGGCCGCGCCGGCCGTCGCCAAACTCGCCGCCGCCACCGGCAGCGGCATGGGCGGTCAGTTCACCCGGGGGGTGGCCGGTCAGCAGGTCGGGTTCATCCTCGGCTTCCTGTCCGGCAAGGTGCTTGGCCAGTTCGACCCGCTCGGCGGCGATCCGTCCCGGCCGGGCCGGCTGCTGCTGGTGGCCCCGAACATCGTCAAGGTCGAGCGTGAGCTGGGCGCCGATGCGACCGACTTCCGGCTCTGGGTGTGCCTGCACGAGAGCACGCACCGGCTGCAGTTCACCGCGGTGCCGTGGCTGCGCGACTACTTCCGGTCGCTGGTGGCCGAGTTCGCCGACAAGGCCGACACCGATCCGAGCGAGTTGCTGCGCCGGGCGGTCGCCGCGCTCAAGGGCGAGACAGCCCGCAACGGCGCCCGGATGTCCTGGATGGAGGGCATTCAGTCGCCCGAGCAGCGGGTCGTCTTCGACCGGGTGATGGCCCTGATGAGCCTGCTCGAGGGGCATGCCGATTTCGTCATGGACGCGGTCGGTCCGACGGTCGTCCCGTCGGTGACCAGCATCCGGGCCTCGTTCACCGAGCGCCGCCGCAAGGGCTCCGGCCCGATCGACCGGCTGCTGCGGGTGTTGCTGGGCATGGACATGAAGCTCGCCCAGTACGTCAACGGCGGCGCCTTCGTCCGGGACGCGGTCGACCAGGTCGGCATGACGCGGTTCAACGAGGTCTGGACCTCGCCGGACACGCTGCCGACCCGCGCCGAGATCGCCGACCCGGCCGCGTGGGTTCGCCGGGTGCACGGCTGAACCAGGGCGTGGCCGACGAGCCGGCCGCTCGCGGGAGCCGGAACCCGCGCACCGGCACCGAACGGGTCCGGGCCGCCTGCGCGTCCTGGCTGGCCGCGCACCCGACGGACGGTCCGTTGGTGGTGGCCTGCTCCGGCGGGGCCGACTCGCTCGCGCTGACCACGGCGATGCTGGCCGCGGCCGGAGGTCGACCGGTGCTCGGGGCGACCGTCGACCACGGCCTGCAGGACGGTTCGGCCGATCGGGCGGCCGGCTGCGCCGAGCTGCTGCGGCGCCT
>JBDHZW010000413.1:0-4051 GCA_039812105.1 Nakamurella sp.
GCGCGTCGTCGGCGTCCCCCGACTTCGACACGAACACCCTGCTCGACCGCGCCGACGCGGCGATGTACGAGGCCAAGTCGATCCGCAAGAACGGCCTGATCTGACGGGCCGTTCGACCTAGCCGCAGTTGATCACGGCCTAGCGGCCCTTTTGATCGCGTCAGAAGGGCCGCAAGGCCATGATCAACACCGGGATCGACCGCCTGATGGGCACCGCCTGGCGCGGGTTACTCGGCGGCTCGTCCGCTACTCGTCCGCCGCGGCGTCCGGGTGCCGCTTGAGCAGCTTGCGCAGCAGGATCAGCGCGATGATCCCGGCGATCACCGGCAGCACCCGCTTGAGGATGGGGGTGGCGGTGGCCGACCACAGGTCGAGCTCCCCGCCGGCCGGCGTCGCGCCACCCGCCGCGCTGACCGCCGGAGTCGGCGCCGGAGTCGGCGTGACGTAGTCCGCGGCCACCTCGTCCGGGTTGGTCACGTCGACCAGTTCGGCGCCGCCCGCGTCGTGGCCGGCCAGCTTGTTGGACACGCAATCGGCGAACTGCCCGATCAGCTTGTTGCCGACGTCGACCATCACGCCGCGGCCGAACTGGGCCGGCCGCCCGGTCAGCGACAGGGTGGTGACCAGGTCGACCTGGGTGCGGTTGGGCGCCAGCGGCGTCGCGGTCGCGGTGACCAGCATGGCCGCGGTCGAGGTGGAACCGCCGGCGTTGCCGGTCGCCTCGATCTTGGCCCGGTGCGCCACCTCGTCCTTCTCCACGATCCGGGCGTGGCCCTTGTAGGTCATCCGGATCGGGCCGAGCTTGATCTTCACCGAACCGCTGAACTCGTCGCCGTCGACATGGTCCAGGATCGCCCCCGGGAAGCAGGGACCCACCTTCTCCATGTCCAGCAGGGTGACCCAGGCCTTCTCGACGCCCACCGGAACCTCGAACCGGTGCTCCAGTTCCATACCGACCTCCGCGATCACGAGCGCCCGAGGTCGCGCGACCACGGCGAAAGCCCGATCGTATGTCGCCGCCGCCGAGCCCGCCCCGGTAAGCCCTGCTCCTGGGCAACGCCGCAGGTCCCGACCGTCGCAGGTCCGACTGTCGGACGTGGCGCGGGTCGATTACCGACCCGTTCCGTGTCACTATCGGAGGCATCGAACCGTCGCGCGCGGGTGTGATCCACCCGGCCGGCGGATTCGGTGGCCACCGTCAACGCCGACGGGCCCGTGCGCGCGCCGCGCCTCCCGGGCGACGTCGGTGCCGCTTCCCGGCGATCCCGGGGACCGGGTCCGAACGAGTGAGGAGACGCGCATGTCATCCGAACGGGAGCCTGCCCACCCGCCCGCCGCGCCGCCCGGCGCCGGGCACACCGACATGGACATCCCGGGCTGGGTGTCCCAGGCCGCCGCCCGCGGCGCGGCCGGGTTGCGCGGCACGCCCACCCCGTCCGAGGTGATCGCCGGCCTGCGGGCGACCAGCCACGGCGAGGACCTGGTCCAGCTGCTCTCGCCGGAGGGTGTGTTCACCCCGGACGAGGACTTCCCGATCGAGATCACCGGCGAGTTGCTGCGCGGCCTGTACCGGGACATGGTGCTGGTCCGCCGCTTCGACCGGGAGGGCAACGCCCTGCAACGCCAGGGGCAGCTGAACATCTGGGTACCGCTTCTGGGTCAGGAGGCCGCCCAGATCGGCGCCGGCCGGGCCCTGCGGCCGGCCGACATGGCATTCCCCTCCTACCGCGAGCACGGCGTCGCCTGGTGCCGGGGGGTCGACCCGACCGAGCTGCTGGGCATCTTCCGCGGCACCGACCATTGCGGGTGGGACCCGAAGGCGACCCGGTTCAACAGCTACACGATCGTCATCGGCAACCAGGTGCTCAACGCCACCGGGTACGCGATGGGGCAGAAGTTCGATGGCGTCATCGGCTCCGCCGGGGAGCGCGACAGCGGCACCGACGAGGCCACCATCGTCTTCTTCGGCGACGGCGCCACCAGCCAGGGCGACGTGCACGAGGGCATGGTGTTCGCCGCCGCCTTCGACGCGCCGATCGTCTTTTACTGCCAGAACAACCAATGGGCGATCTCCGAGCCGGTCCGCAAGCAGTCCCGGGTCCCGCTCTGGGAGCGGTCGACCGGCTACGGCTTCCCCGGCGTCCGGGTCGACGGCAACGACGTCGTCGCCTGCCTGGCCGTCACCCGCTGGGCGCTTGACGAGTGCAGGTCGGGCAACGGCCCGGTGATGATCGAGGCCTTCACCTACCGGATGGACGCGCACACCACCTCGGACGACCCGACCCGCTACCGGATGGCCGCCGAGGAGGAGCACTGGAAGCTGCTGGACCCGATCGAACGGGTCCGGGTGCACCTGGCCCGCGAGGGCCTGGCCGACCAGGCGTTCTTCGACGACGTCTCGGCCGAGGCGGACGAGCTGGCCACCCGGTTCCGCACCTTCTGCGTCGCGATGGGCAAGCCCGCGCCGGAGCGGATGTTCGCGCATGTCTACAGCGAGCCGCACGCCGCGCTGCAGGCGCAGCAGGCCGAGCACGCCGACTACCTGGCCGGCTTCGCGGACCAGGGCTCGGAGGGTGGGGGAGCTCGATGACGACGACCACGACGACCCTGGCCAAGGCGCTGAACGCCGGCCTGCGGGCCGCGATGGAGGACGACCCGAAGGTCATCGTGATGGGCGAGGACGTCGGCCGGCTCGGCGGCGTCTTCCGGGTCACCGACGGCCTGCAGAAGGACTTCGGCGACCACCGGGTGCTGGACACCCCCCTCGCGGAGTCGGGGATCGTCGGCACCGCGGTCGGGCTGGCCATGCGCGGCTACCGGCCGGTCACCGAGATCCAGTTCGACGGGTTCGTGTTTCCCGCGTTCGACCAGATCAGCTCGCAGGTCGCCAAGATCACCTACCGCACCCAGGGCGCCTGGTCGATGCCGATGGTGATCCGCATTCCGTTCGGCGGCGGGATCGGCGCGGTCGAGCACCACGCCGAGTCCCCCGAGTCCTTCTTCTGCCACATCGGCGGCCTGCGGGTGGTGGCCTGCTCGAACCCGCAGGACGGCTACGACATGCTGCGCGCCGCGATCGCCTGCGACGACCCGGTGATCTTCTTCGAACCCAAGCGGCGGTACTGGGAGAAGGGCGAGCTGGACCCCACCCTGCACCCGGCCCGGCGGGCCGGCGATCCCTGGCCGCCGGCCTGCTTCACCAGCGCCGTCCGCCGGGCCGGCACCGACGTCACCGTGGTGTCCTACGGCTCCAGCATGCCGGTGCTGCACGCCGCCGCCGACGCCGCGCAGGCCGAGGGTCACTCGCTGGAGGTCATCGACCTGCGCACCCTGTCGCCGCTGGACCTGGACCCGGTCGTCGAATCCGTGCGCAGGACCGGCCGGCTCGTCGTGGTGTCCGAGGCGCCGCGCGAGTCGTCGATCACCGGCGACATCGCCGCCCGGGTGACCGAGGAGGCGTTCTACTCGCTGGCGGCGCCGGTGCTCCGGGTGGCCGGCTACGACACCCCCTACCCGCCGAGCCGGGTCGAGGACGAGTACCTGCCCGATCTGGACAAGGTCCTGCACGCGGTCGACCGTGTGCTGGCCTACTGAGCCCCCGATCGGAGGAGTCCACGTGTCAACTGCAATCGGACGGCTCGAGACGTTCCGCATGCCGGACGCCGGCGAGGGGCTGACCGAGGCCGAGATCGTCGGCTGGCGGGTCGCCGTCGGCGACACCGTCGCCGTCAACCAGATCATCGTCGAGATCGAGACCGCCAAGGCCGCGGTCGAGCTGCCGTCGCCGTACGCGGGGCGGGTGCACGAGCTGTTGGTCGACCCCGGGGTGACGGTCGAGGTCGGAGCCCCGATCATCACCATCGAAACCGCGGTCCCCGCCGACCCGGGTCCGTCGGCCGATTCCGGTTCGCCGGGCGCCGGGTCCAAGATCGGTGAGGTCACCGCCGACGGGCGGATCGCCACCCTGGTCGGCTACGTGCCGGCCGGACGCTCCGGGGGCCGCCGGCCCCGGCGCGGCGCGGCGCCCCCTGCGGCCGAACCGGCCCCGCCCG
>JBDHZW010000414.1:0-4011 GCA_039812105.1 Nakamurella sp.
CCGGACCTGGCGGCGATCGTGCGGGAGCCGGGGGCGGTGATGCTGCTGGCCCTGATCCTGCTCGCCGACCTGTACCCGACCCTGCCGTGGATGCGCCGGTCCAACCCGTTCGACGAGTTCGCGTTCTCCACCCCGTTGGCGATCGCGGGCCTGATGGTGTTCGGACCCCACGCGGCGATCGCCTTCGTCGTGGCCGGGTTGGCGATGACCCTGGCCCTGCGGATGCGGTGGTGGCGCATCGTGCTGAACACGGCGCTGTGGGGAATCCAGGGAACCGCCGCCGCCGGCGTGTTGACCGTCCTGTGGCATTGGGGCTGGTGGGGCCAGTCGATGCCGGCGTCGGCGATGATCCCGACCACTGTGGTGCTGACCGTCGTCATCGAAGGACTGAACATCGCGCTGGTGATGACGTCGCAGTGCCTGGCCGGCGCCACCACGCCGCGCGCCTACCTGGCCGACTGGCGTCGCCAGGTCGCGATCGGCACGCTCGATCTGACCGCGCCCATCCCTGCGGTGCTGGCCGCCGAACAGCCCGCCCTGCTTCCGCTGCTCGCCGTGGCGATGGTGGCGGCCCAGGCCGGGCTGAGCGCGGTGACCTCCCGCACCGCGCAGGCCGGCACCGATGCGTTGACCTCGGTCCCCAACCGCGCGTTCCTGCTGGCCCGGATCAAGACGGCGCTGGCCACTCCCGACCCGGACCGCAACCCGGTGATGGTGCTGCTCATCGATCTGGACCGGTTCAAGCAGATCAACGACGAGCTCGGTCATCTGATCGGGGATCGGGTGCTGGTCGAGGTGGCCAGGCGGCTGGAGGAGTCGACCCGCTCCAGCGACGTGGTGGCCCGGTTCGGCGGCGACGAGTTCGCGGTCCTGCTGAGCGGGGGCGCGGGCCAGCGCAATCCGGAGGAGGTGGCCGCCCGGATCAGGACGGCGGTGGCCCGGCCGATGCCGGTGGCCGGCCGGTCGGTGCTGGTCGGCGTCTCCATCGGGTGGGCGGTCGCCGACCGGCACGACACCGATCCGTTGGCGTTGCTGCAGCGGGCGGACGCGCGGCTGTACGCGGCCAAGGCCGCCCGCCCGTCCGGGGATGCCCGAGCGGTGGGTCCGGTGTCGGCGGGACTCGAGCGGTCGGTTCAGCCGGGTGCGCGGGCCGCGCGCCGCGTGGACGACCCCGAACCGGCCGGCGGTCCGTCGTGGCGTCCGATCTGGACGGTGACCCGACCCCGCCCGATGGATCGCCGCTGACCGGAGTCCGGGTGGTGACGCCGCCCGGCCGGGACGACGACGCCGGTCGGGCCGATCGCCGGGAGCGCATGATGGGGGGTGCGCCGACGGCCACCACTCGATGACCCTGAGCGAGCACATCGGTACGAATGTGCCACGATGCCAGCGGCGCGACCGCGTTCGCCTCACCGCTGCAAGAAGGGTTCGGGATGTCCGAGCAGAGCACGCAGGATCTGGCCAACCTGGAGCCGCTCGGCGCCGGGCCGACCCGTACCCGCGAGATCCAGCACCTGACGGCCCACGGCCGGTTTGCGCTGACCATCGACGGGCGTGAGGTCGCGGTCGCCGACTACCGGCGGCTTCCGGGCAAGTGGAACATCGTGCACACCTACACCGAACCCGCCTCCCGTGGCTACGGGGTGGCCTCGGACCTGGTCCGGGAGGTGCTCAACGCCGCCCGGGCCGAAGGGGTCAAGGTCATCCCGACCTGCCCCTACGTGTCGTGGTGGATCGGCGAGCATCGCGACTACGAAGATCTCGTCGCGACCTGATGGCCCTGGCCCGCCCGGGTGGTTCGCCGGAGCCACCGCCCGACCACTCCGCGGCGAACGGTGCGAGCGCGGCCCAGGAGCGGTCGGAGGACGCGCTCGACGCCGCCATCGACGACGCCCTGGCCGAGTTGGAGCGCGGCGGATCCGCGGCCGACCCGTCCGCGGAGGCGGCCGCCGACACCAGGGGCGCCGGCGGCGAGGAGCCCGGCGACCACCACTCCGAACGCTGGCGGCGGAGCCGGGCCGGCCTGCGGTCGGCGATGCACACCCTGACCGCGAAGATGGTCTCCGACCGGGCAGCGACCGAGGCCGCCGCGGCCGCCGCGTCGGCCAGCGCGGAGGCGGCGACCGCCGCCGTCGCACGGGGCGCCCGCGAACGACCTTCCCCGTTCCAGTGGGGCTTCTTCGGCGGGCTCGGCGTGCTGATCGCCTACATCACGTTCCTGGTGCTTGACTCCATCCGGGACACCCTGGTGATGATCGCGATCGCGACGTTGCTGGCGATCGGCCTGGATCCGCTGGTGTCCGTCATGACGCGGCGCGGTCTGCGCCGGGGAGCCGGCGTCGCCATCGTCTTCCTCGGCCTGCTGCTGGTCATCGCGGCCGCCGTGTACGCGATCATCCCGCCGATCGTCAACGAGGTCGGATCGTTCGTCGCCTCGGTGCCGCAGCTGATCAACGATCTGCAGACGAACGAGACGGTGCAGAACCTGGACCAGCGGTTCGGGTTGCTGGAGGCGCTGCGCAATTCGAACATTGTGCAGAGTCTGGGCAGCGGCGCCGCCGGTGGGATCCTGTCTGCCGGGTTCACGGTGGCCACCGTGTTCGCGGACCTGCTGATCGTGCTCATCCTGACGCTGTACTTCCTGGCCGGCTTCGGCCGGATCAAGGCCGCCGCCTACCGGCTGGTGCCGGCGTCCCGGCGGTCGCGGGTGAGCGATCTCGGCGACCGGATCCTCAAGCAGATGGGCGGCTACCTGTCCGGCGCGACGATCATCGCGATCCAGGCCGGCCTGGTCGCCGGCATCTTCTCGGCCATCATCGGGTTGCCCTACCCGTGGGCGATCGGTCTGGGCGCCGCCGTCCTGGACTTCATCCCGGTGGTCGGGCCGATTATCGTCGGCGTCTCGATCACCCTGATCGGCTTCACCCAGGGGTTGGCGATCGGCATCATCTCCGGCGTCTTCTACCTGTGCCAGCACCTGTTCGAGGCGTACTGGCTGTACCCGCGGGTGATGCGGCGGACGGTGAACATCTCCACCGGCGGCGTGGTGGTGGCGATCCTGATCGGCGCCGCGCTGCTCGGGGTGACCGGGGCGATCCTGGCCGTCCCGGTGGCGGCTGCGATCATGCTGATCGTCCGGGAAGTGATCATGCCGATGCAGGAGCGTTCGTGAACGATTCGCGCGGGCGCGGCGGCTCGTCCGGGTTTCGGTGGCGCAGCATCGGGTTGCCCGACCAGGTCGGCCGCCGGGCGGTGATCACCGGGGCGAACACCGGGCTCGGGTTCGCCGTCGCGAGGGCGTTGGCCGGGGCCGGAGCCGAGGTGGTGCTCGCCGTCCGGGACCTGGATCGCGGGGTGGCCGCGGCCCAACGGATCAGGGACGGGCTCGACGAGGCGAAGGTTCGGGTGGTGCACCTGGATCTGAGCCGGCTGCTCTCGGTCGCCGAATGCGCGGCCGGGTTGGCCGCGGAGGGGCCGGTCGACCTGCTGATCAACAACGCCGGGGTGATGCTGGTGCCGCGGCGAGAACTCACCGTCGACGGCTTCGAACTGCACATGGGGGTCAACCATCTCGGCCACTACGCCCTGACCACGGGTCTGCTCGGCGCGCTGGAGGCGGCGCCGGCCGCCCGGGTCGTCTGCGTGACGTCGCTGGCCGCCCGGCGGGCCCGCCACCTGGACCACGGGCTCGGCCTGACCGGCGACTACACGCCGATGGGGGCCTACAGCCAGTCGAAGCTGGCCGTCGGGCTGTTCGCGGTCGAGCTGGACCGGCGGCTGCGGGCGGCCGGCTCCCCGGTGGTCAGCCTGCTGGCCCATCCGGGCTGGGCGGCGACCGCCGTCGACCGGCCCGACGACGGCGCGGGCCGATTCGTCCTGCTGGCCCGTCGGGCCACGGCCCTGCTCGGCAGCTCGCCGGCGTCCGGCGCCCGATCCGAGATCGTCGCGGCGACCTCGCCGTCGACGCCGGGCGGGTCGATGATCGGCCCGCGGCTGCTGGTCCGGGGCGCA
>JBDHZW010000415.1:0-3983 GCA_039812105.1 Nakamurella sp.
CTGGTCGACGGCGTGCTGGGGCGGGTCGGGCACGCGCTCGGGCCGGCCCCGCTGGCCTTCGACGACGACCACGCCCGCCGGGTCGCGGACCTGCAGTTGTACGTGCGCCAGCAGCACGCCGAGCGGGACGACGCCGCGCTCGGCGCGATGGTGCGGGATCTGCCGCAGTGGCCGTGACGTCGACGACCGGCCCGGCGACCCCGGTGTTCGACCGGAACGACGCCGGCACCCGCGAGGCGTCCTGGGCGTCCAGCGGCCGGGCCGATGGTGCGGTCCCGCTCGACCTGACCGGGGTCGAGCGACTGGTGGTGCTGTCCGCGCATCCCGACGACGAGACCCTGGGCGCGGCCGGCCTGATCCAGCGGCTGCACGCCGCCGGCGCGCGCGTCCAGGTGCTGGTGGCCAGCGACGGCGAGGGCTCCCACCCGGACTCGCCCACCCATCCTCCGGAACGGATCGCGGCCCGGCGCCGGACCGAGATGACCGCTGCCCTGGCCGCTCTCGCACCGACCGCCGGGCTGCACCGGCTGGGCCTGCCGGACGGATCCCTGACCGGACACCAGGACGAGTTGACCGACGCGTTGGGCCACGCCGTCGGCCCGGCCGGGGCGGGCGTCCTGATCGCGGCCCCCTGGCGCGGCGACGGTCACCCCGACCACGAGGCGGTCGCGCTGGTCACGGACGCGGTGGCCCGGGAGCGCGGCGCCCGGCTGGTCGAGTTCCCGATCTGGGCCTGGCACTGGGACGACCCGGCCGATCCCCGGCTGCCGACCGACCGGCTGGCCCGGCTCGACCTGACCGGGCCGGAACGGGCCGCCAAGCGGGCAGCGATCGCCGAGCACCGGAGCCAGACCACGGCATTGAGTCCGGCCGACGCGGACCGGCCCGTCCTCGGCGCCGCCTTCCTGGCCCACTTCGACCGGCCCCATGAGCTCTTCGTGGAGGCGGCCCGCTCGCTGCCCGCCGGCTACTTCGACCGGCTGTACCGGGCGTCGGCGGATCCGTGGCGGCTGGGCGAGAGCTGGTACGAGCGGCGCAAGCGGGCGCTGACCGTCGCCTGCCTGACCCGACCCCGGTTCGGCTCCGCCTTCGAACCCGGCTGCGCCACCGGCCTGCTCACCGAACTCCTGGCCCCCCGCTGCGACCGGCTGCTGGCCACCGACGTCGCCGCCGCCGCCGTCGCGGCGACCCGCCGTCGCGTCGCCGCCCACCCGCAGGTGGACGTGCAACGGCGGGCCGTCCCCGCCGAATGGCCGGCCGGGACGTTCGACCTGATCGTGCTGTCCGAGGTCGGCTACTACTGCGACCGGACCGACCTGGGCCGGGTGATCGACCGCGCGGCCGGTTCGCTCACCGAGGACGGCGTGCTGATCGCCTGCCACTGGCGGCACCCCGCGCCCTACCCGCTCACCGGCGACCAGGTGCACGACACCCTGATCGCGCATCCCGGCCTGGCGGTCGCGGTGGCGCACGTCGAGGAGGACGTCCGGCTGGACGTGCTCACCCGGCCCGGGGCGCCCTCGGTCGCGCGGTGGGACGGGGTGCTGGCATGACGGCATCCGACCCGGCAGCAGGCCCGGCGGTGATCGGCGTGGTGATCCCGGCCCGGGACGAGATGGCCCGCATCGACGGCTGCCTGGCCGCCGTCACCGACTCGGCCACCCGGCTGCGCCGGGCGCATCCGGGCGTCGAGGTGCGGGTGGTCGTCGTCGCCGACGCCTGCACCGACCAGACCGCCCAGCGGCTGGCCGAATGGCCCGACGTGCACATGATGCTGACCAGCGCCGGACGGGTCGGCGCCGCCCGGGCCGCCGGGGTGCGCCACCTGCTGGACGCCCACGTCGAGGCCGCCGCGCGGTTGTGGATCGCGAACACCGACGCCGACTCGCTCGTCCCGCCCGACTGGTTGCTCGTCCAGCACGACGCCGCCCGGCGCGGCACGGCCCTGCTGCTGGGCACCGTCCGGCCCGATCCGGGGGAGACCGACGCGACGCTGTCCGCCCGCTGGTACGCCCGGCACCAGCTGTCCGACGGGCACCGGCACGTGCACGGGGCCAACCTCGGCGTGCGGGCGGACTGGTACCAGGCCGCCGGCGGCTTCCCGGACGTCGCCGCGCACGAGGACGTCGCCCTGGCCCGAGCCGTGACCGCGGCGGGCGGGGTGGTCGAGCCCACCGGCGCCGCGCCGGTGGTGACCAGCGCCCGCCGGCACGGTCGCGCCCCCGACGGCCTGGCCGGCTACCTGCGGAACCTGGACGCGATCGGTGCCGAGCCGGGGGAGGCCATAGCCTAGGCCGATGCCCGCGCGCACCATCGTCGCCCCGCCCCGGGCGATCGACTTCGACGCCATCCGTCAGGAGCTGGGCATTCCGGACGGCTACCCGGCCGACGCGGTCGACCAGGCCAGACGCTCGGCCACCGCGGCCATGGTCGCGCAGGATCCGCTGGACGTACCGTTCGTCACTCTGGACCCGCCCGGCTCCCGCGATCTGGACCAGGCGGTGCACCTGTCCCGCCGGGACGACGGGTTCCTGGTGCGCTACGCGATCGCCGACGTCGCCGGCTTCGTCGACCCCGCCGGTCCGTTGGCCGCCGAGACCTGGCGCCGGGGAGCGACCCTGTACAGCCCCGACCGCTCCACCCCGTTGCACCCGGTGGAGTTGTCCGAGGGCGCGGCCAGCCTGCTGCCCGGCGTGCCCCGGCCGGCGGTGGTCTGGACGATCGTGCTGGACCGGACCGGCGAACCGGCCGAGGTCGACGTGCGCCGCTCGGCGGTGAAATCCGTTGCCCAACTGGACTACCCGTCCGCCCAGGTCGACGCCGACCGCGGCACCCTGCACCCGTCGATCGCGCTGCTGCCCGAGATCGGCGCGCTGCGAACCGATCTCGGCCGCCGGCGGGGAGCGATCAACCTGGACATCCCGGACACCGAGGTGGTCCGCGGCCCGGACGGCAAGTGGACCCTGGAACGGCGGGCGGTGCTGGCGGTCGAGCGGATGAACGCCGAGATCAGCCTGCTCACCGGGATCTGCGCCGCGCGGATCATGCTGGACGGCGGCATCGGCCTGTTGCGCACCCTGCCGCCGCCGTCGGCCGAGCAGGTGCAGGTGCTGCGCCGGGTGACCGCCGTCCTGGGCATCGATTGGCCCGAGTCGATGCCGGTCGCCGACGTGATCGCCGGGCTGGACGGCGACCGGCCGCGGGACGCCGCGTTCCTGGAGGACGCGGTCCGGCTGCTCCGCGGCGCCGGATACACCGCGTTCGACGGCGCCCCACCGCCGCAACCGGACCACGGTGGCGTCGGCGGCCCGTACGCGCACGTCACCGCGCCGCTGCGGCGGCTGGCCGACCGGTTCGCCACCGAGGTGTGCCTGGCCCTGCACGCGGGCCAGCCGGTGCCGGACTGGGCCCGCTCGGCGCTGTCCGAGCTGCCGGCGACGATGACCGCGGCCGACCGCAAGGCGGCCGAGCTGAGCAAGGCCTGCGCCGCGGCGGTCTCGGCGTTCGTGCTGCACGGCCGGGAGGGCGAGACGTTCGCGGCGACCGTGCTGCAACTGGAGCCGGCCAAGGATCGGGCGATCGTGCTGCTGCACGAGCCGCCGGTGCGGGCGCACTGCCCGCCGGACGGTCTGGACGAGGGGTCGGTGATCACCGTCCGGCTGGTGTCGGCCGATCCGGCCACCCACCGGTTCGTCGTCGAACCGGCCTGACCTGTCGCGGCAGGGCCGGTCCCGGCATGGCAGGCTGCTGGGTATGGGTGACGAGATCGGTCAGAGCAAGGGCTTCTACTACAACATCAAGACCGGCCAGGTCGAGCCCGAGGGGCAGAGCAAGGCCAAGGAGCTGCTGGGGCCGTTCGCCACGCAGGAAGAGGCGGCGAACGCGCTGGAGATCATCAAGGAGCGGGAGCAGCGCAAGGAGGCCGAGGACGCCCAGTGGCGTAACCAGTAGCCGGCCTGCTCCTGGCCGACGCCGGTCAGATG
>JBDHZW010000416.1:0-3979 GCA_039812105.1 Nakamurella sp.
CCGCTGGGCGCCACCACCAAGATGGACGGCTGCGCCGCCATCTACCCGGCGCTGGCCGCGATCTTCGTGGCCCAGGTGTTCGGCGTGCCGCTGACCATCACCGACTACCTGCTGATCGCCTTCGTGTCGGTGGTCGGTTCGGCGGCCACCGCCGGCCTGACCGGCGCGGTGGTCATGCTCACCCTCACCTTGTCCACCCTGGGCCTGCCGTTGGCCGGCGTCGGCCTGCTGCTGGCCATCGACCCGATCCTGGACATGATGCGCACCGCGACGAACGTCGCCGGGCAGGCGCTGGTGCCGGTCATCGTGGCCAAGCGCCAGGGCATCCTGGACGAGGCCCGCTACCGCGGACCCAACGGTGACGGGCTGCCCGCCCCGGAACGGGCGGACCGGCCGCTGGTGACGGCGAGCACCGGCGGCTGACCAGCCGTATCGAACGTCAACGATCCTCGTCCCGTTGTGGGGCGAGGATCGTTGGCGTCCGCGGGGTTGGCTCAGCGCGGTGGGTCTGCGTCCACCACGAGCGGTCGGCCGCGGGACCGCAGGCGGCCGACGAGGTCGGCGGCCCGGCGACGGTTCTCCGGATCGGCCGCCTGCCGCTTCACCTCGTCCAGGATGCGGCGCCCGGTCGGGCTGCGCAGGAAGGAATAGGCGGCGCCCAGCGCCCCCAGCTTGGGCAGGATCCTCATTCTCGTTCCCTTCTCGGCAGTGTCGTCCCTGTCGTCCGTCACCGGAGTCACCGGTTCGGGAGTTCCCGGATCCCGGGACGGCCAATCGCGGACGGCGTCTCCGCGACTTCGGCCGGCCCGGGTTTGACGCCGACGTTCGAGCGGAACCGATGCTGCGTGGGTGGGCCGGCCGTCCCAGCCACCCGAGGAGGCTCGATGTCCCTGACCGACGACGAACAGCGGGCGCTGGACCAGATCGAACGCGAGCTGCGGCGAGGCGATCCGGTGCTGGCGGATCGTCTCGACCGGGCGCCCACCCGGGAGATCCGGGCGCAGCGCGTCGCCTGGGCGCGGGGCACCATGTGGGCGGGCCTGGTCCTGATGGTCGCCGGGCTCGCCGCCGCTCGCGGCCTCGTCTCGATCGGGGCCGTCGTGTGTGCCTACGGCGTGCTGATCGCGGTGGTCTCCGTGGGCGTGGTCTGGCACAACCGGACCAGGCCGGGCGGGCGGACGCCGAACCGGCGAACGAACACCTGACGGCCGACCGCCGCGCCGGACCCTCAGCTGCCGCGAGCCGCCAGGTGCCGGCGGAGGAAGGCCGCCACGTCCATCACCTCCGGCATCGAGATGCTGTGCCCCATCCCCGGATACGTGTGTTCTTCGAGATCGGCATGGCCCCGCAGGTAGTCCACGGCGTGCCGGATGGCGACCGCCGGCACCCGCGGATCGTGCGGGTCGTAGCCGACGAAGGCGGGGACGCCGTGACCCGACGCCGCCATCACCTCGAGCTGGCCGTCGCCGGGATGAGCGTCGTCGTAGCGGTAGCCGCTCAGCCCGACCAGCGCCCGGACCAGGTCCGGGTCGCGGCGCATCGCGGTGATCGCCGCCGCCATCCCCTGCGAGAACCCCAGCAGCACGGCGGAACCGGTGTAGCGGCGGACGACGCGGACGATCAGGTCGCCGGTCCGGGCGATGTCGGCCAGCGGCGGCTGAGCCATCAGCGCTCCCGGGAACCAGGCGTACCCGCGACGCCCCGGCGCCGGATGCGATCCGCGGATCGCGACGATCCGGGCGGTCACCCCCGGAAGGAACGCCGCCAGGGCCGGCGTCAGCGCGACCAGGTCCGCCTCGCTGGAGCCGTACCCGTGCAGCAGCACGAGCGTGGCCACCGCCGGGTCGTCCGGCCGGGGATCGCCGAGCCACCTGACCTGGTGGACGGGCGGCGGCGGGTCGATCGGCACCCGGCCAGGCTATCGGCGACCCCGAGATGACCACCCCTAGGGGTGATTTCCGGATGATCGCGACATCGGACCGGGTATCCGCGCTTGACGAACGGACGGGCCGGGAACGCAACAGCCCGATCGATCCCTCCGTGGTCCCGGCGCCCCGACGCCACGGGTCGTGGAGCCGACAACGATGGCGGCAACCGCCGGGAAAGGAATGGCAGGCCATGACATCAGGTCTCGGTTCGCCGGCTGGCCGTCCAGCCGGACAGGATGTGACGGATCGGGAGGGGGTATTCGCACCGGATCGTCCCGTCCGGTTCGACGCGGACGCACCCAACGGACGATCGGACACCGGCGGCGGCGCACCGGATTCCACCGCCGAGGTCGCCGCGCAGCAGGCCGGCGAGGTGGCCGAGACGGCCGGCCAGGCCGGCGCCCAGGTCGTGCAGTCGGCCAAGGAGCAGCTCGGCGAGGTCACCGCGGAGGCCGGCCGGCAGGCCCGGGACCTGTTGGATCAGGTGCGCTCCGAGGCCACCGAGCAGGCCGCGACCCAACAGCAACGGGCGGCCGGCGGGCTGCGTTCCCTGGCCGACGAACTATCCGGGATGGCCGCGAACTCCGACCAGGACGGCCCGGCCACCGACCTCGCCCGGCAGGCCGCCGGACGCCTGCACGACATCGCCGGGTGGCTGGAGGACCGCGATCCGGGCAGCGTCCTGGACGAGGTTCGGGCGTTCGCCCGCCGCCGCCCCGGTGCGTACCTGGCGATCGCGGCCGGCGCCGGCGTGCTGGCGGGTCGCCTCACCCGGGGACTGACCGCGCCGGACGGATCGTCCGGCCCCGCCGCCTCCGGTCGGCCGGCGGTCCGCCCGCCCGACGTCTCCCCCGGCCGGTCGGCGCGGACCGACCATGCCGTCGATGGGATCCTCCCGCCGCCAACGCCGACGGGAGCATCGTCGGTCCCGGTCGCACCGCCGGCCGACGTGGGAGTCAGGGACGAACCGGCGTGGACGGTGCCGGGTTCCGCGGTGCCGGATCCAACGGTGCCGGATCCAACGGTGCCAGCTCGAACGGCGCCGGACGGTCCCGGTGACTTCCGGCGATGAGCACCACCCCCACCCCGACCGCCCCCGACGCGGCACCCGGCGCCGCTGACCGCTCGCTCGGCGAGCTGATCTCCGAGGTGACCACCGACCTGTCCACCCTCATGCGGCAGGAGGTCGACCTGGCCAAGGCCGAGATCCAGCAGTCGGCGCGGCGGGCCGGAAAATCGGCCGGCCTGTTCGGCGGTTCGGCCGTCGCCGGGCACTTCGCGCTGCTGTTCCTGTCCATCGCCCTGTGGTGGGCCATCGGCTCCGCGATCGGGCTGGGCTGGTCCGCGCTCGTCGTCGGCGTCCTGTGGGGCATTGCCGCTGCTGTGCTGGCGGCGAGCGGCCGCTCGTCGCTGAAGTCGATTCGCGGCCTGCCCCGGACCGCCGACACCGTCAAGAAGATTCCGGACGCCCTGAAAGGAAACGAGGACCGGCCATGAGCAGCGATCCCGATCAGATCCGCCGCGACATCGAGCGCACCAGAAGCGAACTGAGCGACAACGTGAACGCCCTGGGCGACAAGGTGAACCCGGGACGCATCGCCCGCCGCCAGGTGGGCCGGGTGCGGGGGGCGGCCACCTCGGTCCGGGACTCGGTGATGGGCACCGCGTCCGACGCCTCCGACCGGACCCAACGGGCGGCGGCGCAGGCCGGTGACGCGGTGTCCGAGGCGCCGTCGGCGGTGGCCGACCGGGCCAAGGGGTCGCCGATCGCCGCCGGGCTGATCGCCTTCGGGCTCGGCCTGCTGGCCTCGTCGCTGATTCCGGCCAGCCGACCGGAGCAGCGGGCCGCCCAGGCGGTCAAGGAGACCGCCGAGCCCGCCGTCCAGCAACTGGCCGACGCCGCCAAGGAGTCCGCCCAGCACCTGCAGGAACCCGCACAGAACGCCGTCGAGGAGCTCAAGGCGACGGCGTCGGATGCGGTCGACACCGTTCGGGCGGATGCCGGCGACGCCGCCGAGCAGGTCAAGAGCCAGGCGACCGAGTCGAAGGAC
>JBDHZW010000417.1:0-3977 GCA_039812105.1 Nakamurella sp.
GAGGGCGTCCGGCATCGCCAGCGGCCGCATGTCGCCCACGCCGGCAGCCAGCATCCGCGGCACCGCGGGCATCAGCCGCCGTTGCAGCCGCCCGTACCGGACCAGCGCCGCGCCCAGCGCCCGGCCCAGCTCGGCGCCGGCCAGCTGCTCACCGAGCAGCGGACCACCGTCGGGCAGCACGATCCAGCCGCGGGCCGGGTCGGCGGCCAGCGGCGCCAGCACGTCCCCCGGGACCAGCTCGGCCAGCACCCGGTACAGCCGGACCTCGAACGCGGTGCCGGGTCCGCAGGCCTTGAGCCAGTAGGCGCCGTGATCGGTGGGCACCCGGATCGCGGTCGCCCAGGCCCGCACGTGCGGATGCTCGGCGGCACCGGCGCCGGTGACGCCGGCCGCCGCGAACCGCTCGTCGAGCCAGGCCAGGGCGGCCGACCGCCACCCGGGTGAGGACCAGACGGCGGTGCCGAACTGCCCGGGGCGCTCGTCCACGCGGACCCGATCAGCCCACCTCGTCGACCGAGCGAACCCCGCCCGGCCCGTTCGCCGTTCGGGCCTGCAGGGCCGCGTCGACCACGCCCCGCAGGTCCGACCCGACGTTCGCGGCGATCGAGGCGGAGACCGCCGCCAGCACGAACGGGGCGTCCACGATCACCACCCGCGCGCGCTGCTCGTCCTCCAGGAACTCCACCGCCGTCTCGGCGGTCAGGTACCCGCTGCCCAGGTCGTACAGCAGGATCGCGCCGTCACCCGAGTCGGCCTGCTCGATCGCGGCGGTGATCAGGTCGAAGGACGTGCCGATGGCCCCGTCCTCCAGCCCGCCGGCCGGGCAGATGGCCACGTTCGGGGCCATCTGCGCGGCCACCTCGGCCAGTCCGGCGGCGAGCTGGGCGCTGTGCGAGACCAGCACGATGCCGACCGTCACGGCGCCTGCTCCGCCACCGCCGCCAATGCCTGGAACAGGTACGCGGTGCTGGTCGCCCCGGGGTCCTGATGCCCGATCGACCGCTCGCCCAGGTAGCTGGCCCGGCCCTTGCGCGCCTGCAACGGGATGGTGGCCGCGGCCCCCAGGGCCGCGTCCTTGGCCGCCGCCCGCAGGACCGCGGCGACGTCGCCCCCGGCATCGGCCGCCGCGCGGGCCGCATTCACCGCCGGAGTGAGCGCGTCCACCATCGTCTTGTCCTCCAGCTCGGCCTTGCCCCGGGCGACGACGCCGTCCCGGCCGGCGGTCAGAGCCGTGACGATCGCCTGCGGGTCCAGCGTCGCGGCGTCCTTGACGGCCGTGGAGGCCCGCAGGAACGCGGTCCCGTACAACGGTCCGGCCGCCCCACCCACGGTCGAGATGAGCGTGGAGGCCACGAGTTTGAGCACCGCCGCGGGGGTGTCCGGTTCGCCGGCGTCCAGCTTGGCCAGCACCGCGGTGAACCCGCGGGCCAGGTTCTCGCCATGGTCGCCGTCGCCGATGTCCCGGTCCAGCCGGGTCAGTTCCACCTTGTGCTCGGCGATGGTCGCGGCGACGGCGCGGATCCCCGCCACCACGCCGGCCGCGTCACAGCTGGTCCGGTCGGCCTCACTCATCGGCTCACACTCCTCGGCGCATCGCGGCCGTGTGGATCGGCGCATCCCACAGCTCGGTCAGCTCGTCGTCCAGCTTGAGCAGGGAGATCGACATGCCCTGCATCTCCAGCGAGGTGAAGTAGTTGCCGACCAGCGAGCGGGTGACCTCGATGCCCCGCTCGGCCAGGAACTCCCGGGCCGAGTTGTAGGCCAGGTAAAGCTCGATCGAGGGCGTGCCGCCCATGCCGTTGACGAACAGCAGGGTGTTGTCGCCCCGTTCGAACGGCAGGTCCTCGACCACCGAACCCAGCAGGGTGGCGACGATCTCGTCGGCCGAGGTGAGCTTGGTCCGCTCCCGGCCGGGCTCACCGTGCACGCCGATGCCGATCTCCATCTCGTCCTCGGCCAGGGTGAACGAGGGCTCGCCGGAGTGCGGCACGGTGCAGGCGGTCAGGGCCATGCCCATGGTGCGGACGTTGGCCACCACCCGCTCGGAGATGGCGACCACCGAGTCCAGGTCGTCGCCCCGGGCCGCAGCCGCGCAGGTGATCTTGTACCAGGGGATGGCCCCGCCCACGCCGCGGCGACCGGCGGTCCAGGTGGAGTCCTTGACCGCCACGTCGTCGTCGATCACGACGGATCGGACGGTGATGTCCTCGGCGTCGGCCAGTTCCGCGGCCGTCTCGAAGTTCAGGATGTCGCCGGTGTAGTTGAGCACCAGGTGCACCACCCCGGCGCCGCCGTCGGCGGCCTGGGTCGCGGCCAGGATCTGGTCGGGGGTGGGCGAGGTGAACACGGCCCCGGGGACGGCGGCGTCCAGGCCACCGGGACCCACGTACCCGCCGGCCAGCGGCTCGTGCCCGCTGCCGCCACCGGAGACGATGGCCACCTTGCCCTGGATCGGGCCGTCCGCGCGGGTGATGAAGTCGGGGTCGTGATGGACGGTGACCAGATCGGCATGGGCCAGGGCGACGCCCTTGAGGGCCTCGGTGACGACGGTGGTCGGGTCGTTGATGATCTTCTTCACGAGGATCCTCTCGGTGCGAGTACGGGGCTACTCTGCCCCGCCGCATCTTGCCCCGGGAAACCGGCCCGTGCCACTGCGGTGACGGTGCGCCGACCGCCGGCCACCACAGCGTCAGCTCTCGCCGGCCGGGGCGTGGCGCAACCGGACCGACAGGCAGGTCACGCACCCTTCCAGCTTCTCGAACTCGGAGATGTCGACCGGGATCGGGGTGAAACCCAGATCCGCGATCAGGTCGGCCGAGCGCGGGGCCGAGGCGGCCATCAACAGCCGGCCGTCCCCGAGATCGACGACGTGCGAGCCGCCCTCCTCGGGCATCGGGCGAAAGTGCGGCCAGAAACCGGGGTCGTCGACCAGCGGCTCGAACCCGATCACCGTGCCGTCGGGCAGCGCGGTCACCGCCGATTTCAGGTGCAGCACCTTGGTGGTGGGCACGGCGATCACCCGGTACCCGAGCGGCTCGCAGATGCGGCGCAGCGACGCGATGCCCGCCGCGCTGGTGCGCAGCGTCCGGCCGACGTAGACGGTGGTGCCGATCTTGAGCACGTCCCCGCCGTCCAGGGTGCCCGCATCCAGGGTCGCGGTCGGATACCCCAGCGCGCGCACGGTGACCGAGGTGCCCATCGTCTCCGGCTTGCGCTCGTCGGCGCCCGGGCTGGTGATGACCGCGGTGCCGCCGATCATCACCACCGTGTCCTCGACGAACACCCCGTCCGGGCACTCCGGGGCGGCCGGCACCTCGACGGTGTCCCACCCGGCGTCGGTCAGCGCCCGGGTGTAGCCGGTCCACTGGCGCTCGGCCAGCTCGGCGTCCACCGGCACCCGGTCCAGGTGCGTGAGCAGCCCGTCGGCCAGCCGGGGTGAGGGGGCGCGGACGAGAGCTCGACGGGGTGCAGTGATCACGGTGCGTGAGGCTACTCGCGCTCACCGCGCTGATAGATGTCCGGGATCCCGTCGTGGTCGTCGTCCCGGTTCTCCTCCTCCCACAGCCGCCGGTAGCGGCGGTTGCGCAGCCGCAGCACCACCGCGGCCAGCATTGCGGCGACCAGCGACCCGGTCAGCACGGCAATCTTGACGTGATCGTCGGCCTCCGGGTTCCCGGCGAAGGCCAGCTCGCCGATCAGCAGGGAGACGGTGAAGCCGATGCCGCCGAGGATGGCCACCCCGGTCACGTCCGGCCAGGTCAGTCCCGCCTGCAGCGGGCTACGGGTGATCTTGCTGGTCAGGAACGTCGCGGTGACGATGCCGACCGGTTTGCCGATCACCAGGCCGGCGATGATCCCCAGGGCGATCGGGTCGGTCAGCGCCGAGGTGAAGCCGGACCAGCCACCCAGGCTCACCCCGGCCGAGAACAACGCGAACAGCGGCACCGCGATCCCGGCCGAGATCGGCCGCATCAGGT
>JBDHZW010000418.1:0-3971 GCA_039812105.1 Nakamurella sp.
GACGCCGGCGTGTGCCGCCGGACGCCGCGCCCGGGTCGTCGGCCGCGGCGTCGGCCACCCCGTCCCCGGGTGCCTGGGCCACGTCCGCGTTCCCACCCCGGGTACGCCGCCGGCGCCGCCCGCTGCCGGAATCGACCGTGCCGCCGTCGCTCGCGGAGCCCGCGTCGTGCCGGGTCTGCTTCCGCGTCCGGGACCGCCCGCGCTTGCCGCCGGTCTCGCCCAGGTCCTCGACCTGCTCGGCGTCCAGACCGGCCCGGGTCCGCGACTCGCGGGGCAGCTGTCCGGAGGTGCCCTCGGGGATGTCCAGGTCGGCGAACAGATGGGCCGAGGTGGAGTAGGTCTCGGCCGGATCGTCGAAGTCCAGGCCGAGCGCCTGGTTGATCAGCTGCCAGCGGGGCACGTCGTCCCAGTCGATGAAGGACACCGCGGTGCCGGTCTTGCCGGCCCGGCCGGTGCGGCCGATCCGGTGCACGTAGGTCTTCTCCTCCTCCGGGCACTGGAAGTTGATGACGTGGGTGACGTCGTCCACGTCGATGCCTCGCGCGGCCACGTCGGTGGCCACCAGCACGTCGACCTTGCCCGAGCGGAACGCCCGCAGCGCCTGCTCGCGGGCGCCCTGGCCGAGGTCGCCGTGCACGGCGGCGGCCGCGAACCCGCGCTCCTCCAGCTCCTCGGCGACCTTGGCGGCGGTGCGCTTGGTCCGGGTGAAGACCATGGTCAGACCCCGGTTGCGGGCCTGCAGCACCCGGGCCAGCATCTCCACCTTGTCCAGGGCGTGCGCCCGGTAGACGAACTGCCGGGTCGAGCTGTGGGTCGCCCCCTCGGCCGGCGCCTCGGCCCGGATGTGGGTGGGGCGGGACATGAAGGTGCGGGCCAGCGTCAGGATCGGGCCGGGCATCGTCGCGGAGAACAGCATCGTCTGCTTGACCGTCGGGACCAGTTCCAGGACCTTCTCCATGTCCGGCAGGAAGCCCAGGTCGAGCATCTCATCGGCCTCGTCCAGCACCAGCACCTTCACCCCGCCGAGCACCAGGTGCCCGGACTTGGCCAGGTCCAGCAGCCGGCCCGGCGTGCCGACCACCAGGTCGACCCCGGCCTGCAAGGCGTTGATCTGCGGTTCGTAGGCCCGGCCGCCGTAGACCGCGGTGACCGCCAGGCCCAGCACCTTGCCCAGCTGGTGCAGGTCGCGGGTCACCTGCACGCACAGCTCCCGGGTCGGCACCATGACGACGGCGCGGGGCGCGCGCCCGGCCGGCAGCTTGCCCTTGGCGTCGGGGACGACGGCCTTGTCGTGGGCCAGCCGCTGCAGCAGGGGGACCCCGAAGCCCAGCGTCTTGCCCATGCCGGTGCGGGCCTGGCCGATCAGGTCGGAGCCGGTCAGCGCGATCGGCAGGGTCAGCGCCTGGATCGCGAAGGTGTGTTCGATTCCGGCGTCGGACAGGGCGCGGACCATCCGCTCGTCCACCCCGAACTCGGCGAAGGTGGGTGATTCGGGTCGCACGTCGGCGTCCGCGGCCAGCGGGTGCGAGCGCGCGGCGTCGTCCGGGTCGATGGCGGCGTCGGCGACGGCGCCGTCGGGATCGGCGATGATGTCGATCTGGGTCATGCAGGGTGCCTTCCGTCTCGTTCGCGCGCGTTCACGCGACAAGGAAGGACAGGGGCGGGAGCGGTCTTCGGACCGGTCCCGCCGGGCTCCTCGCCGTCCGCCCGAGCGGAGGGCCGAATCGTCGTCGTCGAACTGCCCGGGCCGTTCTCGACCGGGTCCGCCGAGCGGTTCCCCGGGGCGCCAGATGCGCCGCAAAGCATGTGGTCGGCCGGCTTCCATTCGACGAAGCGCCGGCCGGTCCGACGGGCAGTCGGTCCGATTCGTCCGTCCGCGCGAGTGACGCGCGCACAGTACCGCGGTGCGGCTGTCGCACCGTCGAATCGATTCTACCTGCTCGGGTCGGCGGATCGGTGCATCGGCGGACGGGTCCGTCGCCCGCCCGATAGGCTCGTCGGTCAGCGGTTCTCGACATCTGGCGTGGGAGTGGGCATGGGCACAACACAACCGGCCGAGTCGCCTCCAGCCACCTTGCCGCGGCCGGACCCCGCGGTGGTCGACCTGCTCGGGGTGCTCGCCTACGGGGAATTGTCCGCCTTCGACCGGATGGCCGCCGACGCGCGGTGGGCCCCCACGCTCGCCGGCCGGGTGCAGCTGTCGGCCATGGCCACCGCGGAAATGGGTCATTTCACCGCGCTGGCCCGGCACCTGGCGACTCACGGGGTGGCCGTCGAGGACGCGATGAAGCCGTTCATCGCCCCGTTCGACGCATTCCACGACTCGACGGCCCCGCATTCGTGGCTCGAGTCCCTGGTCAAGGCGCACGTGGGGGACGGCCTGGCGGCCGATTTCTACCGGGAGATCGCCGAATGGTTGGACCCGGTGACCCGCGACCTGGTGTTCGAGGTGCTGGCCGACTCCGGCCACTCAGCCTTCGCCGTCCGCGAGGTCCGCAAGGCGTGCCAGGCCGACCCCCGGGTGGCCGGACCGCTGGCCCTGTGGGGCCGCCGGCTGCTCGGGGAGGCGATCACTCAGGCGCAGTACGTCGTCGCCGACCGGGACACGCTGGCCGAGCTGATCGTCACCGGGTCGGGGGACCTGGCCGGCATCGCCGCCCTGTTTCGACGCCTGCAGCAGGGGCACACCGAGCGGATGAAATCGCTGGGCCTGGCCTGAGCCTTGAGCCCCTTCGTCAAGAATCGGGCGGACGCCTCGCCCGGCTTCTTCGCCTGGGAGGCGGCCGGCCTGCGCTGGTTGGCCGGGGCGACCGGCGGGGGAGGCGCCGCCGTGGTCGGCGTCCGCGCCGTCGGCCGCACCTGGATCGAGCTCGACCGGATCACGACCGCGGCACCGGACCGGGCGGCGGCCGAGCAGTTCGGCCGCTCCCTCGCGGTCACCCACGATGCCGGGGCCGCGGGGTTCGGTGCGCCGCCCCCGGGCTGGGTGGGCGACGGATGGATCGGCCGGCAGGTGCTGCCCATCCGGTCGTACGAGCGCTGGGGAGAGTTCTTCGCGCTGACCCGGATAGAGCCGTACGCCCATGCGGCGCACCGGATCGGCAACCTGTCGCAACCGGCGCTGCGGGCGGTCGAGCGGGTCTGCGAACGGCTCGCCGCCGGCGACTTCGACGACGACGTCCCGGTCGCCCGGATCCACGGCGACCTGTGGGGCGGCAACGTCCTGTACCGAGCGGGCGCGAACGGGATCGAGGCGGCGCTGATCGATCCCGCGGCGCACGGCGGGCACCGGTTGACGGACCTGGCCATGCTCGCGTTGTTCGGCACCGAACACCTTGGCGCCGTCCTGGACGCCTACGCGGAGGTCGGCTCGCTGCCCGATCGGTGGCCCGACCTGATCGGCCTGCATCAGCTGCATCCCCTGCTGGTGCACGCGGTCACCCACGGTCCCGGCTACGGTCGACGCGCCGCCGAGGTGGCCGCGCGCTACACATAGCACCGGACGCCAGGAAATGGGACGGTGGCAGGCGTGTGATCGACAGCGTGATCGACACGTGAATGACAGCGTGATTGACAGTGGAACGGCTGCGTTGGGAGAGCGCGAGCGGGCCGAACAGGCCAGGATGAAGCGGGCACATCAGCAGGGCCGACGTCGACCGCTTTCCGGCGACCGGAACCTGCTGCGCCCACCGAGGGAGCGGGTCACCGGGCACCGGCGGACGGCACTTTTGTCGAAGTGGATGTCGAAGTGGATGGAGGAGCACCAGGCATGTTTTCGCGCATTGCGGTGATCAACAGGGGTGAGCCGGCGGTACGTCTGATCCGGGCGGTCCGGGAGCTGAATGCGGAATTCGGCTACGGGATCAAGGTCATCGCCCTGCACACGGAGTCCGAGCGCGGTGCGCTGTTCGTGCGGCTGGCCGACGAGGGCGTGGTGATCCGGGAGAAGGGCGAGCTGAACAGCCCGTACC
>JBDHZW010000419.1:0-3923 GCA_039812105.1 Nakamurella sp.
CCCGGGCCCGGCAGACCCTGGCCGGCTACGCCGACGCGGCCGCCACCGAACTCACCCTGCTGCCCGACTCGTCGGCCAAGGATGCGCTGGCGTCCCTGGTGCGCTACGTGATGGACCGCACGCGCTGACTCGGCCGTCCGAGTCCCCGGCCCGCGGAATCGGGTGGGGTCGGCGGTTCGACGACCGCGGTTGAACCGCTGTTGCGCTCAGCGGTGCCGTGGCGCGCAACAGCGGTTCAGAGGGACCCCGGAGACGCGAATCGTTCCAGGTCCTCCAGGATCCGGGTGAGCGGTCGCCGGACGACCGAGGCGACCCGGGTGTGCTCGGTGACCACGAACGCATCCCAGGCTTCCCGTGCCCGCACCAGCTCGGCGTCGATCGAGCGGCCGGCCAACGCGCCGTCGATGGCCATCGCCAGTGGCTCGGCCATCTCGATCAGCGCGTCGTGCCGCAGCTGGGTGTCCTGCGCAAACTCGGACCGCTCGGCGAAGGCCACCGCCTCCTCCGCGAACGCCTGGATGTTGGCCGCTGTGCGCGCCGCCAGTTCCCGGACCGGTTCCAACGCGGTGACCGCACGCAGCTCCCGGCGCCGCAGCACGCTCCACTTGGCCGTGCGACCCGCGGTGCCGATCTGTGTCGCCAGGGTGCGCAGGGCGGCCTCGGAACCGTCCAGGCGTTCGGCCAGCCCGACCAGCTGACGCACCCGTTCGCCGGAGGACAGGTCGCCGGCGCCGGCGATGCGGACCGAATCGCGCAGCGTGGAGGTCAACGTGTCGGCGATCCCGGCCAGCTCGCGGCGGGCCGCCTTGAGCGGGTCGGCGGGGAACAGGAACGGGGTGAGCAGCGCGGTCACCGCCGTGCCGACGCCGGTCTCCCACAGCCGGGTCAGCCCGTACTCGCCTGCGTCCGGATTGACGAACACCAGCAGCGCGGACACCGCGACCTGCATGTTCGAGGCGTTGCCGATGCGGATGACCATGCCGACCAGCAGGGCCAACCCCAGCACCAGGGCGACCGCGGCCAGGCCGGGCTGCATGAACCGCAGCACGGTCAGGCCGACCAGCAGCCCGATCAGCACGCCGACCAGCCGGGACCAGGACAGGCTGAACGCCGAGAACGGATCGGACTTGAGACTGACCAGCGGGACGATCACCGCGTAGATCGGTGGCAGGCTTGCCCCGAGCCAGACGCACACCTGCCAGCCGACCGCCGCGACGATGACGATGCGGGCGATCTGCGGGAGTTCGGCGCGCGCGATGCCGGCGAAGGCCGCCCGGTCGATCGGCGGCAGGCCCAGCACCGCCCGTGTCCGCCGGACGATCCGGGCCCCGTTCATACCGGGATCGTCACCCGCCCGGCGACCGTCGTCACGAGGCTTCGTCGAGCGCGGCCGGGCGGGAGGGTCGATCGTCCAACGACCGCCAGATCGCGTCCAGCGACAACCCGACCTCGCCGGCGAGTTGGGCGACGGTGGTGAACGACGGGGTCGGGATCCGCCCGGTCTCGATCTTGCGGAGGGTCTCCGGGGAGATGCCGGCGCCGGCGGCGACGTCCAGCAGCGTGCGGTCGCCGCGTGCCTGTCGGAGCTGGGCGCCCAGTTCCCGTCCGCGCCGGACCTCGTCGGGGGTGAGTGGAACCCGGACCATGACCGTATAGTAATACCGGGATTCTTATACCGTTAGTTCAGCCGGGAGTGGTCCAGTGATCCAGGTGCTCAGCCCGACCCAGGTGGAAGCGGCCCGCCCGGCCGGCCGGTTCGTCGGGCGGACGTTGGCGACGTTGCGGGACCGGGTGCGGCCCGGCACCAACCTGCTCGACATCGACGGCTGGGCGCGGGAACTCATCGCGGCGGAGGGGGCGGTGTCCTGCTATGTCGACTACGCGCCGTCCTTCGGGCGAGGCCCGTTCGGCAAGGTGATCTGCACGTCGGTCAACGACGCCGTCCTGCACGGCCTTCCGCACGACTACGGGCTGCGGTCGGGCGACCTGCTGACGCTGGACTTCGCGGTGTCGGTCGACGGCTGGGTGTCCGACGCCGCGATCAGCTTCGTGGTCGGTGACGGGCCGGTCGAGCCCGCCGACCAGCAGCTGATCGACACCACCCGGGCCGCGCTGGCCGCCGGGATCGTGCAGGCCCGGCCTGGTCGCCGGGTCGGCGACATCTCGCACGCCATCGGGACCGTGCTCACCCGGGCCGGCTACCGGGTGAACACCGAGTTCGGCGGGCACGGGGTGGGCAGCACCATGCACCAGGATCCGCACGTGCCCAACAACGGCCGGCCCGGCCGCGGGCTCAAGCTCAAGCCGGGCATGCTGCTGGCCATCGAGCCGTGGGTGATGGCCGACACCGACCGGCTCGTCATGGATCCCGACGGCTGGACGCTGCGCAGCGCCACCGGCTGCCGGACCGCGCACACCGAGCACACCGTGGCGATCACCAAAGCCGGCCCGGTGATCCTGACCGACCCGGCCTGATCGGCGCGCCCCGCCGTGGTGCGCTGATCCAAGTCTCGCGGTACCGGTGGTGCGCTGATCCAAGTCTCGCGGTACCGGTGGTGCGCTGATCCAAGTCCCATCTTCGGCGCGATTGTGCACGTTTCAATGAGACTTGGATCAGCGCAGGGGCGCCTGCGACCCGGCGAAGCCCCCTCGGCCCGAACACGGGCGCGACGGCCGAGCTCGGGCGCAACCGGGTACGACGGGTGCGGAGGTTCAGCGGGCGGCGCGGGCCGCCTCCCGGGCGCGCATCCGGTCCCGCTGCTCGACGAACCGGGTCGCCTGCGCGTCCAGGGTGGTCAGGAACTCGGCCAGCTCGGTCCGGGCCTGCTCGCCGACCGGGCCGAAGTCGGTGCGCTCGAAGATCTTCCAGTACTTCAGCACCGGCATGATGACGGCGTCGTGGTGCAGCCGCAGGTCGTAGATGCCGGCTTTGGCGATCGTCACCGAGTTGCGTTGGAAGTCCGTCATGCCGGCGCCGGGCATGGTGAAGCCGACGACCTCGTCGCGGATCGCGCACATCGTCTCGTCCGGCGCTCGGTCGAGGGCGGCCGCGACCAGGTTGCGGTAGAAGATCATGTGCAGGTTCTCGTCCTGGGCGATCCGGCCGAGCAGCTGCTCGGCGACCGGGCATCCGGTGGACGCGCCGGTGTTCCGGTGCGAGACCCGGGTGGCCAGCTCCTGGAACGAGACGTACGCGACGGCCTGCAGCATGGTCTTCTCGCCCGAGTCGTACCCGGCCGTCATGTGCTCCATCCGCAGCGCCTCGAGCTTGACCGGGTCGACCCCGCGGGTGACCACCAGGTAGTCGCGCAGCGCGATGCCGTGCCGGCCCTCCTCGGCGGTCCACCGGCCGACCCAGTTGCCCCAGGCGCCCTCCCGGCCGAACCGGGTCGCGATCTCCCGGTGGTACGACGGCAGGTTGTCCTCGGTGAGCAGGTTGACCACCATCGCGGTCTTGGCCACCGGATCCAACGGCGAATCCTCGGGCACCCAGTCCTCGCCGCCCAGGAACGCGAAGTCCCGGCCCCGGCTCCACGGGATGTAGTCGTGCGGCATCCAGTCCTTGGCGATGCCCAGATGGCGGTTCAGGTTCTCCTCGACCACCGGCTCAAGCTCGTACAGCAGCCGGGTCTGCACGCCCTCGGGTCCGTCGGGAATGCGGCCGCCGTTCGTGCTCATCCGGTCTCCAGCGCTAAGGATCGACTAAGTCGGGCACCCGCCAGACTAGAACAGAACCCGGGGCCGGGGCGGTCAGCCGGTGAGCACCATGCGTTCGCATGAGACGAACGGGATGCCCGTGGGAATCCGGGATCGGGGTGCGTCGGTCAGCGGTCCGGCGGCCAGCTCGTCGAACGGCGCGAACGGGAAGTCGTAGACGACGACCCGGCCGCCCGGCCGCAGGACCCTGGCCAACTCGGGCGCGG
>JBDHZW010000420.1:0-3913 GCA_039812105.1 Nakamurella sp.
CCACCGAGATCGCGACGACCGCGAACGCCGCGATGCCGGCCAGGATGATCATCTTCCGGGGACGGACGGTCAGCAGCACCGGGCCCGATTGGTCGGGTGACTGCTCGGCCGGCAGATCGTTCTCGGCGCCCATCGTGTTCCTCCTGCCGGCCTCAGCGGTGTCCGGCGGCCGGCGAGAAGCCCATCCGGCCGCCCGCGCCGCGCAGCCCGCGCAGCACCAGGGCGGTCGCCAGCGCCGCCGCCATCGACTCGGCGCCCTTGTCCTCCTTGGCCCCCGGCCCGCCGGCCCGGTCGATCGCCTGCTCGACGGTGTTGCAAGTGAGCACCCCGTTGCCGACGGGGACGCCCGAGTCGAGCGCCACCCGGGTGAGACCGGCGGTCACCGAGTCGCAGACGTACTCGAAGTGCGGGGTACCGCCCTTGATCACCACGCCCAGCGCGCACACCGCGTCGTGGCTGGTGGCCAGCGCCTGCGCGACCACCGGAAGTTCGATCGCGCCGGGCACCCGCACCACGGTCGGCGTCGTGGCCCCGGCCTGGGCGGCCAGCCACACCGCCCGCTCCAGCAGGGTGTCGGTGATGTCGCCGTGCCAGGAGGTGGCCACCACCCCGACCCGCAGCCCCTTCGCGTCGGGAATTTCCAGGTCGGGTCGACCGTCACCGCTCATCGGGCTTCCGCTCCTTGCTGACTTTCCGGGCTCACTCCTGGCCGGCCGGGGACATCCACCACCCTAGGCGTGCCCTTCCCCGTACAGGGTGTCCAGTCCGTCCAGCTCGTGCCCCATCCGGTCGCGCTTGGTGGTCAGGTACCGCAGGTTCTCCGGGTTGGCGTGCACCGGCAGCGCCACCCGCCCGACGATGGACAGCCCGTACCCCTCCAGCCCGGCCCGCTTCGCCGGGTTGTTGGTGAGCAGTCGCATCGACTTGACGCCGAGGTCGGCCAGCACCTGGGCGCCGGTGCCGTACTCGCGGGCATCGGCCGGCAGGCCCAGCTGCAGATTCGCGTCGACGGTGTCGACGCCGGCGTCCTGCAACTCGTACGCGCGCAGCTTGTCCAGCAGGCCGATGCCCCGGCCCTCGTGCCCGCGGATGTACAGCACGACGCCGCGCCCCTCGGTGGCCACCGCTTGCAGCGCCGCATGCAGCTGCGGGCCGCAGTCGCAGCGCAGCGAACCCAGGACGTCGCCGGTCAGGCATTCCGAGTGCACCCGCACCAGCACGTCCTGCCCGTCGCCGATGTCCCCGGCGACCAGCGCGATCAGTTCCCGGCCGGTGATCGTGCTGATGTACCCGACGGCGTGGAATTCGCCCTGCGGCAGCGGCAGCCGGGCGTTGGCGACCTTGCGGACCTGCACCTCACGTTGCCGCCGGTGGGCGATCAGGTCGGCGATGGAGACCAGCGCCAGCCGGTGCCGGCGGGCGAACACCTGCAGGTCGGGCAGCCGGGCCATGGTGCCGTCGTCCTTGACGATCTCGCACAGCGCGCCGGCGGGGTGCAGGCCGGCCAGCCGGGTCAGGTCGACGGCCGCCTCGGTGTGCCCCGGCCGGACCAGCACGCCGCCGTCCCGGGCGCGCAACGGGAACACGTGGCCGGGCCGGGACAGGTCCTCCTGGGTGGTTCCCGGGTCGGCCAGCAGGCGGACGGTGTGCGCCCGCTCCGACGCCGAGATACCGGTGGTGACACCCTCGGCGGCGTCCACGCTGACGGTGAACGCGGTGGACTTGCGGTCCTGGTTCATCCGGTACATCGGGGGCAGGTCGAGCCGGTCGCAGGCCTCGCCGGTCAGCCCGACGCAGACCACGCCGGAGGAGTAGCGGATGGTGAACGCCATCAGCTCGGGAGTGGCCAGCTCGGCCGCGAAGATCAGGTCGCCCTCGTTCTCCCGATCCTCGTCGTCGACGACGACGATGCCCCGGCCGGCGGCCAGCTCCTCGATCGCGAAGTCGATGGTGTCGAACCCGGTCGCCGTCTTGGGCCGGTTGGGGTCCCAGTGCCGGGGCGGGGTGAGCTCGGCGTCGTCGAACGGGATGCCCGCATAGCCGACGACCTCGCCCGGATCGGTGCCCCGGGGCTCGCGGCGCGTGCTGGTCGACGCTGTGGTCTTCGCCGCCGTCGAGGCTGGGGTCGACGCCGGGTCGTCGTCGAGCGGGATGCCGGCGAAGCCCAGATCCCGGTCCGGTCCGGCCGTGCTCGTCATGCTGACCCCCGATTCGCTGGGTTCCCGACCGCCAGCAGGCGTTCGGCGTACTTGGCCATCACGTCGACCTCGAGGTTGACCACCGTGCCGACCCGGGCCGCGCCCAGGGTGGTCGCGGTGCGGGTCTCCGGGATGATGCCGATCCCGAATTCCACTCCGTCCGCGGCGTCGACCACGTCGATGACGGTCAGCGAGATGCCGTCCACCGCCACCGACCCCTTGGCGGCCAGGTAGCGGGCGAGGTCGGCGCCGGCCCGGATGCGGATCTCGTCGTAGGCCGGGAACTCGGTCCGGCCGACCACTGTGCCGGTCCCGTCCACGTGGCCCTGCACGATGTGCCCGCCGAGCCGGGTGGTGGGGGTGACGGAACGTTCCAGGTTGACCTCGTCGCCGGCGGTCAACGCACCGATGGTGGACCGGCGCAGCGTCTCGGCCATCACGTCGACGGTGAAGTCGGCGCCGTCCCGGTCGACGACGGTCAGGCACACCCCGGACACCGCGATGGAATCACCGTGGGCGACGTCGGCGGTGACCTTGGGGCCGTGCACGGTCAGTCGCGCCGAGCCGGTGTCGGCCGGGTCCTGCCGCACGTCGACGACCCGCCCGCGCTCCTCGACGATGCCGGTGAACATCCGATTCCCTTCCAACCGCTCGTCCGTGGCCGGCCGGCCGCGGTGCCCTGTCCATAGTTCCACCCATCGGCCCGACCGCCGACGGTCACCGAACCCGGTCGGCGGCCGCGCGCAGCCGGGCCACGGCGAGGGCGGGGTCGTCGGCCGAGTACACGGCCGAACCGGCCACGAAGCAGTCGGCGCCGGCCTCGGCGGCGATCTCGATGGTGTCCGCGGCGATGCCGCCGTCGACCTCGACGACCACGGACAGGTGGCCGGTGTCCACCAGGTTCCGGGCGGTGCGCACCTTGCCCATCATGTCGGCCATGAAGGATTGGCCGCCGAAGCCCGGCTCGACTGTCATGATCAGCAGGGTGTCGTAGTGCTTGAGCACCTCGACCCAGTCCTCCAGCGGGGTGCCGGGCTTGACCGACAGCCCGGCCCGGGCGCCGGCCGCCCGGATGTTCGCCGCGGTCCCGATCGGGTCGGCGACCGCCTCGGCGTGCACGGTCACGTTGTGGGCGCCGGCCTCGGCGTAGCCGGGGGCCCAGCGGTCCGGGTCGTCGATCATCAGGTGGCAGTCCAGCGGCAGGTCGGTGACCCGGCGGATGGCCTGCACCACGGGCAGCCCGATGGTCAGGTTGGGCACGAAGTGGTTGTCCATGACGTCGACGTGCAGCCAGTCGGCGCCGGCCACCGCGGCGATCTCGTCGGCCAGGCGGGCGAAGTCGGCGTTGAGGATGCTCGGCGCGATCAGGACCGTCACACCGGGAGCCTATCGACCGCCGCCGCGGGCCGGTCGCCCTCGCCCCGTTCACCCGTTGGGGGGACGACCGGGTGCGGCCACGATCACCCGACCGGACGGCCGGCGTGCCGGTCAGCGGACCGGCCGCAGGGCCGTCCCATCGTCCAGGTGACCGAAATCCGATGGCTGACCGGTGGCGATGAGGGCCTCGCCACCGGGTTGCGTCAAGATCGACATCTGGTTGCTCACAGCCGCCGGCCCGGGAAATGCTGTGCAGAATGGATGTCGGGTCGCGATGAATGCGGCTCGTTCGAGCGGACATCCGGTCCGCGAATTCAACGAAGAATCCCAAATGAAAT
>JBDHZW010000421.1:0-3900 GCA_039812105.1 Nakamurella sp.
ATCCGCGCCGGCGTAGTTGATCCGCGCGGAGAGAGGGGCGCCAGGCGTGGTGATCCGCGCGGGAAAGGGGGGCGGCGGCGTGCTGGGCGGACGCGGGAAGGCTGGCGGGGCCGGTGGTTCGGCGCGGAAGGGGCCCAGCGAAACCAGGTACAGTGGGGTACCGCTGATTCCCCTTGGCAGCACCCGTTCACGGAGTCCAATAGAGGAGCACGGTTGACGTGGTCATAGGCCCGCCAGCGAGCGCGACCCATTCCGTACCGACGTCTCTCCCACTGCCGACGGTGCGCCGATCTGCGGTGACACCCGATGATCCGGCGCTGGATCCCGAACGCGACCCCTCACCCCGCGAGGAGTGCGGGGTCTTCGGCGTCTGGGCGCCCGGCGAGGATGTGGCCAAGCTCACCTACTACGGCCTCTACGCCCTGCAGCATCGCGGCCAGGAGGCGGCCGGTATCGCCGTCGCGGACGGCGCGCAGATCGTCGTGTTCAAGGACCTGGGCCTGGTCTCCCAGGTGTTCGACGAGCAGACGTTGTCCTCGCTGGTCGGCCACATCGCCGTCGGTCACTGCCGATACTCCACCACCGGCTCCACCACCTGGGAGAACGCCCAGCCGACGTTCGCCATCACCGACGTCGGGTCCGGCATCGCGCTGGGCCACAACGGCAATCTGGTGAACACCGTCGAACTGGCCGGCCGGGTCGCCGCCCTGCCGGGCAAGGCCGGCCGGGGCAAGTGCTCCACCGACTCCGACGTGGTCACCCGGCTGCTCGCCGGCCGCTCCGCGGACGCCGGACTCGAGGCCGCGGCCATGGAGCTGCTGCCCGACCTGCAGGGCGCGTTCAGCTTCGTCTTCTGCGACGAGCACACCCTCTACGCCGCCCGCGATCCGCACGGGGTGCGGCCGCTGGTCCTGGGCCGGCTGGATCGCGGTTGGGTCGTCGCCTCGGAAACCGCCGCGCTGGACATCGTCGGCGCCTCGTTCGTCCGCGAGGTCGAGCCCGGTGAGCTGCTGGCGATCGACGCGGACGGCCTGCGCAGCGAGCGGTTCGCCGCGCCCACCCCCAAGGGCTGCGTCTTCGAGTACGTCTACCTGGCCCGCCCGGACACGTCCATCGCCGGCCGCGGGGTGCAGGCGTCCCGGGTCGAGATCGGCCGGCGGCTGGCCGCCCAGGACCCGGTCGAGGCGGATCTGGTCATCCCCACCCCGGAGTCGGGCACGCCCGCGGCCATCGGCTACGCCCAGGCCTCCGGCATCCCGTACGGCCAGGGCCTGGTCAAGAACGCCTACGTCGGCCGGACCTTCATCCAACCGTCGCAGACCATCCGCCAGCTCGGCATCCGGCTCAAGCTCAACCCGCTACGGGACGTCATCCGGGGCAAACGACTGGTCGTCGTCGACGACTCCATCGTCCGCGGCAATACCCAACGCGCCCTGGTCCGCATGCTGCGGGAGGCCGGCGCGGTCGAGGTGCACGTGCGCATCGCCTCCCCGCCGGTGCGTTGGCCCTGCTTCTACGGCATCGACTTCGCCTCCCGGGCCGAGCTGATCGCCAACGCCGGCGATGTCGAGGCGGTGCGCAGGTCGATCGGCGCCGACACCCTGGCCTACGTCTCCCTCGAGGGCCTCATCGCCGCCACCGAGCAGCCGAAGAACCGGCTGTGCACGGCCTGCTTCACCGGCGACTACCCGATCCCGATCCCGGACCAGGTCGGCAAGCACGTGCTGGAGGGCATCGCCCGCAGCGTCGCCAACCCGGCCCACCTCAACGGCCGGGAGCCGGTGGCCGCCCACGGCTACGGCGCCGGGGACGCGCTGAGCCGACCATGAGGGTGCCGACCGTCGCGGGTCGCCCGAACACCACGCCTCAACCGTTCAGCGCAGAGCGGATGACCACACCGACCCGGCGGACGACCGGGTCGTGAGCGAGACGAGCAGGACCATGACCGACACCCGCCACCCGATCGGATCCGGGGCCACCTACGAGGGGTCGGGGGTGTCCATCGCCGCCGGCGAGGCCGCGGTCGACCTGATGAAGCCCTTCACCTCGAAGACCAAACGGCCCGAGGTGGTCGGCGGCATCGGCGGGTTCGCCTCCCTGTTCCGGCTGCCGCTGCACCGGTACCGGGAGCCGCTGCTGGCGTCCTCGACCGATGGCGTCGGCACCAAGTGCGCGATCGCCCAGGCGATGGACGTGCACAACACCATCGGCATCGACCTGGTCGCCATGGTCGTCGACGACCTGGTCGCCAGCGGCGCCGAGCCGCTGTTCCTGCAGGACTACATCGCCTGCGGCAAGCTCGACCCGCAGCGGATCGCGTCCATCGTCTCCGGCATCGCCGACGGCTGCGTGCTGGCCGGCTGCGCGCTGGTCGGCGGGGAGACGGCCGAACACCCGGGGCTGATGGACCCGGACGACTACGACCTGGCCGCCACCGGTGTCGGGGTGGTCGAGGCGGACGCCGTGCTCGGCCCCGAGCGGGTGCGCACCGGTGACGTCGTGCTGGGGCTGGGTTCGTCGGGCCTGCACTCCAACGGGTACTCGCTGGTCCGGCACGTGCTGCTGGACATCGCCCGGCTCCGGCTGGACGGGCACGTCGAGGAGTTCGGCCGCACCCTCGGCGAGGAACTGCTGGAGCCCTGCCGGATCTACGCCCTGGACTGCCTCGCCCTGATGCGGGAGACCGACGTGCACGCCTACGCGCACATCACCGGCGGCGGCCTGGCCAACAACCTGGCCCGCGTCATCCCGGACGGGCTGACCGCCGCCCTCGACCGCCGGTCCTGGAATCCGTTGCCGGTGTTCGGCTACATCGCCTCGCACGGCCGGGTGACCCGGGACGAGATGGAGAAGGCGTTCAACATGGGCATCGGCATGGTCGCCGTGCTCCCGGCGGACGAGGTCGACCGGGCCATGGCCGTGCTGACCGCCCGCCACGTGTGGTCGGTCGTGCTCGGCACGGTGGAGAACTCGGGCGACCGCGCCGAGCGGGTCACCCTCTGCGGGGACCACCCCCGGTTCTGACGGGCCGGTTCCCACGGACCGGTTCCCATGGACCGGTTCAGTTGCCCGCCACCGCCCGGGGGTGCGCTGATCCAAGTCTCGTTCCGAGCCTGCTTTGATCGTTTCAAATGAGACTTGGATCAGCGCACCAGGGCATCAGCGGCGCGCGGGAGGAAGCGTGGCCGGGTCCGGGGCACCGCGCCGGCGGGTAGCGGACGGAACGTGACCGCTACCGCTGCCACGATGGGTTCATGCAAGCCGCCGGCAGCGTCATCGTCCCGACCCGGGTGCGCCGGCTCGGGCTGTGGGGCAGCGCGGCGGCGGATCCCCTGACCGTGCTGGACGACCTGGTCGCCATGCAGGGCCAGGAGTTCGACTACGCCCTCTGGGCCCTGGCCCAGCGGGTCCGCCCGGACGTCCGGCCGACCCGAACGGACATGCTGGCGGCGTTCGATCGCGGCGAGCTCCTGCGCACCCACCTGCTTCGTCCCACCTGGCACCTGGTCCGGCCGGCCGATGCCCGAGACCTGCTGCGGCTGACCGCTCCTCGGGTGCGCCGGCAGCTGCGGTTCTACGACCGGCAGCTCGGCCTGGACCGGCCCGAGCTCGATCGCGCGCAGCGGATCCTGGCCGCCGAGGTCGCGGGCGGCCGGCACCGGACCCGCCGGCAACTGGCCGACGCGCTGGCCGCGGCCGGCGTCGAGGCCAGCGGGCAGCGGCTGGGCCACCTGATGTCGCACGCCGAGTTCGACGAGGTGCTGATCAGCGGGGCGATGGCGGGCAAGCAGCACACCTACGCCGCCTTCGACGAACGGGTCCCGCCGGCGAGCGAGCCGTTCGACGAGGACCGGGCACTGCGCGACCTCGCCGCCCGGTACGCGACCACCCGGGCGCCGG
>JBDHZW010000422.1:0-3895 GCA_039812105.1 Nakamurella sp.
GCCCCCGCTGCGCGACGGCCTGACGCCCGAGTCCGCGGCCCAGGCCCTGCCGCACCTGCGGACGCTGCTGCAGACCCCCGGCGTCGCCCTGTGCGATCCGGCCGGCCGGTCCCTGGGTGCCCACGGTCCGGGCGGCCACCACGTCGACGAGGTCGCCGACACCGTCCGGGTCGCGCTGCGCACCGACCGGCGGCAGCTGGTCACCCTGCCGCCGTGCGCGGTGCCCGGCTGCCCGGTGACCCGCGCGGTGGTGGTGCCGCTGATCGCGTCGGGCCAGCAGGCCGGGGCGCTGGTCGTGCTCACCGGCACCGCCGTCGGTCCGTACCTGATCCGGGCGGCCGACGAGACGTCCCGGTTCGTCACCACCCAGCTGGAGTTGGCCGATCTGGACACGTCGCGGGCCGATCTGGCCCGGGCCGAGGTGCGGGCGCTGCGGGCGCAGATCTCGCCGCACTTCATCTACAACGCGCTGACCACCATCGCCGCCTTCGTCCGCAGCGACCCGGACCGGGCCCGGGAGCTGCTGCTGGAGTTCGCCGACTTCACCCGGTACTCGTTCCGGCAGGCCGGTGAGTTCACCACGCTGGCCGACGAGCTGGGCAACATCGAGAAGTACCTGACCCTGGAGCGGGCCCGGTTCGGCGACCGGCTGCGCATCCGGTGGCGGATCGCGCCGGAGGTGCTGAACGTCGTCGTGCCGTTCCTGTCCATCCAGCCGCTGGTGGAGAACGCGGTGCGGCACGGGCTGGCCGGGCGGCCGGCCGGCGGCACGGTCGCGGTGACCGCCGAGGACATCGGCCCGGACTGCGTGATCAGCGTCGAGGACGACGGTCAGGGCATGGACCCGGAGCTGGTCGGCCGGCACGACGAGGGGACGGCCGACCATGTGGGCCTGGGCAACGTGGACGACCGGCTGCGGGCCGCGTTCGGCGAGGACTACGGCCTGGTGGTGGAGACCGCCCCGGACGCCGGCACCAAGGTGATCGTGCGGCTGCCGAAGTTCGCGCCCGGCGTGTCCGCCGGACGCTGACGTCGGCCGGCCGGCCCGGCCCGGCGCCCCGAGTGCGCCCGCGTGTGCCCCGCCCCGTGTGCCCCGACTTGCCTCATATGCAGGTTCGCCGGCCCCGCGAACCTGCACATGAGGCAAGTCGGCGGGGTTCTGGCGGCGGCGGGTGGCGGTGCCGGGCGTCAGGGGTTGTCCGGGGGGCGGCGCAGCGGTCAGGATGCAGGCAGCAACGGACGGTCGTCAGGTGGGAGGCGTGGGTGCGTCCAGGGGTCGGCGGCGATGCGCGTGCGGACCGGTCGACGTCCGGGTCGGCGGGCCTGGTCGTGCTGGCGGTGGACGACGAGGCGCCGGCCCTGGACGAGATCGCCTACCTGCTGCGCGGCGACCCGCGGGTGGGCACCATCCTGACCGCCGGCAACGCCGCCGAGGCGATGGCGCTGCTCACCCGCACCGACCCGGACGCTGCCGTACCGGACGCGGTGCTGCTGGACATCGCGATGCCCGGGTGGGACGGCGTCGACCTGGCCCGGGTGCTGTCCGGCCTGCCCCGCCCGCCGGCGGTCGCCTTCCTGTCCGCGCACGACAATCGCGCGGTCGAGGCGTACGAGATCGGGGCCGTCGACTACCTGCTCAAGCCGGTCCGGGCGGCCCGGCTGGCCGAGGCCGTCACCCGGCTCTGCGCCGCCCGGGACAACGCCGCCGAGATCGACCGGCGCCGCAGCTCCGGCCGGCCGGGTGCCGACCGTCCGGCCGCGACCCCGTCGGCGTCCGACGGTCCCGGGCAGGACGTGATGATCGCCGTCGACCTGGCCGGCAGCACCCGGTTCGTGCCCCGGTCGTCGGTGTGCTGGGCGGAGGCCCAGGGCGACTACGCCCGGCTGCACGTCGTCGGCGGCGGCAGCCACCTGATCCGCACCCCGCTGGCCGTGCTGCAGGAGGAGTGGGCGCCGGCCGGGTTCGTCCGGGTGCACCGCGGCTACCTGGTCGCGCTGAACCGCATCGTGGAACTGCGTTCGGTGGACGGCGGGTACCGCATCCTGGTGTCCGGCCAACCCGCGGTGGCCGACCTGCCGGTGAGCCGCCGTCACCTGCGCACGCTCAAGCAGCAGCTGCTGGCCGGTCGCCGGCCCGGCCGGTGACCGACCGGCACCCGCCGCGGCGGGTCCGGGTGGTGCTGGCCGACCGCCGACCGTCCCGCCGGCCGGTGCTGCGCGGGGCCGAGGTGGCCGAGCAGACCGAGCTCGGCCGGGAACTGGTCCGCGGCCTGGTCCGGGCCCAGCTGGCCGCGTCGATCCGGGTCGCGGTGCTCGCCCTGGCCGTGTTCGCGCCGCTGCCCGCACTGTTCGCCTTCGTCCCGGCGTTCGGGCAGGCCCGGGTGCTCGGCATCCCGGTGGCCTGGTGGCTGCTCGGCGTGCTGGCCTATCCGGTGCTGTACCTGCTGGCCCGTTGGCACCGGCGGCACGCGGAGCGGATCGAGCGGGACTTCACCGCGCTGCTCGGCCGGGACACCGAGGACCAGCGGGCCGAGCAGCGAGCCGTCCACCGAACCGAGCTGCGAGCCGAGCATCGCGAGCCGCCTCGATGACGCCGGACGGCTCGACCCTGTCCCTGGTCGCGATCACCCTGGTGGTGGTGCTGACCGGGGTGATCGGGGCGTACGGGATCCGGTTCGCCCGCACCACCAACGACTTCCTGGTCGCCTCCCGCACCGTCCGGCCGGCCTGGAACGCGGCCGCGATCTCCGGCGAGTACCTGTCCGCCGCCTCGTTTCTCGGGGTGGCCGGGCTGATCGCGGTGTACGGGCCGGACGCGCTGTGGTACCCGGTCGGGTTCACCGCCGGCTATCTGGCGCTGCAGCTGTTCGTGGCCGCGCCGCTGCGCCGTTCCGGGGCGTACACGGTGCCGGACTTCGCCGAGATCCGCTGGGGTTCCCGACGTCTGCGGGCGCTGGCGACCGGGCTGGTGCTGGTCATCGCCTGGCTGTACATGGTGCCGCTGCTGCACGGCGCCGGCCTGGTGCTGCAGCAGGTCACCGGTCTGCCCCGGTGGGTCGGCGTGGTGGTGGTCGACCTGGTGGTCACCCTGAACGTGGTGGCCGGTGGGATGCGGTCGATCACCCTGGTGCAGGCGATCCAGTACTGGTTCAAGCTGGTGGCGATCTCGTTGCCGGTGTTGATCGCGTTCGCGGTGACCCGGCCGGGGGTGGCCGAGCTGTTCACCGGCGACTGGGCGAACGCCGGGACCGGGCTGGGCGGTGGCGAGTCGGCGCCGGAGATCTACTCGCTGATGCTGGCCACCTTCCTGGGCACGATGGGGTTGCCGCACGTGCTGGTCCGCTTCTACACCAACGTCGACGGCGGCTCGGCCCGGGCGACCACGGTGCGGGTGATCGCCCTGCTCGGCGTCTTCTACGTGTTCCCGACCCTGGCCGGGGTGCTGATGCACGACGTGATGCCGCCGCCGGAGCCGGGTCACGCCGACACCCTGCTGCTGGGTCTGCCTGCGCAGGTGATCGGCGGGTGGGTCGGCGCGGTGCTGGCCGCGCTGGTGGCGGCGGGCGCCATCGCCGCGTTCCTGTCCACGTCGTCCGGGCTGGTGGTGGCGGCGGCCGGGGTGCTGTCCACCGACGTGCTGCGCGGCCGGGTGCGCGACTTCCGCGCGTCCGCGGTGCTGGCCGGCCTGGTGCCGCTGGCGATCGCGTTGCCGACCACCAGCGTGGACATCTCCCGGGTGGTCGGCATGGCGTTCGCGGTGGCCGCCTCCACCTTCTGCCCGTTGCTGGTGCTGGGCATCTGGTGGCGCGGCCTGAGCACCGCCGGGGCGCTGGCCGGGCTGATCGTCGGCGGCGCGGTCTCGCTCGGCGCGCTGGTGACATCGGTGGTCTGGCCG
>JBDHZW010000423.1:0-3843 GCA_039812105.1 Nakamurella sp.
GTCGCTCCAGGGTGAGCGTCGCCGCGCCGGTGACCTCGCCGACAACGACGTAGCGGCCGTCGACGAGTTCGTAGGCGGTGATCGACGGAGCGTCCGGGTCGATGATCCAGTAGCTCGGTACACCCTCGTCCTGGTACTTGGAGAACTTGTACACGGCGTCCTTGCGCCGGCTGGACGGGGAGAGCACTTCCACGGCGAGCATCGTCGCCTCGGCGGCCGGGCTGGCGAGGTCACGGTTGGCCAGCACCAGCAGGTCCGGCTGCAGGGAGGTCCGGTGGTCCGGCTGCCAGTCCAGCGGTGCCACCGCCACTTCCAGGCCCTCCGAGCACACGCCGCGCAGGAGGTGTCCCACCTCGAGCACCGCGCGCTGGTGGAGCCGGCTCGGCGCCGGGCTCACCAGAAGAGTCCCGTCGAGCAGCTCGTACCGCAGGCCGTCGTCGGGGAGCCGGTCGAGGTCATCGACCGTCCAGTCCGTGCGCGGCATCACCGTCATGGCTGTCATGGTCCCCTCCCTGGCGGCTCGTTGTCACCCGGCCAACGATGACAGAGTTGCTCGATTCCCACCGCAGTTGTCCACAATTCGCAGGTCAAGGCCGGTCAATCGTCGCGCCGCACCCCCGGCCGGGTGTGCCAGAGCCACATCAGCCCGAGCACCGGCAGGATGATCGGCACGTAGCCGTACCCGGCGCCGAACCGCGACCACACGGTGTCGTGCGGGAACGCGGACGAGTCGATGACCGACAGCAGCCCGATCACGACGACGCCGACCATCTCGGTGCCCACCGCCGCCCAGGCCAGCGGCCGGGACCAGCGGCGGTCGGTGATCAGCCCGACCGCGGCGGCGATGTAGACGATGCCGGAGCACAGCGAGAGCAGATAGGCCAGCGGAGCCTCGTCGAACTTGGTGGCGATCTGCACCACGCCGCGAGCCGTGGCGGCCACCGCGAACACCAGGTACAGCGCGATCAGGATGCGCCGCGGCCCGGTGGGCGGCGCGTCGTCGACGTCGTCGGCGTGCTCGACGGCCGGCTGCCCGGAGGTCTGCTCAGCCAACCGGGGCCTGCCAGAGCTGCAGGAGCCGGAGCACCATCACCGCGACCACCACTGAAGTGAAGCACAGGCACAGCGAGCCCCAGCGCGTCCGCTCCTCGCGGGCCAGGTAGAAGCCGAGCGGCAGGGCCAACAGCACGCCGACCGAGTAGGCGACGAAGGTCACCGGCTCGGCGAGTTGCTGTCCGCCGATCAGCCGCACGACCGCGATGACGACCTGGGCCAGCAGGGCGGCCTCGACCACGATCGCGCCGACCATCTGCGCCTCGGACGTGGGCCGGCGACGCCCGGCCTGGACCCCGGTCCACAGGGCGAGCAGCAGGCTCGCGGCGAGGACGGCGTAGCCGAGGACAGGAATCACCCGTCGATCATCGCCCACGACATCGATCGACCCCGTTGTCGTACCCAGTTGCTACCGTCGAGACCGTGCTCCAAACCCCCTCCGGCGCCCCATGACCAGCGTCGATCCGCGCACCGACGGCGACCGCGGCGCGGCCCTGGCGCTGGCCGGCCTGCTGTTGGCGGCCGGCGTGCTGGTGGCGCTGAGCCCGCTGCTGCCGGTGGTCCATACGGCCGACGGGGTCGCGGTGACGGCGTTCCCGGTGGCCGGGTGGGTCGCGACGCTGCCCGGCATCCTGGCGGTGGCGCTCGCGCTGACCCGGCCGGTCCTCGGGCTGGCCGCGACCGCCGGCGCCGGCCTGATCGGCATCGCCCGGATGCTCGCGGACCTAGCCGTGCTCACCGAGACGGACCGGGTGTCCCGGCCCGAACTGTTCGTCGAAACCACCGTGCAGGCCCGGCCGTTCGGGACCGGCGCCGCAGGGTGGGTGCTGCTGGCGGCGGATGCGCTGATGGTCGTCGTCGGCGTGCTCGCGGCCCGCCGGCTGGCCGCTCGGGTGACCACCCGGGACGGCCCCGCCGACGTCCTCTTCGGCTCGCCGCCGCCGGCTACCCCGGACGGGACGGCAGCCGCCGCTGTCGTGGCCATGACCGGTGCTCCATCGGCCCGGCGCCGGCTGAACCTGCCCATGGTGGGTATCGGCTTCCTCGGGTCAGTGCTGCTGCTGGTCGGCAATCTCGACGTGCCCTACACCGGCGGGTATCTCGCCTTGCGGGTGCTTCCGTTCGGGTCCAGCGTCACCGGCCTGGCGTCGGCGGTCCTGCTCGCCGGGATCAGCGCCGGCGTGGTGCTCGTCGCTGCCGCGCTTCCGCGGGACGTCGCGCAGTCGCTGCTGGCGGGCACCGGGCTGGCCGCGGCCGTCCCGCTGCTGACGGCCGTCGTCGCCGTGCTGACGGGTGCGCCGACCGGGCTGTCGGGTGCGGTCTGGTGGGGGCTGGCCGGTGCGCTGTTGGTCGCGGCGTCGGGTCTGTTGGCCCGGCGCGGCCCGCCCCGGACCGGCCCGGCCGACGAGGTGGCGACCCCCCGGACGCCGACCCTGATCGCTGCCGCCCTCGGGCTGGCCGCGGCCGCGTCGCTGGCCGGCGCGTCGCGGGCCGCGCTGCTGTACCTGGACGGCGCGCCGCCCGACGAGGTCACCGGGGTGCTGCTGGCCCCGGCCGCCCTGCCGCTGCTGGTCGCCGCGGTGGCGCTGGCGGTCGCCGGGGTGCTCACGTTGCTGCCCGGCACCGCCCCGGCGGGACGGGCGGGCCTGATGGTGGTGTGGGCCGGCGCGGCATACGCGCTGGGCCGGGCGTTCTGGGCGACGTCGCTGGTGTCGGCAACCTCGACCGGGTCGACGACCGGCGTCAGCCACAGCTGGACGATCGGCCCCGGCGGTGCGTTGATGTCCCTGGGTGCGGCGCTCGCCGTCGCCGCCGCCATCACGGCGCTGGTCGGGCACCGGCGGGCCGGCGAGGCGTCGACCGAGATCGTCGACGACGAAAGCCTGACCCGCTCGCGTGAGGTGCGCCGGTGGCCCGCCGTCGCCGCGACGGTGGTCGTCCTGGCTGCGCTCGCCTTCCCGGTCTACGGCGGAATCGGGGTGTCCTCCGCGCCGAGCCTGCTGCACGGGCTGGACCTGGACACCTGGGCGTTCTGGGCGCTGGCGGTCGGCGCGGAGATCGGCGTCTGGTTCGGTGCGGTGAGCAGATGGCCGCAGGTGGCCGGTGCCGGCCCGGCGGCCGCCGCGCTCGTGCTGGCCCAGCCGCTGATCGTGCCCGAGACCGTGCGCGCCCTGCCCGGCTTCGGGCTGGCGGCCGGGTTCTGGGTGATCCTGGGAGTCGCCCTCGCGTTGATCGCGCTCGGGGTCGTCTTCGCGCGGTCGGCCGCCGGCGTTGCCACCCGGCCGCCGTGGCCCGACGATGGGTCCGAGCGGCCGGCGCAGGTCGACGTGGAGTCGAAAGGTGGTCGGCGTTGAGCACGAGCGAGGGCGCGGAGTTCGACGCGCGGATCAGGGTGGTGGTGGCCAAACCGGGCCTGGACGGCCACGACCGCGGCATCAAGATCGTCGCCCGGGCGTTGCGGGACGCCGGGATGGAGGTCATCTACACCGGCCTGCACCAGACCCCGGAGCAGATCGTCGCGGCCGCGTTGGCCGAGGACGCCGACGCGGTCGGGCTGTCGGTGCTGTCCGGCGCGCACATGACCCAGTTCCGGCGGGTCGTGGAACTGCTGGCCGAGGCCGATGCGGCCGACATCATCGTCTTCGGCGGCGGCATCATCCCGGCCGAGGACCTGGATGAACTTTCGGCGTTGGGCGTCACCGGGATCTTCACGCCGGGCGCACCCACCGGCGAGATCGTCGCCTGGCTGCGGGCCGCGGTGGCGCAGCGGCGGGCGCGGCTCTAGGGCTG
>JBDHZW010000424.1:0-3841 GCA_039812105.1 Nakamurella sp.
TGCTCACTGTGCGCCACCTGAAGGCCGAGCGCCACCCGAACACGAGACCGCAACGGGCTGCGCCGACGATGTCGCGGGCGCCCTTCGTCGACGATTCAGCCGGGCGAACTCGCGGCGGTCGCCACGCCGAGGATTGCCGCCGATCCCGTGCGGATGAGTTGCTGCGCCTCGGTCGTGTCGATCTGGCCGCTCAGGTCCGGCCGTTGACGGCGAAAGTGGTGGGTGTCATGGACGCTCCTGGCTGGCTCGTTGCTGGCAGGTAGGAACAGCGTCGGGCCGGATACGACCGGCCGGAACACATGAATCGACTATCTGCGCCATAGCCTCAGGCGGCGGTCGCGGTGGATTCGACGGGCGGGCCGGTCCGTCGGCGCGCGGGGCGGCGGAGCCGGCCCGGTGCTGGCAGGCTGGCGAGATGAGCGGTTCGACGGGAAACCTCGATCCGGCGGGCCGGCCGGAGACCTTCCATCAGGTGGAGGGCCCGTCGGGCCCGATCACCGTCGCCGAGCAGGGCGACGGGGCCACGATCGTGGTCGTGCACGGCGGATCGGGCGACCTCACGGCGTGGGCGGAGGTGGCGACGCGGCTCGCCGACGACTTCCGGGTGCTCCGGTACACCCGCCCGCTCTACCGCCTCGACCCGCCGCCGACCGGCGCGCGGGCGGTCGCCGCCGAGGTCGCCGACGCCCTCGCGGTCGCCCGTTGGGCGGGCGGGCCGAGCCTGCTGGTCGGCCACTCGTCCGGGGCGGTGGTGGCCCTGGAAACCGTGCGCACCGAGCCGGTGCCGTTCCGTGGCCTCGCGCTGTACGAGCCACCTCTCGACGTGACGCACACGCCGGCGGGGGCCGACGCGCTGCGGCGGGCCCGCGCGGCGCTCGACGGCGGGTCGCCCACCGACGCGATGCGCATCCACCTGACCGATCTCGTCGGCATGCCGGCCGAGATGGTCGACCGGATGCTCGCCGTTCCGGCCGCGCGCGGGTTCTTCGCCGGCTACGCCGCCGGCCAGATCGCCGACAACGAGATGCTCGACGCGCTGCCCGCGGGGATGGACAGGTTCGCCACGATCGATCTGCCGGTGCTGCTCATCACCGGCCAGACCAGCCCGGCGCACCTGCACGATCGATCACGCGCCCTCGCGGCCGCGCTGCCAGATCCGCCGCGGGAAGTGACGCTGGCGGGCCAGTCGCACGTCGCCCAACGCGAGGCGCCGGATGCGGTGGCAGTGGCCGTCCGGGAGTTCGCCGCGACCCTGTCCGAACGTCCGGCCTGACGTCTTGATGACATCACTGTGGCGTCATATCATGACGCCATGGCTGAGCTGGAGCTGCGGGCGTCCGACCTCGATCGCGAGCGGGCCGCCGCCGTGCTGAATCGGGCGGTCGCGGACGGACGTCTGGACTGGGCCGAACACGGCGAACGGCTGGCCGGGGTGTACGCCGCGAAAACCGTCGCGCAGCTCGACCCGCTGCTGGCCGATCTACCGGCCGACCCGCAGCGCGGCCCGTCCCGGCCGGCCTTCGCGCCGCTCCGGCCGTCGCCCGCGGGCCCCCTTCAGGTCACCCTCAGCAAGGTCCGGCGCACCGCGGAACCCGATACGTCGCAACAGGTTCGGGCCACCCTCGGGGCTGCGGTCATCGACCTGCGGGGGTTGCCGGCGAACTGCACCGTCCAGCTGCGGGCCGACTCGTTGCTGGGCAAGGTCGAGGTCTTCGTGCCGCCGGGCACGAGGCTGATCGACACCGGCACCGCCTGGCTCGGCAAGCGCTCGACCGTCGACCGGCGACGAGGGGATCGGCCCGAGACCCTGCGCCCGGACGCGCCCGTCGTGCGGATCGGCGGCCACAGCGTGCTCGGGCACGTGCGGGTCACCATCGCCTGACCACCCGGGACCTATCGTGTGGTTTCGTCGACCCCGGTGCCGAAGGAGGGGCGATGGACAGCACATTCGAGGAACTGGTGGACCGGATCCAGGCCGACGAGTTCGGCTGGCCCGCGCGCCGGTCGGTCGTCGCCCTGTCCCGGCGGGCGCAGGCGCAATTCACGCCGCGGGATGCGGTCGCCCGGCTCGTCGACGCGTTCGCCGCGTTCACCGACGACGGCTGGGACCTGTCCGGTCAGGCCGTCCGGTCGCACCGCCATCTGGTCGGTCGAGCGGGGCTCGACCTCGCCGACGAGCAGGCCGGCCTGGTGCGCCGCACCGCCCTGATCAACGGGCCGGTGCACGTGGGGGCCGGCGCCTGGCGCGGACTGCGACCGGGCCTGCGCCGCCTGCTGACCCAGGACCCGGCCGTCCGCGGCGGTCTGGCCGACCTGATCCTCACTCGCGGCGTCCACGTGCTGGCCGGTGGCACCGCGTTCTGGCTGCCGCTCTTGCTGGACACCGGTGTGCTGTCCGACATCTCGACGTCCCCCGGGAGTTCTCCGGACGAACTGGCCGACCTGCTGGAGGGGTGGCTGGTCGACCCGGCCACCGACGACCGGCTGCTCGACCGGGCGGTGCGGATTCTCGGGCCGGGGGCCGCCGCCGCGCACCGTCCGCTGCACCCGGGGGCGACCGCCCGCGGCCTGAACCTCGCCGCGCTGGACTCGCTGCTCGGTGCCGGGATCGAACCGGATCCGGGTGACCGGCGCGCCGTCGACGTCCGCCGGTGGGCGACCGATCCACAGCGCTCCAGGCTGCCGAACCTGCCCAGCGGCAGCTGGCTCGACGACCTGGTGGAGGCCGGCATCGACGACTACGTCGACGATCCGCCGCGTCGCGGCCCGGCCCTGGCGGGGTTGCTGGACACCGGGCTGCGACCGCACGTCGAACGGTGGCTGCGGGCCCACAGTGACGCGCTGGGCGCCGACTGTTCGCTGGTCGTCGCGCAGCGGAGCCTGCGACAGTTGCAGCGGGCCCTGGGTCGCGCGAGGTCAGTGGAGCTGCCCGAGATCGGCCGCTCGTTGGCCCTGCTCGACCTCGGCGACGGGTTGCTGCGGATGCTGCGCGTCGGCCTCGTCGACGAGTTCGCCTGGCCGGCACTGGAATCCGCACTGACCGAACTCGACCGCAACCGGATCGGCTGGTCCGCCGGCTGGCCCGGACTCGTCATCCACGACACGCGGCTGGCCCTGCTGGTCGGTCCGGACTCGATCCTGGCCCGGCATCGGCTGCGACTTCCGGCCGACCTCCCGCCGGCCGACGGGCCGCTCGTCGCTTTCGCCGAGGGCAGCTTCCTGGTCTGCCGGCGGCAGGGCGACACCGTGCTCGGCTACTGGACGTCGGATCCCGACACCGTGTTCCAGTTGCCGCTGCACTGGCCCGCGGACGGCCCCCCGGACGTCTTCGCCGCCGGCATCGCGCACCCCGACGGTCTGGTGCTCGGCGTCCGGGCCCTGCGCCGCGGTGCCACCACCATCGGTTCCTACCTGACGACGGTCGGTTCCGACGGGGAATCGTGGTGGCGAGTGATCGATCGGACCGACGAGCGCGGCACCCGCGTCGTGCTCGGCGAGCGGTTCGACCCGGTTTCCGGCGTCGCGCTGGCCCGGGAGGTGCCGCCGCCGCTCGCGGCCTACGTCACGGACGGGACCGGCGCCGACCTGTTGACCACCGAGCTGCTCCCGGCCGCCGGAGCACCGTCGACCTCGCCCCTGGGCTGGGCGCCCGGGTGGGTGGGTGTGCTGGCCCGACAACGCCTGAACGACGACGCGATCCATGACATCGAGCTGCGGGGACCGGACGGGCGGACCGTGCGGGCCCGGCTCGGAGCCGCCGTGTTCAACCCCTATCTGGTGACCAGCGGAATCCTGCGCTTCCCGGAATCGGCCGACGACTGGCTGCTGGTCGGCGACGACA
>JBDHZW010000425.1:0-3837 GCA_039812105.1 Nakamurella sp.
CGCCGCCTGCCGGGCCGGGTCGGCGACGGGCGGGCGGCGGGTGGGCGGACGCCGCGGCGGGCCGGCCGGTCCCTTGCGCGGCTTGTGCGGTCGGCCGGTGGACGGTCGGCGCGGCCTTGGGTTCGTCATGCCAGCACCGTCCCCGGTTCCGGGCGGGCGCCGCGGGCCCAGTCGGCCGCGTCCATGGGCTTGCGTCCCGGCGCGGTGACCAGCCCGAGCCGCAGGGCGGTGGTGCCGGTGCCGACCAGCACCTCCCGCTTGCCGGGGGCCAGCTCGCCGGGTTTCAGGTCGGACCGGTCGGTCGTTCGGGCCGGGCCGACGGTCAGGCGTCCCCAGGGCGAGTCCGTCCAGGCGCCCGGTTCCGGGGTCAGGCTGCGGATCTGGCGGTCCAGGGCGACGGCCGGCCGGGCCCAGTCCAGCCGGGCGTCGTCGGCGGTGACCTTGCCGGCGTAGCTGACGCCGTCGGCGGGCTGCGGGCGTGGGTCCAGGGTGCCGTCCTCGATGCCGTCCAGGGTGGCCACCAGCAGCCGCGCCCCCTCGGTGGCGAGCCGGGTCAGCAGGTCCCCGGCGGTGTCGGTGTCGGCGATGCGCTCGGTGACCACCCCGTACACCGGGCCGGTGTCCATGCCTTCCTCCAGCCGGAACGTCGTGGCGCCGGTGATGTCGTCGCCGGCCCGGATCGCGGCCTGCACCGGCGACGCGCCGCGCCAGGCCGGGAGCAGGCTGAAGTGCAGGTTGACCCAGCCGTGGGTGGGGATGGCCAGGACCGGCGGGGGCAGCAGGTTGCCGTAGGCGACCACGGCGGCCGCCTCGGGGTGCAGTCCCTTGAGGTGCTCGGCGAACTCGGGGTCACGGGCGGTCCGGGGGGTGAGCACAGGGATCGCGTGGTCCTGGGCAAGGGCGCCGACCGGGGACGGTTGCAGGGTCCGGCCGCGGCCCTTCGGTGCCGGCGGCCGGGTGATGACGGCGACGATCTCGTGCCGCGAGGCGAGCAGGGCGGTCAGCGACGGGACGGCAGGCTCCGGGGTGCCGGCGAAGACGATGCGCAGCTGACTGCCCTTCTGCTGGTCGGCCGGTTCTGGTCGGACCGGTTCGGTGCGGCATGATCGGCCCGGTTCGGGTGGCCCGGCCAGTGTAGGAGCGTGGGGTGACGGCGATGACCACGGTGGAACCCGACGGCCGGCCGTTGATCGGTTCCGTCGTCCGGCTCGACCCGGGCACGGCGTCCGACGCCGCCGGGTTGTTCGCCGCGCTGGACGACCCGCGGGTGTTCGCCGGTGGGTACGGCGGCGGTCCGGCCGGCCGCCCGGCGTCGGCGGAGGCGTTCGAGCGGTGGTGGTCGGCCGGGCTGGCCGACGGCCGGCGCGCGGCGGTGTACGTCGTGCGGCTGGTCGTGGACGGGCCGCTCGGGGTGGCCGGCACGATCGTCGGCACGTCGTCGTTGGGTGACGTCTCGCTGGCCGACGAGCGGATCCACCTCGGCTGGACGGCCTATGCCCCTGCAGTCTGGGGGTCCGCGGTGAACCCGGAATGCAAGCTGCTGCTGCTCCGGCATGCGTTCGCCGACTGCGGGTTCGGGCGGGTGAAGATCCAGACGGACCTGCTGAACACCCGCTCGCAGGCGGCGATCGCCCGGCTCGGCGCGGTCCGCGAGGGTGTGCTTCGCCGGCATCAGGCGCGGGCCGACGGCACCTTCCGGGACACCGTGGTGTTCTCGATCGTGCGGGACGAGTGGCCTGGCGTCGAGGCGGAGTTGGTCGCTCGGCTGGCGGCGTCGGGCGGCCGCGGCTGAGTCCCGGGGCGTGGCTGAGTCCCTGGGCGCGGCAGAGTCCCTGGGCGCGGCAGAGTCCCTGGGCGTGGCTGAGTCTCGGTCCGCGGCAGCGCCCGCACCCCCGGAGTCCCGGGCGCGGCGACGTCGCGCCACCTTCGCTCGGGCCGCGCCGGGAATGAGCGGCGCGGCCTGATCAGAAGCGGCGCGAAGCGGGCTGAGGCTCAGGCCAAGGCCCGGCGCGAGCCCGGGCCCAGGCAGGGCGCCGTCGCCGGCGTCGCGCCATCCTTCTCTCGCCGCGCCTTTTCTCGCCGCACCGCGAATTGACGGTGCGTCATGAGCAGAACCGGCGCGACGCGGGCCACGGCTCAGCAGAAGCGGCGGGCCGCGGCGGCGCAACCCGTCGCCCCTCATCAGATCAACTCGGTCGGGTCCACCTTGATCCTTAGCCCACCCCCCAGCTTGCGGGCCGACCGCCCGGCAGCGACCGCATGCAGTGCCGCGCTCAGCGCCTTCCGCTGAGCCGGTGGTGCCCGGACCAACGCCCGCAGGCGGGTGCCGTCCGGCACGTCGGGGTCAAGGCCGAGCAGCATCGCGCCGGACCCGTCGGCCAGCCCGTCGGCACGGTCGCCCGGATCGTCGGTGTCGTCCAGCGGCACCGGACCGAGGACCTCGGCGTCAGGGGGCAGCGTCAGCCGGTCGAGCGCGTCCATGATCGCGGTCTGCGACCCGTCGAGCGAGGCCATGGCCACCGCCGGCGGGAAGCCGAGTTCGCGGCGGCCGGCCAGTTCGGATTCGGCGTGACCGGCCGGGTCCCAGCGGATGAGCGCCTGCACCGCCGGAAGCGAGGACTCGGCGGCGACGACGACCTGGCCGCCGCGGCGCTGCGACCGGACGAGGGCGGCGGCGTTCATCCATCGGCGCAGGGCCTCTTCGGCCGCTCGCAGGTCCTGCCGCCCGAGTAGCAACCGACCGTCGAGCAGCAGCGCCGCGCCATATCCGGTCGGGGCGACGGGTTCGGCGCCCGGGGTGGCCACCACGATGGCGGGGCCGTCGGGCACGTCTGGCCGGCCGGCCGATCCGGACGAGTTGAGGATGGGCACACCCGGGAACGCCCGGCCGATTTCCTCCGCGGTGCGCCGGGCGCCGACGGCGGTCGCCCGGACGCGGTCGCTACCGCAGGCGCCGCACCGGTAAAGAGCCTCGCTGGCGCCACACCAACGGCACTGCAGCAGGCCGGGATGCTCGGGACCGACCATTCGCAGCGGGCCACGGCAGCGTCGGCACGCCGCCGGCCGGCGGCACCGCTCGCAGGCGAGTGCGGGCACGTATCCGGCGCGCGGCACCTGGACGAGCACCGGGGCGCCGTCGTCGAGGGCCCGGCGGGCCGCGTCGAAGGCGATGGGCGGAATTCGCGCGTGCGCCGCGGCCGAGCCGGCGCCGGGGACGTGATCGGCGCCGGTCGCGCGGATCCAGGGCATCCGGAGGCGAAGCAGCGGCCGGGGCGCCGCCATCGGCTGGGCCCAGCCGCTGTCCAACAGCAGCTGCGACTCGGCGGTGCGGGCGAACCCGCCGATCAGCATCGGGCAGGATCGCGCCATCGAGCGGAGCATCAGGATCTCGCGGACCTGCGGATACGGCGCCCGAGGTTCGACCAGCAAGTCGTCGCCGTCGTCGAACACCGCCACCAGGCCGAGATCGGCGACGGGCGCAAACGCGGCCGCCCGGGTGCCGGCCACCACCTTTCTCTGCCCGCGGCGCACGGTCAGGAACCGCCGGTAGCGTTCGGCCGGACCGAGATCCGCGGCCAGCGTGACGTGCCGGTCGACACCGAGCGTCGCGGTGAGCGCGGCGTCGAGCCGGGCCAGGTCGGTCGCGTCGGGGACGATTAGCAACGCGCCCCGCCCGGCGGCCAGCGCGGCCGCCGCCGCCTCGGCGAACCTGACCGGCCAGTCCTCACCCGGCAACGCCTGCCACACCGCGCGGGCGGGGCGCCCGTCCCGGATCGCCTTGAAGAAGGCGCCGCCGGCCGGGTAGTCGGTGGACCACTCCGGGGGAACCAGCGGGGC
>JBDHZW010000426.1:0-3802 GCA_039812105.1 Nakamurella sp.
GTCCCGGTCGAACGAGGCCGGTTCGGGGGGCGGGTCCGGCTCCGTGCCGTCGTCGCCGGCGGCCAGCGCCAGCAGCGCGGCCGCCAGCTCCTCGGCGGTCAGGTCGTGCTCGGCGAGCAGGTCGCGGACCAGCCGGTTCGCCGCACCCAGCCGGCCCAGGTCCAGCCGGGCGCGCGCCTTCCGCAGTACGACGGCCGCCTTGTGCGCGGCCACCTTGTCCGGCGTCGGCGGCACGATCTGCTCCAGGGTGCCGCGGGTGGCCCGCTCGATGGCGCGGAGCCGGCCCACCTCGCGGGGGGTGAAGAAGGTCAGCGCGGTGCCGGTGCGGCCGGCCCGACCGGTGCGGCCGATCCGGTGGACGTAGGCCTCCGGCTCGCCAGGGGCGTCGAAGTTGACCACCAGGTCGATCCGGTCGACGTCCAGGCCGCGGGCGGCGACGTCGGTGGCCACCAGCACGTCCAGCCGGCCGTCCCGCAGCCGCTCGATGATCTTCTCGCGCTCCTTCTGCGGAACGTCGCCGTTCATCACCGCGGCGGAGACCCCACGAGCGATCAGGTCGGTGCCGACCTGGTCGCAGGCCTCCTTGGTGCGCACGAAGACGATTGCCGCGTCGCCCTCGGTGACCTGCAGGAACCGGGTCAGCGCGTCGACCTTGTCGCGGAACGGCACGACCGCGTAGATCTGCCGGACCGAGTCGACCGTCGACGACTGGCGGCTCACCGCGATGTCCACCGGGTCCGTCATGTGCTGGTTGGCGATCGCGCGGATCGCCGGCGGCATGGTCGCCGAGAACAACGCGGTCTGCCGGGTGGCCGGGGCATCGGACAGGATCCGGTCGACGTCCTCGGCGAAGCCCATCCGGAGCATCTCGTCGGCCTCGTCCAGCACCAGGAAGCGCAGGCCGGACAGGTCGAGTGTGCCGCGCTCCAGATGGTCGATGATCCGCCCGGGGGTGCCGACGACGACCTGGGCGCCGGCCTTCAGCGCGGCCCGCTGGGGCAGGAATCCGGTGCCGCCGTACACGGGAACCACCGTGATGTCGGGCATGGCGGACGCGAAGGAGGTGATCGCGTCGGCCACCTGGACGGCCAGCTCCCGGGTGGGGCAGAGCACCAGCGCCTGCACGCCCGGCGTGGGGTCGATGGCGGCGAGCAGCGGCAGGCCGAACGCGGCGGTCTTGCCGGTCCCGGTCTGCGCGATGCCGGTGATGTCGCTGCCGCCGAGCAGCGCGGGGATGGCCTCGGCCTGGATCGCGGTGGGCACCCGGAAGCCCAGGTCGGTGACGGCCCGCAGCAGCTCGGCGGGCAGGCCCAGGTCGGCGAACCCGGGGTCGGGCGAATCGGTCCGGTCCGGAGTCTGTATCGATTCAGTATCAAGGGCGTCGGACATGGAAACGGCAGGCAGGGACATACGAACCCATCATCGTCGAGGCGGGAGCGGGCGGAACCAGCCCGGTTGGCGGGGTTCCGGTCGCAGTCCCGAATGATGAGAAATCCGTCGTCGGGTGGCGCGACACACTCCAGGTAACCGGCCGATGATAGCCGACCGGGGCGGGGCAGGGGTGTCGACAGGGGTGGGGGATGCCGGCACGTGTCCGGGGTCACCAGACCCGCCGGGACGCGTGATCTGCTCCGCCGGGAACGACGGGTCGCCCGGAGCGGGCGGATCTCACCCGCCGGGAACCGGATGCGCGGGCCGGTCGTCGCCGGGCGGCCCGGCCCCGGTGGCGCGAAGATTTCCCGCGGGTCTGTCGAAATGCGCCGGGCTGCTCCGTCTGGACAGATGCGCGGCACCACCCGGCGCCGCCGAGATCGCGCCCACCCCGGGCGGGCAAGGAGAAGGTCATGGCCAAATACCTGCTGCTGATCGTCGAGGCCGAGGAGGCCTACGCCACCGCCGGCGAGGCGGTGCTGAACGAGGTGATGGAGGCGCATAACGCCTTCGCGGCCGAGGTCGCCGAGCTGGGCGCGTCGCTGCTCGGCGGCGAGGCGCTGCAGCCCACGCCGACGGCGAGCTACCTGCGCAAGACCCGCACCGACGACGTGCACCCGGTCGACAACCCGTCGCCCGAGCTGAAGGAGGTCGTCGGCGGCTACTACCTGATCGACGCGCCGAACGAGGACGTCGCCCTGGCCGTGGCCAAGCGCTGCCCGGCGGGGTTCGGGTACGTCGAGATGCGCCCGATCTGGAGCTTCGACTGACCGAGTCCGATGCGGACGGTTCGCCGGACGCGCGGCAGGTGGCGGCCAGGGCGCAACGGGAGCTGTCCGGGCGCGTGCTGGCCGTCACCCTGCGGTCCGTCCGCGACCTGGACATCGCGGAGGAGGCCACCGCCGACGCCTTCCTGCTGGCCCTGCAGACCTGGCCGGACCGCGGGGTGCCGGACTCGGTCGAGGCCTGGCTGGTGACCGCCGCCCGGCGCCGGGCGATCGACCGGATCCGCGCCGCGCAGGCCGCCCGGCGGGCGTTGATCCGCAGCGCCGGCGGGCTCCGCCAGGTGGATCCGGCGGACGTGAACACCGAGGTCGGGGTCGTCGGCGACGAGGAACTGCGGCTGGTCGTGCTGTGCTGCGACCCGCGGATCGGCCGGGCCGACCAGGTGGCGCTGACGCTGCGGCTGGCCTGCGGGGTGCCGACCGCCGCCATCGCCGCCGGGTTCCTGGTCGGCGAGTCGACGATGGCGGCCCGGCTGACCAGGGCCCGCAAGCGGCTGGCGGCGGCCGGTCCCGACCTGGATCTGCCGGACGACGCGACGGTGGACGCCCGGCTGCCGGCGGTGCGCACGGTGGTCTACCTGGCGTTCACCCTCGGCCACACCGCGGGGTCGGGGGCCGGGCTGATCGACGACGATCTGGCCGACCGGGCCCAGTACCTGGCCACCGCGTTGCGGGTGCTGCGGCCGGCCGACCCCGAGTTCACCGGGCTGCTGGCGTTGATCGTGCTCACCCGGGCACGGGCGGCCGGGCGGCTGGACGACGACGGGCAGCAGGTGCTGCTGGCCGACGTGGACCGGCGCCGGTGGGATCGCGAGCAGATCCGGCGGGGCCTGGTGCTGGTCCGGGCGGCGCTGGCCGGGTCCCGGCAGCGGCTCGGCCCGCTCACCGCGCAGGCCGCCATCGCCGCCGAACACGCCGTGGCGCCCACTCTCTCAGCGACCAACTGGCGTCGGGTGGTCGACCTGTACGGGGCCGCGCTCGCCGCCGATCCGTCGCCGACGCTGGCGGTGGGTCGGTCGGTGGCGATCGGGCACCTGCGCGGACCCGAGGCCGGGTTGCGCGACCTGAACGGGGTGCTGGCGGTGGCCGACCTGGCCCGCTACCCGTACGCGCACGCCGCGCGGGCGACCCTGCTCGACGATCTCGGGCGGCGCGACGAGGCGCGGGTGGCCTGGCTGGCGGCCGCCGACTGCGCCCGCAGCGTCGCCGAGCGTGACTTCTTCGCGCAGCGCGCCGCCCGATTCCTGGCAGGGCCGCTCCCGGAGGCGCAGACTTGACCCGGCAGATGATCAACATGCGGAGGATCGACGAGAGGGGATCGACGATGATCAGCGACAAGGGCGTGGCCGTTCCGGAGGACATGGCGGCGGTGCTCGAAGCCGACCAGGGCGCGCTGGACGCGTTTCAGTCCCTGCGTCCGGACGACCAGCGGGTGTACGTGAACTGGGTGGCCGCCGGACGCGGCGCCGACGGCCGTCAGGAGCGCCTGGCCGGGCTCGGTGAGCACGTGAAGGCGTACCAGCGGCGTCCGGCGGAGGAGCACGGATCGCCGCACCCGCTGCTGGACGTCTGAGACCGGCGCGGCC
>JBDHZW010000427.1:0-3763 GCA_039812105.1 Nakamurella sp.
CGGTGAGGATCAGCAGCCCGACGTCGCCACCGTCGCCTCGGAGATCGAGCTGCTGCTCGGCAAGGATTTCACCGACTGCGACCCGGACGAGCTGGCCGAGCTGAACCGGATCGTGGCCCGGATGCGGATCGTCGCGCCCACCCGGCCGGCCCGCTGGGAGCCGACCCTGGGCCCGGGGCGCAGCGTCGACCTGCGCCGGACGCTGCGCCGCGCCTCCCGCACGGGAGGCGACCCGGCGCGCTGGGTCCGCCGACGACGCAGCACCCGGCCCCGGCGGATCGTGCTGCTGGCCGACGTCTCGGGCTCGATGCAGTCGTACGCCCGGGTGTACCTGCGGGTGCTGCAGGGTGCGGTGCTCGGTGCCCGCGCCCACGCCTACGTGTTCGCCACCCGGCTGCACCCGGTCACCCGCGCCCTGGCCCGCGGCCCCCGGGAGGCCGGCATCGCCCGGGCGATGGAGCAGTCACCGGACGCGGCCGGCGGGACTCGGATCGGTGCCGCGATCAAGGAATTCCTGGACACCGACGGCCGGCGCGGGGTGGCCCGCGGCGCGGTGATCGTCGTGGTGTCCGACGGCTGGGAACGGGCCGACCCGGCGATGCTGGGCGAGCAGATGGCCCGGCTGCGGCGGTTGGCGCACAAGGTGATCTGGGTGAACCCGCGTAAGGCCGCGCCCGGTTTCGCGCCGCTCGCCGGCGGGATGGCCGCCGCCCTCCCGCACGTCGACGCGTTCATCGAGGGCCACTCGGCGCAGGCCGTGCAGCGCCTGCTCGACGTCATCGCCGACGCCGCCCCGGTCCGCAGCTAGACCGTTCCCGGGTTCGCGGACGAAACCCGCGCGGCCGCACCGGGTTCGTCCGGTTCCACCCGGCTTTGATCAGCGAACCGGGGGGCGTCGGCCGCGCGGCGCAGCAGCAGCGCGGCCAGCCCGCTGAGCCAGGCCGAGGTGAGCACCACCGCCAGCGCCGAGCGCACCGAACCACCGCCGCCGGGCAGGAAGATCAGCAGGACCGCCGCCAGCGCGGTGAGCACGCTGTAGCACGCCCACCCACCCAACCCAGCCCAGCCCGGCCGACCTCGGGCGAACCACCGCGCACACCAACAGCACAGACCGGCCAGGCAGGCGAACGCGAACGGGGGCGCCACCGCGTGCACCGCGCCGTGCCAGCTCATCCCGGAGGCGTCCAGCGGGGTGTCGACCGGGAACCCGGCACCGGGATCGACCCGGAACAACCCGGTGACGACCAGCCCGGCGCCGTACCCCCAGATCAGCGGCGCCGCCGGACCGCGACCCAGCACCCGGCGGACCCCGACGCCGAACCCGATGGACAGGGCGCCGGCCACCACGAAGTTGGCCACCTGGATCCACCCGGGCCCGCCGAGCGCCAACAGGCTGATGCCGTGTCGCCGGATGTCGAACCCGGCCCGGGTCAACGCCTCGATCGTCGTGACGCCGACGAACAGCGGCCCGGCCACCACCCCGCAGCCCAACAGCAGTCGGGTCGAGGCGGCGGCCATGGCGGCCAGTGTGTCACCCGGCCGGCGCCGGGACCACCGGTTCCGCGACGGGATCGTCGGCGCGCATCTCATCGATCCGCACCAACGCCACCCCGGCGACGATCAACGCGCCGCCGATCAGCTGGATCACCGTGGGCAGCTGGCCCAGCAGCAGCCAGGCGAACAGCACCGCGAAGAGCACCTCGGTCAGCCCGACGAACGACGCCAGCTTCGAGCCGAGGGCGCGGGCGGCCATGATCCCGACGACGTACGCGAACACCGCGGCCAGCAACGAGAGTCCGGCGACCGGCACCCACCAGGGCACGTCGTGCCCGACGAACACCACGTCATCGGTGTTGGCGGCCATCGGCAGCACACCGACCGCGGCCAGGGCGAGCAGCGCCACGGCCCCGATCGCCATCCCGCCGCCGGCCATCACCAGCGGCGGCAGCTCGGGATCGCTCTTCGCCGACATCACGAAGAACACCGCCAGCCCGACCGCCGCGACCAGCCCCCAGACCACCCCGACCAGGTCGACCGTCGCGTCCCCGGCCAGGTCCAGCACCAACGCCAGCCCCAGGACGGACACCACGGTGCCGGCCACGGTCAGCCGGTGCGGCCGCTGCCGGTGCCGGATCCACAGCCACCCGACGACCAGCACGATCCCCATGTACTCCAACAGCAGCGCGACACCGACGGACAGGTGCTGCACCGCGTTGAAGTAGGCGACCTGGCAGCCGGCGATGGCGATCAGGCCGAATGCGGTGATCATCGGCAGGTTCCGCCGGAAGATCCGCCAGCGTCCGCGCAGCGCCACGATCGACGGCACCAGCAGCACGAGGGCGGCCACGGTCACCCGCGCGGTCACCGCCGCGGCCGGCGTCCAGCCCGCGTCGATCAGCGACCGGGCGAACGCCCCCGAGGTGCCGAACGCCGCCGCCGTGAGCAACGCCAACAGCAGGCCGAACCGGGGTCGGCGCGGCACGCTGGTGGTGTAGGTGTGGTCGCGGGTCATCGGACACCTCCCGTCATGGGTCAAAACGGCTTACGCTGATGACACTAGAGCCCCTCGCCGTCAGGAGTCAATGTGGTCTTTGCCCATGACACGGAGGTGGCGCTGGCGGCTGCCGCGGCCCTGGTCAATACCGCCCCGTCGGCCACCGACGAGGAGGAGCTGGCCGGGGTCGAGGATCTGGACCGCTTCGTCACCGGCTGGGGCTGGACCGGCCGGCACTGCCGGGACCAGGCCGAGCTGCAGGCGGTGCGTGACCTGCGGCCGCGGCTGCGCCGGATCTGGGAGGTCGACGAGGACGAGGTGGTGGACATCGTCAACGGTCTGCTCCGGGAGTTCCGGGCGCTGCCGCAACTGATCAAGCACGACGAGTGGGATTACCACCTGCACGCCACCGAGCAGGACGCCCCACTGGCCGCCCGGATGGCTGTGGAGGCGGCGATGGCGATGGTCGACGTCGTTCGTGGCGGCGAGCTGCAGCGGCTGCGCATCTGCCAGGCTCCCGACTGCCGGGACGTCGTGGTGGACCTGTCCAAGAATCGGTCCAAGCGGTTCTGCGACTCCGGCTGCGGCAACCGGATGGCCGCCGCGGCCTACCGGGCCCGACGGGCGCCCACCCCGGGTGCGTGACCCGGCCGACGGCCCGGGCCTCGTCATCCCCGGGCCGAGGCGCCGCCGAGGACCTGCGTCGGCTCAGCCGGCGACTATCGACCCGCCTCCGCCAACGTCAGGCCGGATGCCGCATCGAACAGGTGCGCACGGTCCAAATCTGTGACTGCCGAATTTTCATGGCCAGCGATGGGCAGAGCGTGGCAGTCGACACCGCAGGCCCTGGGAGCGCAGGCGCTGGACCGGGACCGGCAGGTGATCGCCTGCTGCGGCGACGGCGGCTTGAGCATGCTGCTCGGGGACCTGATGACCGCCGCCACCTACGAGCTCCCGGTCAAGCTGATCGTCTTCGACAACGGTTCCCTGGGCATGGTCAAGCTCGAACAGGAACAGGGTGGCCTGCCGAACTTCGGCACCGCCCTGGCGAACCCCGACTTCGCCGCGCTCGCCCGGGTGATCGGCCTGCACGGGGTCCGCGTGGAGGATCCGCAAGACCTGGACGACGCGGTGCGGGACGCGCTGGCCCACCCCGGTCCGGTGCTGCTCGACGTGATCACCAACCCGGACGAGGTATCCGTGCCCGGCAAGGTGAAGGCCGGCCAGGCCTGGGGCTTCGCCATCGCCAAGCTCCGCGAATCCGTACTC